>JBGZBP010000001.1:0-20213 GCA_041844735.1 Bacillota bacterium
AACAAGGGGCAGCACCCAAGTTTACAGATATTCTTTGAGCTGATACAGCGTTACCATATATCCGTAGACCAATTCCTGTTAGACACGCCCGCTGCAAAGGACACAAAGCGGCGGCAGCTTGACGCGCTCCTTGACGGTATGCCCTTATCGCTCATGCTGTCAAGCAGCGTGTCGAGCTGCCGCCTTTGCGTCGATTTTTCCGCTGTCTTATCCGGGAAAAAGAATTGGTCTACGGATATGTCATAACGGGTTACAAGCTCATAAAAGATTTGCAGGCTTGGCTGTTGCCCTTTGTTTTCAATATTCGCAAGGTAGCGAGGGGAAATGTTCATTTCGTCGCTTACTTTCTTGCGGCTTTCATTTCTGCCTGTCCGCGCTGCTTTTATGGCTTGCCCGAAAGCTGCAAAGTCATACAAAGGTACTGGTCTTTTTGCCATAATAATTCACCCAACTACATTTTACTGTTCCTTTCTTTGCTTGGATATGCTTACACAGTACCTACTATTAGCCAAAATAATTCATATTATTGCCGGCGAAAAACATATTGACAAATTTCAATTTGTGTATATAATAGTTTATAGAAGCACGTCAACAGGAGGTGAGATTATGGAACTTGATGAAAAAAAAATACCAACGATTTTCAAAGCATTTTGTGATGAAAACCGTGTTAAAATTTTGAAACTATTGCTTACAGGAGAGAAGTGTGCTTGTGTACTATTAGATGATATGCACATTACGCAACCAACGCTTTCCCACCACATGAAAATACTTTGTGATTCTGGTATAGTGATAGGACGCAAAGAGGGGAAATGGATGCACTACTCTATTTCAGAGAATGGCGTGCAGTATGCAATAGATTGTCTACAAGCGCTTATGATTACAAGTGCAGCATTTGAAAATAAGTCGTGTTGTGATAGGTAAGTTTACTTACTTTTCCGCACGACTTATCAAAACATCAACATATAGACAAATTTCAATATTTCTATTTCAAGGAGGCTATTTATGGATATGCTAAAAACAGGTTGGAACTTCTTTCAAAATGAAGTTTTAGGTATGGCATGGCTTAATCGTCTAATAGGTAATTTAATTAACGCTTGCGGATTAGACGCAACGAGCAAAATCGGTGGTAGTATTCAATTTTTTGTTTACGACACAATCAAAATCATGGTGTTGTTAGGGGTTCTGATTTTAATTATTTCATATATTCAAAGCTATTTCCCGCCGGAACGGACAAAGAAAATTCTTGGAAGGTTTCATGGTATCGGCGCAAATATAATTTCTGCGCTCCTTGGTACGGTAACGCCTTTTTGTTCTTGTTCTTCCATTCCTCTGTTTATCGGTTTTACAAGTGCAGGTCTGCCGCTTGGAGTTACTTTTTCTTTCCTGATTTCTTCTCCAATGGTTGACCTCGGTTCGCTTGTTCTGCTAATGAGTATATTTGGGTGGAAGATAGCCGTTGCTTATGTCGTGCTTGGGCTTGTGATAGCCGTTGCAGGTGGTACATTGATTGAAAAACTACATCTTGAAAGCTACGTTGAGGATTTTATAAGGGGTGGAAACAGTCTTGATGTTCCGCAGGAAGAACTACACTTCAAAGACCGTATCAAATACGCATGGGAGCAGGTTTTAGCAACAGCAAAAAAGGTTGCCCCCTATGTACTGATTGGCGTAGGTATCGGTGCATTTATCCATGATTGGATACCCGAAGATTTTATTGTCAAAGTGCTTGGTACGGGTAATCCCTTTGGCGTAATCCTTGCGACGATTGCGGGCGTTCCCATGTATGCGGATATTTTCGGCACAATTCCGATTGCAGAAGCCCTACTTGCAAAGGGCGCACAGCTTGGCGTTGTCCTGTCCTTTATGATGGGCGTTACCACGCTTTCGCTCCCGTCCGTAATCATGTTGCGAAAGGCAGTTAAGCCGAAGTTGCTCGGTATCTTCATTGCAATTTGTACCATAGGAATTATTCTTATAGGCTATTTTTTCAATGCAATTTCTTACTTGTTAATATAAGCGAATATAAAATTTTTTGGAGGTAATTATTATGACATTATTTGGTTTTGGAAAGAAGAAAGAAAAAGAAATAAACGCTCCTGTTTGTACTTGCAATGGTAACTGTTCCGTGTCTGAAACAGTTGAACCGGAAAATTTGAATAACTGTTGTCAAGACATACAAGGCAGAATTTGCTGTATCAAGGTATTAGGTTCAGGGTGTTGTCATGCTCTTTATGAGAACACACAATCCGCCGTTAAAGCAATGGGGATTTCCGTAGAAGTAGAATATATTACGGACTTGAAAAAGGTTATGGAATATGGCGTTATGAGTGTACCTGCTCTTGTTGTCAACAACAAAGTAGTATCTACGGGGAAAGTGCTGAAAACAGAAAACGTGCAAAAACTGTTACAAAAAATCGTTTCCGAAAAATAAATTTAATATCAAATTTACGCCTTATTATCAATAATTCAAATAGCGATTTAATGCTATGTAAAACAACAAAACTGCCGAATGTAGGCAGATAAAACGGCGGTTTTGAAATATTTACTCAAAACCGCCGTTTTCTTTTTGAAAAATAAGATAACGGGGGGTGTATTAAAGTCGCCCTTTTTTGAGGATACGGCGGTATCAAGGAGGTATCGCCATGTCCTTTTTCTATATCGCCATATCTTTTAGCTTATCAAAAAAAGCCCGACCGCCGCCGGGAACACTTCTACCCTCATATATGAACTGTCAAATCATCTAAATACCGCTTACAATTCCTTTGCGCTTGTCTGCATCTTGCAGACAGGCGCATTTTGAATTTTCGGGAGGTTTTTTCAAAAAAGTTTCGCTTTCATTCGGCGTTTGAAAAAATCGCCTGTATTATCCCGCGAAAAGGGGAGGTACCGCCACCTTTCAACACGAAAGGAGGTGAGAACATGGAACCTAATCGCGTGGAATTTCAGAAGCAATGTATCTTTCAAAGTTTCTGTAAACGGGTGCTGCACAACGAAGCCTGCAACGCCCACGAGGAAATCCGGCGTCGCAGAGCAAAGGAAGTGTCGTTTTCCGACCTTGCCTTGCATGAGGAACGACAGCTTTATACGCTTGATAAGTATTTTCAAGACGAAGAAGCCGAGCCGAGCTATCAGCAGGCAGGAAAGAAAATCACGCCGAAGCTGCTGCTTGAAGCAATCCGCACTTTGCCGGAAGAAAAAAGGAAAGCTATCATGCTGTACTATTTCGAGGGCATGACCGACGTGGAGATTGGAAAGTTATTCAATACGTCGCGCAGCACGATACAGTACAGACGGACAAGCTCTTTTGAAATCTTGAAGAAATATTTGGAGGAACACGCTGATGAATGGGACGAATGGTAAACAATCTGACTTCCCGGACGTTGCCCTTGTTCCCTATCCTGTCATTGTGGCAGCGACAAAGGGCGACCCGGACGCTATGAAAATTGTCTTGCAGCATTTTAGTGGTTACATAGCGAGCCTTTCCATGCGGAAGCTCTGCGACGAGCGCGGAAACGTCTATTTTGGCGTTGACGAGGATATTCGCCAACGGCTGCAAGCAAGACTAATGAGGGCAATCCTCACATTTAGGGTTGAATAACTGCACCGATACCGAAACGTCTTAACCCCTTTTCCGTTTCGTATCAATCCGCAGCAGCCCCGTATGTTCCTTGACAAAGAAAGCGACGCAAGATAACGGCGACGCAGTATAGGGCAAACCGGGTACGTCCTTTTTGCGCCGAGCCATACGGAGGGTGCGCCATGACGCTATTCCTCTATCGGGAAAAGCCGAGCGAGAAACACCGCGACGGGAAGCAAGTTAGCAGCTTGCGGGCGACAACACGCATTGAGGGGAGATAAGCCTTTACAGCCACAGTCCGAGCGTTCAGAGCGTCGCAGGCAATGGGTAAAGCTGCCTTAAATGAGCAGGGGTGCAATTCCCGCGAGGTTGTGCTAACAGCCGCCCGGTTAAAGCCCACTTTTTGTAACTTGACTTTTTAGCCATTTATGAAAGGGGGTATTTTCCTATGGCAAAAAAGGAAACAGCAAGCCCCGCTATCCCTGTATTCCCTATGTTAAAGACCGTTGAGCAAATGAGCAAGATTAGCGGTATCGGGGAAAATAAACTGCGCGAGCTTATGGATAGTGGCGAGCTTGAATATATACAAAATGGAAACCGTCGTTTGATAGCTGACGCTGCAATCTGGGACTGGTACCACAGGGCAAAGACGACAGCGAAGCCCCCGGCACGACAGGGAGGTTAAGCTATGGCTATATCAACAAGGCAGGTTAAGAATAAACGCGACAGCAACGGCGTACTGACCGGGCGGCCGGGTACAGTTTACGACGTGAATATAAAGTACACCGCCCCGAATGGGGAAAAGAAAACCTATTCAAAAAAGGGCTTTCCAACAAAAAAGGAAGCAACGCAGCATGAAGCAGAGATGAAAGCAAAGCTCCATAATCCGGGACAGATTGCGTCTATCGCTTCACAGCGGAAACAGACCGTTGCAAGCTATCTGAATGAATGGGTAGAAAGCTATGCAAGAGTGAACTTGCGCCCCTCTACTTACGACGGGTACAAAAGAACGATTGCAAACTACATCACGCCATATATCGGCGGCGTTGCCCTTAATCAGCTTACCCCCGCTATGGTAGACAAAATGTTTCAGCAGATTATTGACAAAGGCTTGAAACCGTCCACCGCAGCCGGGGCAAAGCGTGTTTTGAGCGTGGCGTTGAGCCATGCCCGGAAATACCGCTATATCGAAACAAACGCAGCAAAGGACACGCTTACGAAGTTTGGAAAGAGCGACAAGACCCCCGACCCGTACACGCCGGAACAGGTAAAAGCCCTTATGCAGCGCGTCGAGGGTACCGTTTGGGAAATGCCCGTTATCTTAGGCGGGCTTTACGGTATGCGCCGTTCTGAAATCCTGGGCTTGCGTTGGCGCAATGTGGATTTGGAAAACAACACCTTTGACGTTTCCGAGCAGCTACCCTTTAAGGTACCGCCAAAAACAAAAGTCATTGAGGAAATGGCACCGCCGAAATCCAACGGGCGAAAGCTGCCTATCACAGAGCTTGCCCGCCCGTTCTTTCTCAAACAGTTTGCTATGCAGGAAGCGCAGCGCGAACAGGCAGAAAAGGACGGAAAGCCTTACTATGACAATGACCTTGTTGTAGCGAAGCCGGACGGTTCCCCTATCTCCGCGTCGTGGGTATCTTCCCAGTTTGGAAAGCTGCTTGAAGATTTGGATATGCCGCATATCCGCTTTCACGATTTGCGCCATACAGCAGCTACAAATATGCACCAACTGACAGGCGACTTCTACACCGTAGGCGAAGTGTTAGGACATACACTTGCGGGTATCGGCGTATCGCTTGGGCTGTCTATGAACTTTGAAGCTGTTACCGCCCGTTATGTGGACGTGCGGCTTGAACGCAAAAAAGAAGTCTTAGACGCTTATCATGGGGCGGTCAAACAGGCAGACCCGGCAAAGGCAGAGAAAGCCGAGCCGAAGAAAGCAAAGAGCGCGGCAAAGAAAAAGAGCAGCGATTTAGAGCTTTAACCGCTGTATCTCTTTACCGCTTCTTATACCGTTTTATAGCCCCGCGTGGGATTTGGGCACCATTTGGGCACCATTTACCGAAAAAGCACCACTAACACAGGCGATAAAAGAAACGCCGAGAACGCGCAAAAACATAGAGTTTATGCGGGTTTCCGGCGTTTTCTAATCCCTCAACCGACCTAAAATCATCTTGCGGCAGAGAGAAAAATTCTACTATTTTTTATTTATTAATGAGAGCCGGTTTTAACATGACTGAGTCTGGGGAGACTTTTTGCTGTCCTGTTAGAGCCGGTATTCTTTTGTCTAAAAGCAGTTCAGCAAGGTCAAATGGAGTTGCTCCATTTAAGCTGTCTCTGGCTGTTGAATTGATGTGACTTGCCATAAGGTTGATGTCTTCCTGAGTGTACTTGTGCATGCTTCGACCTTTTGGAATGACATAGCGAATGTATTCATGGTTCTTCTCAAGTCTGGCCTTCTGGTTAGACACATAAGGATCGCAATAGAATACATAGGTGCGCTGCTTGCCATCTTCAGTCTTTTCTATATCCCAGGGGTTCTTGAATTCCGACCCGTTGTCGGTAAGAATCACAGGAAAGTATTTCTTGAAAAGGCGCGGCCCAAGTGTGGAGTAGAGCTCGTTGATAGCGTTCACGACACACTCCTGAGTACACCTTGGTAATAGGATAACAAGCATAAAACTGCAACTTCTAAACAGAAGAGTGAGCAGGCACTTTCCACTAGCCTGACCACCTTTAACGGTATCCATCTCGACAACATCGAGATCAGGATGATGCTCCATGAAGAACTCAAAGTCCTTGTATGTACGCTTGTTGCGGTATACCTGTTCTATGTTTTTTACTCTTGGTTCAGAGCGCTTCTTTCGCTTTTTATAGCGAACTCTTCTGGGCAGATCAATGTTCCTTGCCTGGAAGACGCGTTGGTCGAAGTAGTTGTAAAGAGTGCGTCTGCATACAGGTATCTCATCGGCATGCACAGCAAATATATGACTTAATGGCTGCCCGTTGAGAACCAGTGGAGAAACAAGATCGTTTAGCTGCTGCAATTCCTCAGGAGTGAGATTTATTCCTTTCCTTGAGTTGACCAGTTTCTTCTCATACTTTTCTTGTGCGGCCGTGGCAGAGTAGTAGGCTTTTTCTAAAGGACAATCTCTGTAATGATCGCAGGAATTGCACACAAATGGAGCCTTGGTTGGTTTATAACAAACATAGGGAATAAAGTACTTACAATACTTAGTTGGATCCATGCGGTAACAGTAACGACAAGCTTTGTTACATTTGCGGTACTTGTTGTCGCCACATACATCCCGTTCCCTACAGGTTTTGTAGTCCCAGCAAAGTCTGCATTTATCCCACCACTGATATGGGGATTCAATACTTCTGGATCTTTTAACTTCTTTTGAAATGGTAGTAGGATCCTTGTGCAGAACCTTTGCAATGGAATAAAAAGTAGAGCCTTGGTTAAGCTCCTGTTCTATATAAATCCTATCTGACAGTAACAGATGGGAGTGGTTACCTCTTATCGATTCACTCATAAGGAACTCCTTCCTGACAGACAGATGACCTTGAGTAGGATAAGAGATAAAAATGGCATGTGCAAGACTAACTTCTACATCGCCATGTTTTTGACCTGAAATAGCTGAATTTAAAATTTCACTCTACGTCCTTATATATTCCTATGGAGTATCTTTTATCCAGTTAATAAACACAGACTTTGTGGCTGTTGAGCTTATCAGAGCAATCGCAGGCTCTGTTGGCATTATATCAACCGTTCCGTGTGTTGCAGCCATTGGTGCGTATTTGTATGGCCATAAGAATAGCAAATAGCCAATATCACGATCGGCATTTGAAAGAATTGTGTATATGCAATAAAATGATGACATAATAACGTAAGGAGACGGAACATTTATGTATAAGACAATGATAGCTTCTGCATTATTTTTTGGACTGCTCACGATAGCATATTTGCAACAGAAAAGAAATGTTCCCAAAAAGATTGTCTTTTTGTTCGCTGTACTGGAATTGATAATGTGTTTATGCACTTCACTCTTAACGAATTTTGTGCTTACAAAAGGACAATATATCAGGCTTAACAGTAGCGGTGCCGCGCTGGGTATGCTTTTGGGAGCATATATATTTACAAGGATAACTCCCAAATACAAGGAAGTATTTTTTGAATCCTTTGTGGTAGCCCTTCCGTTGATGTACGGAGTGGCAAAAATAGGATGTGCTTTCGCGGGATGTTGCGAAGGGCTTCCGTATAACGGATTTATGCGTGTCCATACCGACAAGGGGAATCTATTTCCGATTCAAAAGTTAGAGTCTGCAGTTTTTCTGATTCTTTTTGCATTTTCCATTGTTTTATATTTCAAAAAGCGTTTTAATCCGCTGGTTGCTTTGAGCATATATGCTATAGCTAAGATTGCTTTAGATTTTCTCAGATACGCGCATCTTTATCATGTCATAACAGCTACGCAGGTAATGTGCGTAGTTATCGTTGTACTTTTTATTTTCTTAAACAGAAGACAAGCAAAAACAACAAAACTCTATTCCGATGAATGATCGGAATAGAGTATCAATGATAATCTGTATGCCACAGGGGGAGCGTTGTCAATCGCTGTATCTGATTGTTCAAAATTTCAATGTAATATCTTTTATGAGATAGAGAGATCCTGCGATGCAGAGAACTTCTGTCTCGTCTTTACATAGGTCTTCAAGTGGATAATCTTTTTCCAAAACAGTTGCTTTAACGCCGCGGCTTTCTATCATCTTGGCGAGGTCGTCGGGAACCATAGTTCTTGGATTGGGAACACTTGTGACGTAGCACTTATCTGCAATCGGCATCAGTTCATCGAGGATGATATCAACTTCTTTGTCGGCGAGGATTCCAAGAAGGAATGTGATTTTTTTACCCGGGAAGTATTCTTCAAGGGATGAGCGAAGAACTGCCGCGCCCTGTCTGTTGTGGCCACCGTCTATTATGATATACGGATTTTCTTTTACAACAGTGAAACGTCCGAACCACTCGGTATTTGCGATTCCTCGGGATATGTCAGTTTCGGAAATCCTAAATCCTTTCTGAGCAAGTTTCCTTGCGGCGTAAATTGCGTGGGCTGCGTTGCCTATCTGGTAGGTTCCGAGAAGCTTTGTGCTGTAAGTTGTCCCGTCTACGTCAAAACGCTGTCCATGCAAGCTTCGTTCAATCGGGACGGGCTCAGTGAAGTATGCCAAAGAAACAGCTTTTTTTGCACAAAAATCTTCAAGAACTTTGCTGACTTCGCGCTCCTGAAATGGAGTGATGACAGATGTACCGTGCTTGATTATTCCGGCTTTCTCGGTTGCAATCTCAGTCAGTGTGTTACCAAGGATCGACATGTGGTCGTAGCTTATCGGAGTAATGAGAGTAACGAGCGGCGCGGGAATTACGTTTGTTGTATCAACGCGGCCTCCCATGCTGACTTCCATGACGACGATGTCACAGTTTTCTTCGCTGAAATAAATAAAAGACATGACGGTAAGAATCTCATATTCGCTGGGAAATATGTTCTCGGTGGCAAGCTCGTCATATGCGGGCTTTATCTGTGAAAAGAGCCTTGCAAAATCCTCATCCGAAATTTCAGTATTGTTTATCTTAAAGAGTTCATTGTAGTGGTATAAAAAGGGTGAGGCGAAGGTGCCGACTCTTAAGCCTGCTTCGATAAGAATCGAGGTGAGATAGGCAACTGTTGAGCCCTTGCCGTTTGTGCCTGCGACGTGAACATAGCGCTGCCCGATCTGGGGATTTCCCAGTTTTCTGAGAAGAGCAAGCTCGGCGTCCAGAGAAAACATGTCTTTTATGGGGGTATTATTATTTTTAGGCGGTTCAAAGTGAGGCAATTTCTCAAAAAAAGAAATTGCCTCTGAATAATTATACTCGTGCATAAGTCTTAATCCTGCCAAATGCTTCCAAAACAATGTAAAGCATTAAAATATTGATGGGGAGCATTACAAGTTCTTTGGGAAGTCTTGCTACAAGTGTCACAAAGAAGCCTTTTTTGATATACATCATGTCGAGCCAGTAGGTATTCATGATGATGCCTACGATAAGTGTGTGAACGGCTTCAGCCGCAATAATTCTGGCAAGTGTCGGCTTCTTGTTGTAAAGAATAAAGCCGAAGATCAGGCCGCTTACGATTCCGCTAATAGTAAATCCGGGAAAGAACGGGCCTGTAGGCTTTACAAGATATCCACCTATATCGGTAAGTGCTCCGACAATAGCGGCAATACCGGGGCCGAGCGACATACCTGCGATGCCGATTGGGAGTGAGCCGAATCTGATCTCGATGATCTGGTTGATGGGAATTTTGAGAAATCCCAGTACGATACCCAGAGCCGTTAACATGGCGGCCAGAGTAAGTGTGTTTGTGTCACGTAATTTTTTCATAAAAAATACACCTCCTCGCAGCTTCCTTTTGTCTACACGAGAGGTGTTATACACTTCACTATGTAGCAGCGGGATGCGACCATAAAACCGCGGATTACCCTTCGTCCGAATGACAACTCCCTGTTCACCCGGCACTTGACGCTTTACAGTCTACTCTGCATTCTTTTTAATTTTGTCTGTATTATAGGGTGAATGAAAAAGAATATCAAGCATAAATATACATAAACATTTATAGGAATAGCCGCCTGTTACATGCATTTTTTACTAAAAACATGTTATATGCGGGGATTGTGCATTGTGTGGGAATTATGATATATGCGGTGGTGTGTGGGAATATGTTTTATGCTAACGGAAATAACGAATATTAATAAACGTTAAGGTGGACAAGTGCTGATTTATCGTAATATGATATATGTGTCGAAATGTAGGTGTGATGCACATTTATAATTGATCATAGATTTTTTAATGCATGATAATTTTAATGAAATTACAGAAATCCGCAATTTCAGATAGGAGGCTAAAATGACTGTATCGGCAGCTTTTATGGTTCCACATCCACCGCTTATAATTCCGGAAGTCGGAAGAGGCGGAGAAAAACAGATTCTTGCAACAACAAATGCTTATGAGAAGGTCGCGGAAGAAGTGGCGGCTTTAAAGCCTGACACTATCATCATAACGAGTCCGCATTCCGTGATGTATGCGGATTACTTTCATATATCGCCGGGGCACAGAGCAACGGGAAGTTTTGCGGATTTTGGCGCATCCGGAGTCAGATTTTCCGAAGAGTATGACACAGAACTTGCAGATGCGATTGCGCTTCTTGCAGAAAAAGAGAATTTTCCCGCGGGAACTATGGGGGAAAGGGAGTCTTCCCTCGATCACGGAACCATGGTTCCTTTGTGGTTCATACGCCAAAAATATAGTGGCGGAAAGATTATTCGTATAGGGCTTTCGGGGCTTCCTTTGACATATCATTACAGGCTGGGGCAGATAATTGCGAAAGCTATCGATGAATCGGGAAAAAAAGTCGTTTTGATTGCAAGCGGCGATCTTTCGCATAAGTTGCAGGAATACGGACCTTACGGTTTTTCAAAAGAGGGCCCCGAATATGATGAAAACATAATGGAGGTGTGTGGAAAAGCAGAGTTTGGCAGGTTGTTCGAATTTGATGAGAGCTTGTGTAAACTTGCCGCAGAGTGCGGGCACAGGTCGTTTGTTATCATGGCTGGGGTTTTTGACGGTCTTCGCGTTAAGGCAACGGCTCTTTCGCATGAGGATGTAACGGGAGTGGGCTACGGAATCTGTACTTTTTATCCGGACGGAGCGGATGAGAGCAGACATTTTTTACAAGAATATGAAAAAAAGCTTGAAAAAGAATGCAAGGAAAAGGCTGACGCGAATGATGAATATGTGAGGCTTGCGAGGGCAAGTGTCGAGTCGTGGGTAAAGGAACACAGGCAGATTCAGGTTCCTGACGGTCTTTCAGATGATCTTCTTACAAGAACTGCAGGTACTTTTGTATCAATTCACAAGATGGGACAGCTTCGCGGTTGCATAGGGACGATCGCTGCAACTCAGGACAATATTGCAAAAGAAATAATTCAGAATGCGATAAGTGCAAGTACGCACGATCCGCGCTTTGATCCGATAACCGAGGATGAGCTTAAGTTTCTTGATATAAGTGTTGATGTTCTCGGGGAGACTGAGGATATAGATTCACCTGATAAGCTTGATGTAAAGAAGTATGGAGTTATTGTTAGTCACGGAGTTAAGAGAGGGCTGCTTCTTCCAAATCTTGACGGTATAGATTCCGTGGAGGAGCAGATTGATATAGCAAGGCAAAAGGGCGGAATACTTGAGGATGAGCCGTATACTTTGCAGAGGTTTGAAGTGGTTAGGCATTTCTGAGGAAATGTGGAATAATGGCAGCGGGAGGCTTTATGGCGGCATGTCAAGTGTGTTTCAGGCATTGTTCCTTATCGGAAGGTGACATCGGATTTTGCGGTGCAAGAACGGTCAGGGACGGGAAGGTAATTGCATATAACTATGGCAAGGTGTCGGGACTTGCGCTTGATCCGATTGAGAAGAAGCCGTTGAACAATTTTTTTCCCGGAAGTTATATCCTGTCGGTAGGAAGTTTCGGGTGCAATCTGCGATGCCCTTTTTGCCAGAATAATGATATTTCCTGGTCGGAGGAAGCGAGGAGATATGCTGAAGATGCCGAGACCGTAAAGCCGCAGGAGCTTGTGAAAGTTGCGCTTGATATGAGGGCGCAGGGAAATATCGGAATTGCTTTTACTTATAATGAGCCGCTTGTCGGATATGAGTTTGTGCTTGATACAGCGAAGCTTGCAAAAGAACGTGACCTAAAAACAGTGCTTGTATCTAACGGAACAGCCGAGTTGTCTGTTCTTGCGGAGATAGCTCCGTATATTGATGCGATGAATATCGATCTTAAGGGATTTACGGATGAATATTATGATAGACTTCTCGGAGGCAGCAGGAAACAGGCGATGGATTTTATCGCGGAAGCGGTAAAGCATTGCCATGTTGAGCTTACAACACTGATAATTCCCGGTGAGAACGACAGTGAGGAAGAGATGCACGAGATGTCCGCATGGATACATGGACTCGAAGCGGCAAACGGGAAGAACATTCCGCTTCATATTTCGAGATTTTTTCCAAGGTTCAAGATGACCGACCGCGACGCGACCGATGTGAGAAAGGTCTATCGACTCGCCGAGGTTGCGAGGGAAGAACTTGAGATTGTTTATACGGGGAATTGTTAGTGTTGTTGGCTTGCCAACGCAGTATATGGAGTTAGCTTGCTTTTTAATTTGCCTTTTTTAGTTGTCTTGCCGAGGGGCGAAGAATACCAATCTGATATGACAAAAATTCAGGTTTTTGTTTTGTGACGGGATATATAAGTGTGATTTGTAAATGTATGACTTTTTTGATGATTTTTCTTCTAAAAAGTCATGCATTTTTTATTTGTAGAGTATGCTGAAAAAAAGATGTATGACCTTATCTGAAAAAAATGCCTGAAAAAGTCATATTTTTTTGCCTTTTTAAACTGCGCAAGCGTAGATTTTATGACCTTTTGAGGGATTTTTACATATATAGGTCATATACTTGTTTTTTTATCAAAAAAATATGGAAAAAATACATGACTTTTAATGCGTTTTTTTTCCAAAAAAGTCATATGGTAATTTTTCGAGAGATAAAAAATATGACCTTTTTTGATGATTCTTTTATAAAAAGTCATACATTCATGTTTGAGATGGGAGAAAAAAGTCTGAGCGAGGAAATAATGTTTTTTTTAGCGATTTTTTATAATCATTTAAGTTAATAATTTTCTTTTAATCACATTAAAACTAACTTAAAAACGCAAAGCAATTAAGTCATTATGACTATTAAAATTTGAGTTATTTGAGTAATATTACACATTGTTCACAAAAATAATGCGCTGTTAAAATGGAAGTGCTCGGGCGCTAAAACGTTTACGTAAAAATCAAAACAATTTTATTAGGCTAGGAGGTGAACGGTTTTATTATGATTAAACGAAAGTTATCAGTACAGCGCTTGGCATGTGGGATTTTGCAGCATACGTACTCAGTGAGGATCAGAATATTGCAAACAATGTGGCACATTCTTATCTTGCCCTGACTCTTGGTGAAGAGTCCTATATGTCGAAGTCCGCAATCAATCTTTGGAGAGGAAATGTTGAGGATGCTATTTCAAAAGCAGGTAAATCCTCGTCATATGATTGTGATGATGACGATGAAGAAGATGATGAGCCATATTATGAGACACCTCCAACCAGAGTAAAGGAACCCACTTGGTTTGATCAAAAACGTGCTGAAAGGGAAAGAAAACTTGCCGAGAAGGAGCGAATCCGGCAGGAAAATATAGAAAAAAGACGACAGAAACGGAAGGCTTTCTATAAAAAACACTGGAAAGGTATATTCCTGTTTTTTGTTTTGCTGGGCTTAGCTGGTTTTGGAGCGTATAAGTATCAGGAATTTCAGAAAGGAATCGAAGTCGGCTTTTCTGAGGATGATATTATTGGCTTAAACTATGAGGATGCCATTTCGACAATTAAAGAGTCAGGTTTTACCAATGTTTATGCGCACGCCGAATATGATCTCGGCATAGAGGATATCAAAAAAGAATATATAGTCACAGATGTGAGTATTCGTGGAGATTCCTCTTTTGAGGATGAGGATAAATACCCTTATGATGCAAGGGTAGAACTTATTTATCATGTAGTGAAAAGCATCCCTGTTCCGGTCTCCGCAAAGGATGGAAGGAAGATGCTCTGTGATGAACTTGTTTCTACACTTGAGGAAGCTGGATTTGTAAATATAACAACGGAAGCGGATCGTGATCTTATAACGGGCTGGATTACAAAGGAAGGTTCTGTGGAGGAAATCTCTATAGGAGGAGATACAAAATTTTCTCAGAATGCTTCATTCAGACCGGATGTTGAAATAGTAATCACGTATCATGCATTTAAGGAAAAGTGATAGATGGATTTTTTTGAAGGACTGTTTAAGAAAGTTAAGAATAGCAAAAAAACAGATGAGCCAGAGGGAGAACCATATGAGTTCTGTCCGAAGTGCGATGCCAATCTCACATTGCAGAAGGGATATAGGAACGATCTACCGTACTGGATCTGCAAAGGTTGCGGTGAAATGCTTATCAATCCGGAGGTCGAGGGTGATATAGCATGGATATGTGACCAGTGCGGCTCCATGCTGAATATACAAGAAGGCTTCTCTGATAATAATGGAGAATGGACCTGCACGGAGTGCGGTTACGTAAATAAGATTGATGAAAGCGAACTGTATGCCTCGGAGGATGAGTTTCAGGCAGAGCAGAGGAGTCCTTACAAGGGGCTTTCCGATGAGGACACACTGGCACTATCTGTATATCAGGATTTAGAGCATATAGATAATCGCCCAGATATCATTTTGGTAGGACATCGTGAAACGGGCAGAAAGTATGTAAAAAAGCTGCTTACTATATACAATCGAAGTGTGTATGACTATCTTAAGGATAACCCGGTAAAACACATGCCGACCATCCATGAGATATATGAGAGTGAAAACTGTCTCATTGTCATAGAGGAGTGCATAGAGGGAAAAACGATAGCGGATTTACTTGAGGATAATGCATTCTCAGAGGATCGGGCGATAGACATTGCCATAGATATTTGCAGGATTTTGGAGATTATTCATGGTCTTCCGACTCCGATAATACACAGAGATATTAAACCATCCAATATTATGGTTACGCCGGAGAATGAGACCTCTCTGCTTGATATGAATGTTGCAAAATGGTATGACCCGGATAAAACGGATGACACCAGATATATGGGTACAAGATTTTATGCGGCTCCGGAGCAGGTGGGCTATGGATTGTCTGCTTCTTCAGCAAAGTCTGATGTATATGCTATAGGTGTTTTGCTCAATGTTATGGTTACAAGGAAATTTCCAAAGGAAGAGAGAGCAGGCGGCCGGCTGTGGGATATTGTAGAGCGTTGCATCAGCCTTAATGCCGATGACAGATACAGTGCTTCGGAACTTTTGGAAGCACTTGAAGAGTTAAGGGGTGAGATTCATGCAGAAGAAACCAACGGATGAATTGAACGACCTTCTTGAAAATATGAAGCCAAATCAGCTGGAGGCGTATTTTAAGGACAATGGAAAATACATGGCTGATGAAAAGAAGGCCTTTTATTACTACATGAAGGATGTTCTTGATGAAAAGAATATAAAGCTGAAGGATGTATATTCCTTTGCAGGTGTTACGGAATCTTATGGAAGTAAGATTTTTACAATGGAGAAGCATACCAAGGACAGGGATCTTATCATTCGGTTCTGCATCGCAGGACACTTTAACTGGGATGAGACAAATAGAGCGTTAAAATTATATGGTCTTAATGAATTGTATGCAAAGGATCCCCGAGATGCTGTGCTTATAGTAGCGATAAACAACAGGATATACAATCTCTACGACATAGATGAAATGTTGCTGGAACATGGGCTGGAGCGCCTGACAACAGAATAAAATAGTTTACGGAAAGTGATTTTTCCCCACCATTTTGGTGGGGATTTTTATTTTTAAAAGCTGTTATCATATCCACATAAAGTTGATTACGCAGCGTAAGACAAGAGTTGACAGCTAAAGCTCCTCTTTAGCAAAGGAGGTGAGGAAATGCGGGATAAGAAAAGCCTGGGATACTTTATTTCAGGCAGAAGAAAAGTCATGGGGCTAACACAAGAGGAATTAGGTAATAAAATCGGGGTTTCGAAATCTGCTATAGCCAAATGGGAGACGAATGGCGGACTTCCCGACCGAAATAATCTTAAAAAGCTCTCAGAGATAATGAATGTGTCGGTAGATGAATTATATAGAGTAATTAAGCAGGCTGATGCAAAAGACATTGATTTACAGTTGAACATCACACCGGACGTGATAGCTGCTCTTGAATCATATGGATACAAGGTGATACGACCGGATGTGAGAGACCAAGCGCATGACAAGGAGGTAAATCAACATGGGAATGATTAAGTGTACTGAATGCGGAAAAGAAATGAGCGATAAAGCATCTGTTTGTCCGAACTGTGGATGTCCGATAGAGGATATAAAGGCAAAACTCGGTGAGATTGAGGCTGAGCAAGAAGCTAAAAACAAGGCGAAGGAAGCAGAAAAACGTGCAAAGGAAGCTGCTGCAGAAGCAAAACGTCAGCGTCAAGAAGAAGCAAGAAAAGCAGTCACTCCGGCAATGAAGAAAAAGAGAATAGCAATAGGTGCAGTGATGGTTATTCTTGCCGTAGCTGTAGGAATATGCGGTTGGTATTTTGGAATAAAAATACCGCATGATCAGTCGTATCAGGCGTACCTTGTAGCCGTGCAGAATTATAGTGAAGGGATTCAACAATATAATGATGCAGTAAACCAATATAACGAGAAAGCTAAAGAGGTTATTTCAGCTAATGACGGCTTTGATGAGGTAATTGGTACGGCACAGGCACTTGTGGACTGCGGAGATACACCTTATGAGGGCGCAAAAATTACGACGCTTAGCAACAGCATAAAAGATGCCCGAAATAACAAAGTGTCTACCCCTGAGCTGAAGGAAGTTGTTGCATCGGTACAGGCAGATCCGGCTATGGAAAAGGAGAGAAAGTCCAATATAGATGCTGCTGTTTCGGCACTTGAAAGTGAATTGGAGAGTTATATAAACAATGTTGCTGTGATAAATTCCGAAAAGGATTCTCTAAGCATTCCGGATTACTCTGCCTTTATTAACACGCTTACTATACAAAGCAAGGAATTAGAGGATAGTTATGCTATTCAAAGGCAGATAACAGCACCCACCGAAGAATGGGTTATAACAAGGCTTGGCAGAGTAGCCGATGTGGCTAATATTGATCCGGTAACTGAAGAGAATGATCCGAACGGAAATCTGAACAAGCCAGGAGGATATACATCTACTGTGTATTTTGGTACTGCACTTCTTGGAACGCAGAATCTTAGTGGCAATCCGTTGATAGACGAAGGAACCGATGCTGGTGGTGCTGTAGAGACATACAGAACAGCAGAGGAAGCTGAAACACGTAATAATTACCTGGCTTCATTTGATGGAGCGGGAATGTTTTCGTCGGGGTCACATATGGTTCTTGGAACCATGGTTATACGTACATCAGATGATTTGAAGGCTTCACAGCAAGAGACACTTACGAATGCGATTATTGCTGCGATGACTTCGCTCAACTGACATATGGAGGTGTAAGCGATGGCAATTCAGTTTGTTTCAGTAAGGTGTCCGGATTGTGGAGCGGAACTTTCGATAGAAAATGGACGGGAGCAGGCGTTTTGTTCATATTGTGGCGCAAAGGTACTCGTTCATAATGACAACGAACATATATACCGCAATATCGACGAAGCTAGAATCAAAGAAGCGGAGAATGAGCGTATCCTTCGACTAAGGGAGTTGGAATTAGAGGAAAAGGAGAATTCCAGGAGTAGAAAATCGCTCTTTATAGCTTATGGCGTGGCTTTGGGATTTGTCTTGATAGGTGCACTTATATGTATAGCTGAACCATTGGCAGGCATGTGGGGTATTATCATCGGTGGATACATAGGACTTTTTACTTTCATAAAAAGTGATGAGAAGAAAAAGAAGCAGAAAAAATATGTAAGCCCCAATGAGGCGGTTATTACAGATTCCATGATTGGATGTGAAGAGAAGAACTATAACAGTGTTGTTATGTTGTTTAGGGGCGCAGGCTTTACCAATGTGACAGCTGTACCTTTGAATGACCTAAATATACTGTCTCAGCGAAAAAATGGACAGGTTGAGGCAGTAACGATTAATGGAAACGGTGATTTTGATGAAGGTGATGTATATCCCAGGGAAGCAAATATTCTTATAACTTATCATTCAAGGTAGTAGAGAGGAGGAGCGATAAGATGAGCTTATTACCACAGATATTTAATTCAAAATTAGGTAAACTGTTATCTTCTCCAGGAGATAAATTCTCGGCGGAGATTACTAAAACGGGTAGGCAGGTTGTAAAGATAACCACAGATGAGATCAGACGATCAGCAGTAAGGTATCCGAATACCGGAACGGTTGTTGAAACAATCGTACATAAAATAAAGTAGCATAGCAGTGCGATAACATGAAAAGATCTAATCCCCGATTCTCCGGTGATATATTTGGAGATAGGGGACTATTCTTCTCTGGATTGTTTTTGAGAGTTAATGTGTTCTTGTTTTTCTTGAGGGTCATGCCCAAGGTACTGCTCTACATTAGCCATTTTTTGTTGGAGAGTTTTTGCGTCGTTTTCTGCTGATTTATATGTTTTCTCAAGTACGGATTTACGAGCCTGCATAGCATCATAGTCAGAGCGTATCTCTGCCGGATTAACGGATTTTGGGTCAAGCCCCATCTTCCGAAGCATACGTTCAGCACCATCATATAAGATGAGCTGTGTTTCGTGCATACGGAGGTATCTGTCCGGATCCTTGGACTTCTTATATTTTTCTTGAAAAGGTTTATTGTCTCTGTACTGTTCCGCATATAGAAGCAGTTCGGAGACTTTTTTCATTTGATGCTCCAGCTCTACAAGCTCGGTACGGGCGGACTTTGCCTCGGTTGTTTTTTTATCAATCTGCTTCTGAAGCTCAGAAAGATTATCTGCGGCTGCATAGCTGGCAGCGGCAGTTTTGAGGTTTTTGACAGAAGCCCAGTGCTGCAGACCGGGGCTGTTCTGAAATTTTTCTCCAGAGGTATCTATGAGCGTTCTGCTTGCACTGGTACGGGTGAGGATATCCTTCTTTGGTATCTTGATCCGTGATTTCTGCTTTGGAGCTTCTGTGGTGTTTGGCTCCTGTACAGTTTGCTCTTTATTCTGCCATTTCTCCGGATTTTCAATTCTGTCTTTGATTTCTTCTTTTGTATATCCTGCTCCAAAATTGCGGAAACTGCCACGCACAGGTCGCTCTTGTCCTGGGGCAGTGAATTTTATGTATTTTGCGTGAGGATCGCCGATTTTATCGCCGGTGACGGTATAGCCTTTTTCTTTGATTAGGCGCAAAAAGTCCTCGTAGGATTTGGCGATTCTAATGCATTCGTCGATATCTTCCTGAAGCCGTTTTTTCCATGATGTGCCTTCCTGTTCAGCTTTCCACTGAATATATTTTTTACCTTTTCTGCCACTTGGCTCAATGATGGAAAGGCTGTGTTCTTTGCATAATTCATCGCTAAGTTGCCTGATGTGATAATAGCTTTTCTTGCAGGCATTGTATTTTTTGTGATCTATGTTATCGGCGGCGCAAAATATAATGTGATTATGTGGGTGACCTTTATCTGTATGGGTTGCGACAACATAGGAGTATTTGCCACCGAGCAGTTTGTCTGCGAGTTCGATCCCGATACGATGTGCTTCTTCATGAGAAACCTCGCCTTTTGCAAAAGACTGGATCAGATGATAAGCCTGATTTTTGTCAGATTGCTTTGTTCGGGAAAGAGCATAGTCAAAGTCATGCCTGGCTGTTTCGGGACTACAGCCAAATGAATCAACGAGCAGTTGCTGCTCGGTCTTATCCGGATTGCAAATATAAGCTACAGCTTTTGTAACGGTACTTTTGATAGCATGGATTCGTGTGTATGCCATATCTTATCCATCA
>JBGZBP010000002.1:0-3855 GCA_041844735.1 Bacillota bacterium
CATCAGGGAAACAACCGTGTGGTCATCAACCATTCGGGCACGGCAGAGGAGGTGAACCATTATTACCCCTTCGGAGGCACGTTTGCAGGTACGGGAAGTGTGCAGCCCTACAAGTACAACGGCAAGGAGCTTGACGCAAGGAAAGGCCTGAACTGGTACGACTACGGTGCACGGCATTACGATGCCGCATTGGGACGGTTCACTACAGCGGACCCGCTGGCGGAGAAGTATTACGGGATTAGCCCGTATGCGTATTGCAACAATAATCCTGTGAGGTTTATTGATCCTGACGGAGGTAAAATTGTAGATCTCAATGGTAAAGTTATTACCTATCAAGATGGCAAATGGTCTTCCAATGTAACGGATGATGTTCGTATTGTAGGTATGGCAATGATGAGAAATAAGGTAGGGTTAGAACAATTTACCAAGATGATGGACGCTGAACATCCCATTACTATCACGTTACAATTAAGAGACTTTCAGAAAAGTGGACGGTTGGGAGTTACTAAAGTAAGAAGTGACGGAAGTGGAAACATTGAGAGAGCAGACATAATTCTTTATACAGATGAGATTGATGATATGGCAAATACTCTCCCTTATAGACAACAAGGAGGAGAAATTGTAGAGCGTTATCAGAAAAATCTGGATACTGAAACGTTGAAGAATATAACATTTGAAGATGTATTAGGTGCTACAGGAACTCATGAAAGTGTACACGCATTAGATAAGAAGTCTAATCATGTAGGAGAATCTGATAAATTGAAAAGAGAATATAATCCTATAGAAAAGGAAATTGATTTTATTAAAGAAATAATAAATCATTAGTAATTAATATGCAGAAGCAGATACTCAATATGATATTGGCTTCTGCATATTTATAAAGAGAGTGCTATGAAACAACTTTATTTCATAATCGTATTTCTGCTTTGCCCCATCTTAGGATTGCCGCAAAGTGCTGAATTCTTCGATAGGAAGAAGCTCTCCGGCTTGCTTGTTGAACCTGACTCCCTGCTGAATGCAGCAATATTGAATTATGCAAAGGATAAAAAATATCTTGATGATGAAGATATAGAAAGAGGCAGATACGAACAGACAGAAGTATACCGTATAGAATCTGTTACGGGCAGAGGCACGGAATGGCATGTCTATCTGTTCACCGTTCCCTCCTGCCTAAGCCATCCGGACTGGGGGATCCTTATAAGAAAGGACGATGACATATCGGTGTATTCCACAGCTTTGGAACTTGCTCCGCTTGTTCTTGAACTGTGCGACATCGTGATAGAGGAAGATACGGCTTGCCCGTCAAAGTTGGTGTCCGAAGCCATCTACAACATTCTGTCCTACGTAAATCAGCACACCGAAATAAAAAAAGAGTGCTCCGACGATGATATCTATTATTACCAAATATCTGATTGGGTTCATATTTTTAAGAAGAATGAGACCGGATACTTAGGTTTTTGGAAGAAAGAGTACAACAAGAGGTATAACCCTGTGAAAAGGCTGGAGATGCAGCCCGTGCCTCCTCACCCCATTCTCAATGAACATGTCAAGTCGTGGATAGAGGTTTCTTATCGTGCAGAATTTCCCTATCGATTATACAACTTTTCTCCAGCCTCGCGTGCAGAGAGTATATACTTAGTAGAAACCGAACATAGCTACGGCAAAACTTACGATTTGCTTTTTAAAGAAGACGGCAGATGCGTGTTCTATCGGATAGACAATCTGTTCATCCCTCTTCTGTATGAATTAAGAGGGCGCATCAAAGAGGAGCACACTTTACTTTGTGCTTTAAGAATGATGAGTCTGTCCTATATGTACTATTATTATAGGGATGATGGAGATGACTGACTGTTTGCCGTTGAAATAAAGACATGAAAAAGATTCCATGAAAAGATAAAATCAGAAAACGAAGCAATGTCTTTGAGTTTTAAAAAGACACGGATGACCTTATTGTTAGATATTTTGATAATGTTTTCAATAATTCCGATAAAATCCCCACAACAAAACAATATAAAGACAAATGGATTGAGTAACTCTTGGTAATTTATGAAAAGTAAAGCAATAAATAAAATATTTCTATATATATTTATTCTATTATCATTGATGGTAATAGTTTATAGCGTTTTATTTATTATCAGTCAGCAAATTAATATAAAATACTATTTTGAAGATTGTTTGCCCAACAGCAGTGCTAACTCAATACCTGTTTGTCAAAAAGAGTTTTTTATCGAATTGATATTATATGCTAAAATCCTTATTTTCTATGCCATATATGGACTGATTTTATCATTCTATCATACTATAAAAAAACGATAAATCTTAATATCTAAAAGCCCCTACTTTTGAAGTGCCATTCAAAGCTGGGGCTTTTTTGTAAGTATTTTCAGCAACTTCGCCATTCAAAAGAGAATTTCAAAACCCAATTCTCTTTTCTATCATATAATTCCTATATTTGCCAAGCACGGTAATTGTCCACTATGATTGACCCGTTGGCGGAGAAGTACTATGAGATTAATCCATATTACGTATTGCGGGAATGAACCGGTGAGAAGAATCGCCCCGATGGATAACACCAAGGTATCTACGCCCGTCGAACCTATCAGATTGGATTATAAAGATATTTGGACTCTTTAATTTTTATACTATGAAGTATTATATTGTAGATGATTCTCTTGAGGAGAATGTGGTCGGAAAAGACTATCCGCAGGCATACAATTTCATAAAAGGCTATAATCCGGAAGCTCCTGAGGCGCTATTCAGCTTATATGAGCTTGGGAATCGTTTTCCGGACTATACGCCGAATATTGACGGACTGAAGCTTTCGGGCTACGCAAAGCTGACCGATTTTGTGAGTACAGCTTTCAGTCCTGACATGTTTGTGCTCAGTGATAGAGTGAAAACCCTTTTTGAGGCATATAACCTATGCCCCCATCGTTTCTATCCCGTGGGGCTTTATAAAAGGAAAGTGAAACAAAACTATCATATGCTGCACGTACTGTCTTATTGCTATTTAGATTATATCGATTTTGAAAGAAGCTCTTTTATCCTTAAGTCGAGATCTCCCGCAGAGAAAAGCTCTTGCCCCATATCCCTGAAATCCAAAGCAGATTTTATGGAACAAGATAGTAAACTTGTACAAAAAGCCGGAGTTATGTGGCAAACAATCAGAGCCACCAAGATAGTCATGACCCCAGATTTTGACAAAGAGCTTGATTTCTTCTTTGTCTTTTGGGTTGATACAAATCTTTATATAAGCGAGCGTCTGAAGAATGCCATAGAGAGCAATGGAATGACCGGTTGGATTTTCACTCCTGCCACGAATCTGATAGTAGAATAACGTTTATAAAAAATGTTTTTGGAGGCTTGCTCCGGCATACCGAAAACTTTGCTTTCTTTGATGATTCCCTGCTTATGTCTCTCTGACATGAGCAGGGAATTTTATTTCATCCTAAGCGCAAGAAGCGTGCAAACATCGGATTACCCGTTTCCGGAAGATGGAGATCTTTAGCATCCGGAAACAGATAAGAATGGGATTGTTTCTTTACTCTTGGCTTTAGGCAGCAATAATAAGATCTACGCTGCATATTACTACGACATCAAAGGACGTGAGATTCAAAGGGTGCAGAGCAACTTGCTCGGCGGACATGATGTGACGAACACCGTCTACACCTTTACGGGAAACCCCGACACGGTCACGCATACGCATACCGCAAGCGGAAAACCTTCGCGCACGGAAGTCTATACGTACACTTACGACCATGCCGACCGTCTGAGCAAGGTGCAGCACCGCCTTGGCAACGCTACGGTTACGTTGTATGAAGCCTTTTATGACGACTTCGGCAGGCTGTCGGCCGA
>JBGZBP010000003.1:0-9549 GCA_041844735.1 Bacillota bacterium
AGTTGGTTAAGAATGTGCCTGTCGACAAAACAATGCTTGTAAAAGCAATAAGCGACGGACAGAAAGCATATGAGGATCCTAAAAAAGATGCTTTAGGCAAAAGAGAGCTTTTGGAAGCTGTTAAAGAAGGAATGAGAATAAATGAGAGGTCATCATCAAAGAAAGCGGAAGTCGTAAAGATTTCGGAAAAGATAGTTGAGCTCATTGGACAACTGCAAGACGATGTTTTACCTCCGTTCTTAAATGTTACACCGATTAGTAAAGGCGACAAAAATATTAAAATAATGACAGAAAAAAATGCAACTGTGAGAGTTGTAGTCACAAATGCAGGTATGGTAGAAAAAGAAGCTAAAGAGAAAATTGCCGAGTCGGTTACTTTGGTTATTGAGCTTGAAAAAGCTTTGGAGGAGGGAGATTCTGTTGTTATTACTTCAACTGACAAGTCCGGAAACGTATCAAAAGCTGAATATAAGATTTATAGACAGTTGAAGAAACCGGAACTTGTAGGGGATGTAACTGCAGGAATTGACACATTCAAGGTGAGTGCAGACAAAGATGTGGCTATAGAAGTAAGTTCGGATAATGATTCATCCTTAAGAACTAAAAATGTAAGCACAGATAGTGCCGGAACAGTATATACAGTTACGGTAAACAGAGTTTTAAAGAGCAATGAAATCATTAAAATTAAGGCAACTGCCAATAACAGCGGTCAAGGGGGGCTTGACAGTGAGGAACTGCTTGTTAAAGTGACAGCGGTGGAGGAAAAAACAAAAACACCGACATTTAAGAATGAGGATGATATAAAGGCAGGTATTGACGAAATTGTAATAGTTGCTGAAAAAGGTTCCGAAATCAAAATAAAAGACGGCATGGGAATAAATCTGCTTATGTTGAAGATTGAATCTCCTACTGAAGTATCGCCGGGAATGGTAGAGTATACTTTGAATTTAAATTCGAGACTTGAAGCAAATCAGGAAATCATTATTACCGCTCAGGCGAAAGATAAAAAAATAAGTGATGAACTGAGACTTGTAGTAAAGGAAGAAACGCCGTCACTGATCAGACCGGAGATAATAGACTCTCAGGATTTAAAAGCAGGAAAGGATAGCTTTAAAATAAGAGCGGATCAGGGTGTAAATATAAGCTGCAAGGTATCAGGTTCAGATATGACATTTGATGTGTTTGATGAAACGCCCGGAGTTTATTTAATAAGGGCAAGCAAGGCATTTGCAGGTGGAGAGAGACTTCAAATTTATGCTCATAAATTCGGATATGCAAATAGTGAAACATTGTTTTTTGATGTGCCGGGACAGGGCGGAGCGGAAGAGCCGCCTACAACACTTGAAATTGTCAATGTTAAGGGCGCAGAAATCGGCTCAAATACAATAACGTTTTTAACATTGAAAACAGTTAAGAGAGCATTTGTCAAAATTAACAGAGGCTTTGAAGTTATAAGATTCGATATTCAAAATGATGGAAACGGCAAGATTACCGCGACCACTCGGGACTCATCAAAAACGATAATGTCGGGAGATAAAATAACAATAAATGTTACTGACGAAGAATATAATGATAAAGAGATGATTATTCAGATACCTTGATAGAAAATGCAAAGTGTATAAAGATTAAAACAATAAATCAGGAGATAAATTATGTATAAAAAATACTTATCCCTTATATTGATAGTGATGATGTTGATATCATCACTATCAGTGTTTTCTTATGCAGATACGGAAACAAAAGAACAAGGGAATCATACGGATAAATTTGATAAAAGCCTTATTAGTGCCATGGATAAGGAAGACAGGATTGATGTTATAGTTCATATGGCGGAAAAAGCCGATTTGGAAGAGGCGAAAAGAGAAGCCCTTGATAAGAGATTCGGAGAAACGGAAATCATTGAAAGAAAAGCGGTAATAGGAGCGCTGGAGGAAACTGCTAAATCTTCGCAGGCGGATTTACTGGAATTTCTCGACAAAGAGAAGCAAAAAGGAAGAGTATACAGTTATGAAAGCTTTTTTATAATAAATGCTGTCAGGGTGGAGGCAGACAATGCGATTATAAAAGAACTTAGCAAAAGAGATGATATTAAAAAAATAACATTGAACAAAAAAATTAAGCAGGATAAACCTATAATTCCTGAAAATAAAAATATTTTTGCGGCAAGAGGATTATCTCAGGAAGAACAGATAGAATGGAATATTAAAGCCATAGGTGCAGACAGGGTATGGAAAGACTTTGGCGTACAGGGTGAAAACGTGACGGTGGGCATAATAGATACAGGTGTTTATGTAGGCAACCCTGCAATCCATGAAAAATGGAGAGGATATGATAAAATCACTAAAACCCAGAAAACAAAGGGAAACTATGTGGATTATATTGAAGGTAAGGCATTTCCCGACCCTACGCCTGCCAACAATCACGGAACCCATGTTGCAGGAACGATACTGGGTGAAATGACAAGAAATACAGGAGAGAAATATAATAGAATCGGTGTTGCACCGGGAGCAAAATTTATATCGGCAAGAGCCTTTGATGATTTCGGGGGAAGACATGATACTATTTTAAAATGTGCAGAGTGGATGTTAAAACCGGGAGGTAAAGCGGAGGATGCCCCGGATATAGTAAACAACTCATGGGGAGGAAGCAACAATATAGATCCGTGGTTTAAGGATGTAATAAATGTTTGGAGAAAGGCTAACATTTTTCCTGTTTTTGCAGCAGGAAATTTAACAAATTTTGAAATTCAGCAGGCAGGTACAATAACAAATCCGGGGTCTTTAAAAGAAGCTTTTGCTGTAGGTGCTGTAAATTCGGATAATAAAATAGCAACTTTTTCAAAATGGGGACCATCACTGTTTCCGGATGCAAAAGACAGATATAAACCCGAGATTGTTGCTCCGGGAGTACAGATTAGATCGGGGCTTGCAAATGGAGGTTTTGCCAGCTGGAACGGTACAAGTATGGCAACTCCGCACATAGCAGGTGTTGTGGCTCTAATGAAATCAGCATCACCTAATTTGAAGGTGGATGAAATAGAAAAAATACTTAAAGAAACAGCACTTCCCCTAAAAGATAACATGTTTAAAGAATCGCCAAATATGGCGTACGGATATGGACTTGTAAGTGCATATGATGCAGTAGCCGCAGTAATGGGAAAGGGAGTAGGAACTGTCAGCGGAAATGTAACGACTCGGGGAAATGATGTAAAAGAACCCGAAATTTCATTGGAAATTGAAAAGACCGTATTTAAAGGCAGGGATTTTAAAATTAAAGCACATATAAAAGATGATGTCTCGGTGGTGAAAGCCAAGGCGGCATACAGTAATGATGCGGGGCAGATATGGAAAGAAGAAGATCTTGAGCTCGTTGAGGGGGACAGCAAATCAGGTCAGTATAAGGCGGTTATTAAGGCTGACCAAATTAACGGAAGTGATTTACAGTTAAAGATAAGGGTTTGGGATTATGGAAGAAAGGATTCGGATGCAAAGGAAACACCTGCTCAAAATATACCTGTAAAGGAAGGAATAAATCCCGGAAAGTACAGGAATGATTTTGAACAGGAAGTTGACGGATGGCAATTTGACGGAATATGGAACTGGGGAAAACCTGTCAGTCATAAGGAACCCGAACCGAAAAACGGAGAGAAGTATGTGGGAACCGCAGTAGGAGAGGAGAAATTCCCATTAAGAGTAAATTCGTTTTTGACTATGCCGCCTATTGATATTTCAAAGCACCATGATAAAAAAGTTCTTTTAAAATACGATGAGTTTTTGGGGACGGATCCGGCAACATATTGTGCTATTGAGATAAAAACGGATGGAGGCGATTTCACTGAAATAGCGACTCGTGAAAGAGGAACGGAAGAAAAAAAGTGGAAAGAAATCACATATGATTTAAGTAAATACGTTAAATCCGGAAATATCATGGAACTTAGATTTAAACTTCAGGGACCACCCAAAGATGAGGGACCGGGCTGGTATATAGATAATGTTCAACTTACAGGAGAAACCGTAAACACAATTGGTAAGGTTAACGGGATCAAGTTGAAAAATATGTCGGATGGAGTCCGAATTACGTGGGATGAAAGCAATGATCCTATAGTGACAGGATATAAGATATTTAGAAAAATTGATGGGGAAAATGAGTGGAAAAATCTACAACATATCTCCGATAAAGAAAAGACGGTATTTACGGATCCGATAAAGAATGATGGGAAATATTATTATAAAATAATTGCGGTAGATGACTATGGAAATGAGTCTGATGGGGAAGCGGTGAAAATTAATTTTGAAAAGCTTGATAATATATTTCATTCAAATCTGCAGGAGGATAACGGAGGACTCAAAGCCGAAGGTAGCTGGCAGTGGGGTGTTCCTGTAAAGACTTCGGGAAACGACCCGTACAGTACTGTTTACTACAATGAACAAGGATTGTTTAATAAAATTAAAGATGCTGATAAGGTTTGGGGTACTATTCTTAAGGGAGCCTTGCAACCAAGGGAGTTCGCCGTATTGGAAACTCAAGAGATACAGATTCCGGATGCAATGAAAAACCCTGTATTGGAATTTGAATCATATAATACAATACCGTTTTCAAGTCTGTCGTCAAATATACACTTCAAGGTCGAAATCAATACAACAGGAAACACATGGACTGAAATTATTTCTCCTTTCATAATAATGGAAGAGGAGAATAAGAATAAATGGAATGATGTGATTGCGGATTTGAATTCTTACAAAGGTAAGACTGTAAAAATAAGATGGGTATCGGATACGCTAAAAGTTGCAAAAACGGATAAATACGAGCTGGGATGGTATGTAGACAACATTAGAATTGGCGAAAAAGTTAAAAACATAAACATGAGTGCAGACGGAAATATCGCAGTACCGAAAACAGCAAGTTTGGGCGAATCTGATGATTTTACGGAAACATTAAATAGTAATAAAATCGTACTTTTTGCAAGAGGCCCTGCAGGTATAAGGTCAGGGTTTATACCGCTAAAAGCAAAAGTCACTGTGAAAGAAACAGGGAAGAAGGTAATAAGCAACCCGGCAGACGGCAGCTATACTTTCCACCATGCGGAAACCGGTGATGAGATGTGGACGGTGATAGCTGAAGCGTACGGATATTTCACAAAAGAGATTAAGATAGATCTGAAAAAAGGTCAGACAAAAAATGTTGACTTTGAATTGGAGCCCAAAGGTAAGGGGGGAATTCGAGGAAAGATTTTTGATGAAAACGGTTTTGCAATAGAAAACGCATATGTGAGACTTTTGGAAGACAGTAACTATCCCATTTCAAAAACCGACAGTAAAGGTGAGTTTGCCATTGATTCGGTATATGAGGGTGAATACAAACTGAGAGCATTTAAAAAAGGGTATTATGGAAAAACAATAAATGTAAATGTACAGACTACAAAGACTACAGAGCCTAATATTACCTTGGAAAAGCATGAAAACGGATGGAAAAATGAGCTTTTAAATGTTGATAACGGCAACTACTCAAAGCAGTATATTCACCACAGGGTAGCAGACGGTCCGAAAGGATATGCGGTGAGATACAGACCTGATAAAAAAGGCGGAATGGTAGTGAGTGCATCCATATATGTACCGGAAAGTAAATCTCAAAATAAAATGATGGACATTTTAGTCATGGGATATGATGAAGACGGACGATTGGTAGAGCTGGGAAAAGAGGAAAATCACGCAATGGTGCCGAATCAATGGAATGAAATTCAGCTTGCAGGACACAACATCAAGACTGACAAATCATTTTATTTGATTGCTTTACAAAAAGTGAGCGGGCCGGACACGGTAACCGTAGGTATAGATAACAGTGATGATGCAATGAAGCCGGGAGCTCTGAATTCATACATATACAACGGAGCATTTTCAAAATTGTCCACTACGGGCATTAACGGTGCCTTGATGATGAGATGCAACATGAGATTCCCCGAAAATGCAGAATCAAACCCTGAAGATCCTAATGAGCTGGATGCGGAAAGTGCAGGAAGTACTCCGATAATCGCTCCGGACGAAGAGGACGCTTTCATATTTGAGGAAGGAGAATATGAAAACAGCGGAGTTACGGGATATATTAAGGGATACAAAGGACATAGCAAGAACATAGTGATACCGACAAGCATAAGAGGTAAAACAGTAAAGGCAATAGGAGCTGATGTTTTCAGAGATAAAAATATTAAAAATGTAAAACTGCCGCAAAAAGTTGAGATTATAGGCAAAAATGCATTTTATAATAACTATATTGAGAGCATCGAACTTCCCGAGAGTTTGAAAGCTATACATGAAGAAGCGTTTTCAGGAAACCTGATAAAAGAAATCAATGTCCCCGACAATGTTATGGAAATAGGTAGGGGAGCATTTTCAAAAAATGTGATTTCGAAGGTCACAGGCATGAAGAATATTAGGAAGATACCGGAAAGAGCATTCTTCCTAAATGGAAGGATAGAAATGGAGATACCGGAAGTCAGAGAAATAGCTGATGATGCATTCGGGCCAAAATCTGAATCCAGAGAATATGCACTTCTTACGACATCGGAGGGGAACAAGTATAATTTAAAATCCAAGGATGGAGCATATATCATAAACCCTGCAAAAATCATTATGAATCTTTATGATGTAGAAGTTAAGAAGTTTATAAAGGAAGGCATTGAAATCATAGGTGATGACGGTACGGGAAAGACTCCGAAAGATTATTTGAATGTGAACCCTGTTTCAAATTATTACACTGTTGACGGCAGAACAGTCAGCATAAAAGCGCCTAGGGTAAAAGGATATGCTAATTTACACGTTTCAAAGAATGTAGTGCTGGACAGTGCCTTAAAAAGCATAAAATTTGATTATTCGGATATAGAATTGATGTTGAGAGGCCCGATAATCGAGGGAGATAAAGAAATAGTTGCGATAGGTGCCGCAGGCATACAGGTGGAGATTGTAAAAAACGGCGACAAAATAGGGATCGGCAAAGTTGATGAGGATGGATATTTCGACTATGCCGTAAGCGGACTAAAAACAGGTGATAAGATAAAGTTCATCACAAGAGATGATGCGGGTAATGAATATACAAGCCAAGAGTATGAGGTGCAGCCGGAACCTAAGAATCAGGGAGGAAGCATAGAAAATCTGTTCGTTATTGATAAGCAGGGCTTTTTAATGAGGTATTTAGGTAAGGAAAAAAATCTTGTTATACCGTCATCGATAAACAGAAGAACAATTAAAAAGATTGCACCGCTGGTATTTTATAATATGGGAATTGAAACAGTAGATTTCAGCAATAACACAGGTCTGGATGAAATAGGTAACGGAGCATTTGCCAGAAATAAATTACAAACAATCAGCTTCCCTAACGGCATGCTTCACTACGGCAAAAAATCGTTCGAGTACAACGAGTTGAAAAATGTTCAGTTGTCACCTCATGCACACCTGATTAACGAACGAGCTTTTCATGCCAACAAAATAAGAGAAATAGGAATTCCGGGAACGGTGGCACATATAAGACCGGGAGCATTTATGGACAACTTGATAGAAAGTGTGATATTGCCTAAAAGACTTGAATCGGTTGAATCATACGCATTTGCAAATAATAACCTGACAAGTGTAGTTTTCGACATCCCTGCAAAGGGTGAAGTGACCGGAGCGGATGAGCCTTTTGAAAAGCTGGAAGAAGGAGTATTCATGGGGAATAATCTGACAGAAGTAAAGATTCCGGACACAGTAAAAGAGATTGCGAATAATGCTTTCAGCAAGAACGGAAGAGTAGTAAATCTTATTATTGATGGAAAAGAACCTGAAAATGCCGATTTTGCAGTAGCAGGTGATTTCGGCCATATGACAAACGGAGTAAAGATAAAGTTTGTTTATAAAAATACGGCAGGAAAGGAAATAGCACCCGGTGAAACCTTGGTGGGAGCAGGTCTCAAGGAGAGAACTGACGTAGATTTGAGTAAATACTTCAAGGCAGGCGAAAATGTAAAAATACAGCCTAAGGCAATAAACGGTATTGAAAGCAAGACTTTAAATCTTCATTTAAAGACAGGTATCACCAATGAAGTGGAAGTTATATACGGTGACAATCCGGGGGCAGGCGGATCGTCTGCAGGGATAGCAGGTAGCATTGAAAAAACGGAAAAGAAGAAGGATAAGGATGAGGATATCAAGTCGGATGAAGACCTCGGGAAAAAATTCATCGATATACAAAATCACTGGGCTAAAGATTTTATATACCACACGTTGAAAAATAGATACTTTAATGGAACTGCATCGAATAAATTCAGTCCCGACAACCATATGAGCAGAGGGGGAGTTGTGACTGTACTGGGCAGAATGACGGGTGTCAAAGTAGATGAATTTAAAGACAGCGGACTTCGTGTTTTCAGTGATATAGCAGGAAATACATACTATGCACCGTATGCACGCTGGGCATATCAATCAAAGATAGTAAAAGGCTTCGGCGACGGTACATTCCGTGCAGAAAGACAGATAACACGTCAGGAATTAGCGGTGATGTTGAATGCATTCATTGAGAATACGGGTATAGAATTTGCTGGTTACGACAAAAATAATAAAGCCTACAAGGATTTCTATATGATAAAAAATTGGGCGAAATACAGTGTGGTCAAATTAACTGAAAACGGCATACTCAACGGTGATGCAAACGGCTATTTCAAACCTGTAAATTATATAACAAGAGCTGAGTTTGCAACGATATTATTTAATATTGATAATAAACGAAAAAAATTTTAATAAAAGCGTTGACAAGCGATAAAACAGGTGTTAAGATATAAAAGTTCGCTAAGGGCGAACGGGTGCGAAAAGCACCGAAGAACATTGATAACTACATAGTGTAGAAGCTTAATCAAAAAGGCATTAGATTGCCATGATTAAGTACACAACCATAAAGGTAAGATGATGTTTTGGAAGTATTAAAACTAAGAGCAAAATAGGCTTTTAGGAAATATTTCAAAAACACCTTGTACAATTCAAAAGAAACAGTAATTCGGAAGAAAAAGATTAAAGCGTCAGACGTTTTGAGAAAAGGAAAACGAATAAAGAGAAACGAATTAGAAGGTATTAGAGATAATACGTTTTAATAAAGATTTTAATTAAGAGTTTGATCCTGGCTCAGGATGAACGCTGGCGGCGTGCCTAACACATGCAAGTCGAGCGAGAAGTTAAATATGGAGACTTCGGTCAAAGTAATTAATGGAAAGCGGCGGACGGGTGAGTAACGCGTAGGCAACCTGCCCTTTGCAGAGGGATAGCCACTGGAAACGGTGATTAATACCTCATAAAGCTAAGATGTCACATGACAAAGTAGCCAAAGATTTATCGGCAAAGGATGGGCCTGCGTCTGATTAGTTAGTTGGTGAGGTAACGGCTCACCAAGGCGACGATCAGTAGCCGACCTGAGAGGGTAATCGGCCACATTGGAACTGAGACACGGTCCAAACTCCTACGGGAGGCAGCAGTGGGGAATATTGCACAATGGGCGAAAGCCTGATGCAGCAACGCCGCGTGAGCGATGAAG
>JBGZBP010000004.1:0-77272 GCA_041844735.1 Bacillota bacterium
CCTACATGGGTAAATAAATATAAGAGTGCAGGAAAATATGTATATGAAATTATACCTTTGGATTCCAAGTTTGCTGAAAATCCGTCAATTTTGAAATCCGGCAATGTGAATTTTGCGAGAGAGGCTTTGGCGGATCATGAGGAGCTTTTCGGTACAGAGAGAATCTTAACAATTAACCGCTAGAGGCGGAGGAGGAGAACAGGGTGCAGAACACGGAATTTCAGGAAAAATATTTGAGAATCATAGATGAGAACCAAGAACAGGAAATAAGGGCATTACAGGATTTAATCAGGATTAAAAGCGTTGCAGTGCCTACAGAGGGAGAATATCCTTTCGGCGAGGGTGTACAGAAAGCATATGAGCTTTTCATGAATATGGCTGAGGCTGAGGGATTCGTAACAAAAAATGTTGATAACTATGGAGGACATTTTGAGTATGGAGACGGAGAAACGGTATTCGGTATCGTGGGACATCTTGATGTTGTTCCGGAGGGCAAAGACTGGGATTATGATCCATATGGAGCTGAGATAGCGGACGGCAAAATATTCGGGAGAGGAACTAAAGACGATAAAGGCCCTATGGTTGCAGCATTTTATGCTCTTAAGGCACTTAAAGATGCAGGATTTAAGCCAAAGAAAAAGATTAGGGTGATAATAGGACTTGATGAAGAAACAAACTGGGCAGGAATGGATTACTATGTCGAGAAAGAGGGGATTCCGGATTTCGGGATTTCTCCGGATGGCGACTTTCCGGTAATTCATGGAGAACAGGGTATTTTGGTTTTTGATTTGGCAAAGAAGCTTTCCGGAAGCAAGAACTCAGGCAAGGGACTGATGCTGACAGGGCTTAAGGGGGGCAATGCGCCCAATATGGTGGCGGACAATGCCAGAGCGGTGATTAAGGCTGACAGCTACGATGATATAAAGGAAATTATAAAAAAATATAAAGAAGATACAGGGTACAGTGTCAAATTTAAGGGCGTGGGAAAGTCTTTGGAGATAATTACAGAGGGGATTTCGGCACACGGGGCAAGACCCGATATGGGATTGAACGCTATTTCCATAATGATGGAGCTGCTTCAGAATCTGCCGTTTGAAGATGAAAACTTGAGAGAATTCATTGGTTTTTACAACAATCATATAGGGTTTAAATATCATGGTGAAAATATAGAGATGGCATTTTCCGATGATGTTTCCGGCAAGCTTATGTTTAACGTGGGTATGGTTCAAGCGGATAAGGAGGCTATAATACTAACAATAAATGTCAGATATCCTGTGACGATGAAGGAGGACGAGGTGTATGGCGGGCTGATAGAGTTGATAAAGAGATATGATATCGGCTTGGTGAAGGAAAAACACACCGCACCTATATATATGCCAAAAGATTCTCCATTGATTCAGGAGTTGATGAGAATATATAAGAAACACACGGGCGACGAGACAGAGCCTTTGGTAATAGGTGGCGGCACCTATGCACGGTCTATGAAAAATGCTGTTGCGTACGGTCCTATGTTCCCGTGGGAGGAGGACTGTAACCATCAGAAGAATGAGCATATTACAATAGAAACATTGATGCTTGCGACAAAGATTTATGCAGAAGCTATAGAGCGATTGACAGAAAGTGAGGAAAAATTTTATGAATAGCCAAGAACCTAATATTCAAAAAGGTACGGTAAGATTAGCTAAGATGGGGATGCTTGTGGGAATATCCGTTATACTCGTGCTGATGGTGCATGTTCCGATAATACCGGCAGCACCATACTTAGAATATGATCCGGCGGATATACCTATATTCATAGGAACGTTTGCATTCGGACCTGTGGCAGGGCTGGTTCTTACTCTTTTGGTGTCGATAATTCAAGGAGTGACTGTTAGTGCCGGATCCGGAATATGGGGAATAATAATGCATGTGGCGGCAACGGGATCTTTTGCACTGGTAGCAGGGTTTATTTATAAATCGAAGAAAACAAGAAAAAGAGCTTTGATTGCTATTCTTGTCGGGATAGTTGTGATGGTAGCGGTCATGTGTCTTGCCAATATAATCATAACACCTATATATACCGGTATGCCGACTAAGGCTGTGATGGCGCTCATTCCGACCGCTATATTGCCTTTTAATTTGATAAAGGCGGGCATAAACGGGATGGTTACTTTTGTGATTTACAAAAGAATGTCGGAGTTTTTACACAAATAAGGAAAAGAGGCATGATTTTAAAGGATATTGAGCAGACTCGAGAACTGGGAAGAAAAATAGCGGCATGGGCTTCGCCGGGTACGGTGATAGCACTCATAGGAGATCTGGGAAGCGGAAAAACCGCTCTTACAAAGGCGATAGCGGAGGGGTTGGGTATTGACGAGAATGTCAACAGCCCGACTTTTACGTTGGTTCAGGAGTATAGAAGCGGCAGGGTGCCGATGTATCACTTTGATGTATACAGGATTGATACCGTATGTGAACTGGATGCAATAGATTTTGATGAATATTTTTACGGGGACGGTATTTGCGTTGTGGAATGGGCAAACCTGATAGAGGATATATTGCCGGATGATGCGGTTGTGATTTGTCTTAAATATGGAGAAAAAGACGGCTCCAGAGTGGTGGAGATAACGAGAGGTATGGAGAGTATAGATGAATATTTTAGCAATTGAAACGACCGGTAAAATCGGAAGTGTTTGTGTTGTTGCGAATAATGAAAAACGAACAAAATTTATGAATGAGCCGATGAATCATCTTAAGCTTTTAGCGGACTTGATTGACAGAACCTTAAAAGAATGTGCATTGCAAATAGGCGATATTGACTTGATTGCAGTTTCCAGAGGACCGGGATCTTTTACGGGCATTCGTATAGGTGTGGCGACAGCAAGAGCCATATCTCAAGTTACTGAGAAGAAGATAGTTTCAGTACCTACGCTTGAAAGCTTTACTTGCAATATGTCGAAAAGAAGCGGAGTATGTGTGCCCATGTTCGATGCAAGAAGAAATCAAATTTACTCGGCAGCGTTTATAGGCGATAAACAATTGATTGAGGAGGGTTGCTACATGATAGATGAGTATCTCAATCAGTTAAAAGATGTCATGATAAAAAATAAGATAGATGAAAAAATAGTTTTTTTTGCAGATGCAGAAAAATTTTCGGGTTTTTGTGAAGATATTTTGGGAAATTCCGGTATTGATTATTCGTTTGAGCAAGGAGATGATAAACATGCATCGGCTGCGAGTATTGCCGTCCTTGGAGAAAAAATATTCAGAGACAGAGGAGCTATGCCGTATCCGGAGGTGTTGCCTGAGTATTTGAGGAAATCGGAGGCGGAAACAAAATTGGAGTTGAAGAAGTCATCGGGGGCTATATGAGGATAAGAATGGCGACAGTTGAAGATGCTGTAGGTATAAGTGAAATACATAGAGAAATGCCGGGGGCGTGGTCGCTTGACAGCTACAAAGAGGAGCTGGGAGAGGAAAACTCCGTTAGCAGGCGGATATATTTTGTTGCCGAGAAGTCGGATGAAGTGCTTGGCAATGAATGTGATGCGAAATCGGAAATATTGGGATTCGCAGGAATGAGGTTGCTGTTTGGCGAGGGGGAGATTACAAATGTTGCTGTTAAAGAGGAGTTTCGCAGAAAAAGTATCGGGGAAAGAGTTTTTTCCGAGCTGATAGAGTACGCATTTAATAACGGCTGTGATGTGATAAGGTTGGAAGTAAGGAAATCGAACTTTGCAGCCATCGGTCTATACAGGAAACTGGGATTTACGGAAGAGTCGATAAGAAAGTCATATTATGATGACGGCGAGGATGCTTTGATATTATGGAGGAAAAAGAATGGGCAATAAAGATAAATTTTATACTCTTGCATTTGAGTCGAGCTGTGACGAGACGTCTGTTGCAGTAATAGAGGGAGCAAGAAATGTAAAATCCAATATTATTGCCTCACAAATACAGATACATAAGGAGTATGGGGGTGTAGTGCCGGAAATAGCATCTCGTCATCATCTTGAGAATATAAATGATGTTGTATCTGAGGCTTTGAGAGAAGCGGGTGTGAGCATTGATGATATAGGATTGATTGCGGTAACCTACGGTCCGGGGCTTGTAGGAGCATTACTTGTGGGAGTGGCAACGGCAAAAGCAATAGCTATGGCGAAAAACATTCCTATAGTGGGTGTGCATCACATTGAGGGGCATATATGTGCCAACTATATAGAAAATCCTGAGCTTGAGCCGCCTTTTACGGCGCTCGTGGTTTCGGGGGGGCATACGAATATTGTTTTGGTAAAGAGCTATACGGAGTATGAGATTTTGGGAGAGACGAGAGATGACGCTGTAGGAGAGGCATATGACAAGGTAGCAAGGGTTTTGGGACTGGGATACCCGGGAGGACCGAAGGTGGATAAACTTGCAAGACAAGGAAACCCGGACAAGGTTTTTTTTAAACGTGTAATGCTTGAGAAAAACAGCTTGGATTTTAGTTTCAGCGGAATCAAGACCGGTGTTTTGAACTATATCAACAACCAAAAAAATCAAGGCAATGAAATAGATGTGGCTGATGTTGCGGCAGGATTTCAGGAGGCAGTGGTGGATGTTATAGAGAGTAAGGCGATGCAGGCAGTAAAAGGATTGAAACATGATAAGCTGGTAATGGCGGGAGGAGTGGCTGCCAACAGCAGGTTGAGAGAAAAGATTCAGATGAGCTGCGATAAGGCGGGCGTCAGACTTTATGTTCCATCGTCCGTTTATTGCACGGATAACGCCGCTATGATAGGTGTTAGAGGATATTACGGATATATGGCGGGGGAAAGAGATGATTTGCTGCTGGATGCGGTGTCAGGACTTAGAATAGGAGTAAAAAAAGATGATAGTATTGTCGGTTAACGGTATTGAGAAATCTTATGTGACAAATATAATACTGAAAAATGCATCTTTTCATCTTAATAAGGGCGATAGAGTAGGCATCGTCGGAGATAACGGGGCAGGCAAGTCGACATTACTGAACATGATAGCGGGTGAAATTTATCCGGACGGCGGCGATATATTTATTTCGGCAGATACTACGGTGGGGTACCTGAAACAGAGAGATAATTTTGATGGAGATGCTTCGGTGTACGATGAAATACTAAGTATCTTTGAGAGGCATATAGGTCTTGAAAAGGAACTGGAAGAGGTATCGGGCAGGATTGCACGCAAGGCGAGCGACGGAGAAGATACTCAAGGTGATTTGGACTATCATTACAGGCTTACCGTGGAGTATGAAAAGCTGGGAGGATATACGTACAAGAGCGAAATTTCCGGAGTGCTGGGAAGTATGGGATTTCCTGCCGAGTTTTATGATAAGAAGATATCTACGCTCAGTGGAGGGGAACGTACCAGACTTGCGTTGGCTGCTCTTTTGCTAAAAAAACCCGATATTCTGATACTTGATGAGCCTACCAACCATTTGGATATAGGGACTCTCAAATGGCTGGAACAGTATTTGAAATCATATAAGGGAACTATCCTGGTGGTGTCTCATGACAGATATTTTTTGGACCAGATAGTCAATCGTATTATAGAAATCGAAAATCACACCATAGAGTCGTATACCGGTACATATAGTGAGTATGCTGAACAAAAGAAACAGGTTTATGAAAGCCGTCTGAAAGAATATTACCATCGCAGGGATGAAATAAGGCAAAAAGAAGAGGTCGTAAGACGTATGAAGCAAAGAGGCACGGAAAAGCTTGCCAAGCGTGCCGCATCCATAGAAAAAAAGCTTCAGAAAATGGAGACAATCGACAAACCCTATATGAAAAGCGGCGGTATGGGGCTTGAGTTCAAGGAGACTGTTCGTGCAGGGAAAGATGCGTTGACTGTAAAGGGACTGAAAAAATCTGTCGGATTCGGAGCCGAAAGACGTGAACTGTTCAAAGATGTGGATTTGGATGTTAAACGTGGAGAGAAAATTTGCATCGTAGGACAGAACGGGATAGGAAAGACGACTTTTCTAAAGACGATAATGGGATTAATTGATAAGGAAGACGGATACATAAAGGTCGGCACCGGGGTGAAATTCGGCTACTATGATCAGGAACAGGCGATGTTAAATGATGCGAATACGGTAATTGATGAAATTCACGATGAACATAGACTCTATACGGATGGAGAAATACGAGGGATTCTAGGTCGCTTTCTGTTTAAAGACGAGATGGTTTTTAACAGCGTGGGGAGTTTGAGCGGCGGTGAAAAGGCTAGATTGAGCCTGCTGAAAATTATGATGTCGGGGGCTAATTTTCTGATTTTTGACGAGCCTACTAACCATTTGGATATTCACTCAAGAGAGATATTTGAGGATGCTCTTCTTTCTTTTCAGGGGACGGTATTGGTGGTATCTCATGACAGATATTTTCTTAATAAAGTGCCGAACAGGATAATAGAGCTTTCAAAGGACGGAGTCACAAATTATGTCGGCGGCTACGATTATTATGTTGAGAAGCGGGACGGCATGGAGTCGACCAAAAACTATATGAGACAGCTGCATGAAGATGCTAAAAGCGATCAAGTGCGGATGAGGGAGAAGGAAACGGCTTCGGCGGTGGAGGTTTCAAAGCTCAGCAACATGGAGAAAAGGAAGCGGGATAAAGAGGCTGAGGCTGCCAGAAGAAGAATGATGAGGGAGAAGGAAAGCCTGGAGAAAGATATCAAACAGAGAGAGGAAAGGGTTGCGTTTTTGGAAGCCGAGCTGTGTTTGCCGGAGATATTTTCCGATATCGAGGCAAGCAGAAGAATAGCGGAGGAATTGGAAGAGATAAAAGCGGAGCTTGAAGAAAATTATAATAGATGGTTTGAGTTTGAAGAATAGAAGGTATAGAATAAAAGATGATTTCAGATACATTTTTTATAAATTTGACTTGCAGTCGTATGCTTTGTCACTTATAATAATGTAGGTATTACGAAAGGCTAAAGAAAACATTGTTTAATTAGGAGGTATAGTTTAATGCAGGAAAAGATAAAGGAAATTATTGCTGAAGAATTAAGAGTAGATGTTTCAGAAATAACAGCAGATACAAATTTGGTAAAGGATCTTGAGGCGGACTCATTGTCAGCAGTACAGATAATGATGGCTATTGAGGACGAGTTCGGTATCGAAGTACCGGAAGAAGATTCAGATCAGTTCCAGGTAGTGGGCGATATTTTCAAATATGTTGAAGAAAAAGCAAACTAATAATAAAGGTCTAAAATAAGATCTCACCGGGGTGAGATTTTATTTTTTTTGATTTTTCTATGGAAAAGTTTTAAAATGCAGGGTATTATATAAGTACGGAACAAATGCATAGGAAATATCCGTTGTTATGAAAGAGGGTGCGAGATGAAAGAAGTAAAACAGGTATCAAAAGCAGTTATAAAAAGACTACCAAGATACAGAAGGTATTTGAGAGACTTGAAGAGAAAAAATGTAGACAGAATTTCATCAAACGAACTAAGCGGAATAATGGGATATACTGCATCACAGATAAGACAGGATTTGAATAATTTCGGAGGATTCGGGCAGCAGGGATATGGATATAACGTAGAGAGCCTTGATGAGGAGCTGTCAAACATTTTAGGTCTTACAAGAAAATATACTATGATTATCATGGGTGCAGGAAACTTAGGGCAGGCAATTGCAAACTATACTTCTCAGAGGGTTAATTTCTCGCTTGAGAGCATGTTTGATATAAATCCGAGACTGATAGACATTAAGCTTAACGAAGTGTTGGTGCGAGACTATGATGAAGTTGTAGACTATATAAGAGAAAATAACATAGATATAGGTGTTATTTGTACAGGTAAGAGAAATGCTCAACAGGTAGCGGAGAGATTGGTTCAGGGAGGAATAAAGGGCATATGGAATTTTGCGCCTATAGACCTCGATATACCGGAAGATGTATTGGTAGAAAATGTTCATTTGAGTGACAGTTTGCATTCATTGACATACCACATAAGCAAGAAGCTTGACGAATAAATGCCGAACAATATCGGAAATTGCTAAAGAAGATAATAAAGTTGGTAAGTATCGACATTGTCGTACTGAGAGCAACAGATATATAGATTAAAAATATATAAATCAAAAATAAAAATAACCGTTTCATAAAGAAACGGTTATTTAAAAAAATGCTTTGATTTATTACTTTTTATTATTCGCCGGCGCTGATAGCTCCAACAGGGCAAGCGTCTGTGCAAGCACCGCAATCAATGCAAGTAGCAGCATCGATGTTGTATTGAGTATCGCCTTCGCTGATTGCATCTGTAGGGCAAGCTTCAGTGCAAGCGCCGCAGCTGATGCAAGAATCTGAAATTACATATGCCATAGTTGTTTCCTCCTTAAAAAATAAACTATTCAAACAAGTTTCTAAATTGTAACATATAATTAGATTTATAGCAACATATAATATATAAAAAATGATAATAAAAGAAGCACAAAAATTAAAACGGAAATAAGGACACGAGAATAATGAAAGTATACGGACTGGTAGGTAAGAGCGGCACAGGAAAAAGTTTTCAAGCGATGAACCTGTGTAAAGACAAAAATATAGAGTGCATAATAGATGACGGACTACTCATCAGGAGAAGCAAGATATTGGCGGGAAAATCCGCAAAGAGGCAGGCGACTAAGATGGGCGCAGTGAAAACTGCTATATTTCATGATGATGATCACAGAAAAGAGGTTGCAGAAAAGATTAAAGCGGTTAAACCGAAGAGTATTCTTGTAATCGGAACATCCGACCGAATGGTGAATATTATCACGGAGGCATTGGAGATGCCGCCAATAGATGAGATGATTTTTATAGAAGATATAACGAGCGAGCATGACAGGGAAATGGCGAGAAAATCCAGGGATGAAAAAGGGAAGCATGTTATTCCTGTGCCGGCTTTGCAGCTGAAGAGGGAGTTTGCAGGATATTTTATGGATCCTTTGAGAATTTTCAGAGGTTGGGGAAAAGGTGCCGACACTGAAAAAACAGTCGTAAGACCCACATACAGTTATTTAGGCGATTACACTTTTTCGGACAGAGCGATAAGCGATATCGTGATGTGTGTGGGGGAAGAGCTGCCGGAGATTTTCAGTGTTGGAAAAACCGCTACGGAAAAACGTGGTGACGGATTGATTCTCAATGTAGCCGTTGTGGTAAAGTATGGTGAGAGTATTATAGAAAGCGTGGAAAATTTGCAAGAGGCGATAATGGATAAGGTTGAGTATATGACAGCCTTTACCGTAGACAGGGTTAACGTTGAAGTGCGAGGGCTGAAATAATTCTGAACGGGCTTCACGAAAAGGAGAGGAGTTTTGGGATGCAGACGGTTTTTGATGAAGAAAAGAAACGCATCAGATTGCTGAAACCGCAGGCTTTTGATCCGAAAAGCATTTTTGATTGCGGACAGTGTTTCAGATTCAATGAGATAGAGGATGGAAGTTTTGAGGGAATCGCTAAGGGGAAAGTGATAAGGGTAAGCAAAATTGATGATGATATAGTAATAGACAATGCTGTTAAAGAGGATTATGTCGAGATATGGCATGAATATTTTGATATGGAGACGGATTATGTCGGTATTATGGAGAGTTTTTCCGCTCGTGACGAGGTGCTTAAATCCGCAATAGAGTACGGTAACGGTATAAGGATATTGAAACAGGACAAGTGGGAAAGTTTGGTCTCCTTCATAATTTCACAGAACAATCATATTCCGAGAATAAAGAAATGCATAGAAAATCTTTCTGCAATGTTCGGCTGTGAAATAAAAGATGTACCGGTAGAGTTCGGAAACGATGGGAGAAAGTTTTTTGCATTTCCTTCTTATGAGACTTTAGCGGATCTGACTGAAAAAGATTTGGAACCGATAAAACTGGGATACAGAGCGGGGTATATTATAGATACCGCAAAGGCGATAGCCGAAGACGGAGGAGAAAGTTTTGAGAAGAGCGGTACGCTCTCCAATAAGGAGTTGATGGAATATTTGCTAGGGCTTAAAGGAGTCGGCCCCAAGGTGGCGAACTGTATTATGTTGTTCGGGTATGGGCGTATGGACAGTTTTCCGATAGATGTGTGGATAAGGCGAGTGATGAATCGGCTGTACGGAATAGGGGAGAACGACTTGAAAGAGATGAACAGATTTGCGGAAAAGACTTTTGGAGAGTATGGAGGAATAGCCCAACAGTACTTGTTTTACTATATTAAAAATTTGAATTAAATAAGGCAAAATCCCTTGACATTTTTCGGAAGTGTTATAAAATATATTTAGCACTCAATGACGTCGAGTGCTAACAAAGACAAAAATAAATTTTAATAAATTGAGGATAAGAAAGGGGAAATAAAAATGAAAATCAGACCATTAGCAGATAGAGTGGTAATTAAGAGAGAAGAAGCAGTGGAAAAGACTAAAAGCGGAATAGTGCTTCCGGGTCAGTCTAAAGAAGCACCGCAGATGGCTAAAGTGCTTGCTGTAGGTCCGGGTAAGGATGATGTAAAAATGGAAGTGGCTGTTGGTGATCTTGTGATATTCTCCGAGTATGGCGGCACGGAAGTGAAGGTGGACGGAGAAACGGTGATTATTATAAACCAGAGAGATATATTGGCGGTTATGAACTAAGGGGCTTGATGAGCTCGGCTTGTTTATTAGGTGCGGCAAGCTCGGCAAGTCAGTGAAGATTATCGGGTTCGGTGAGCCGGTGAACTTGGCTTACAAAATAAAATTAATGTGATGTTGTAATTAAATTCAGTATGAAGTGAGGTAATAAAGATGGCAAACGAGATTATGTTCGGTGAAGACGCAAGAAGAAAGCTCCAGTCCGGTGTGGATCAGCTGGCGAACACAGTTAAAATCACAATGGGACCTAAGGGCAGAAATGTATTGATTGAAAAGAAATTCGGAGCACCGATGATTACAAACGACGGTGTGACTATAGCTAAGGAAATAGACTTGGAAGACCCGCTTGAAAACATGGGAGCTCAGTTGGTAAAGGAAGTAGCGACAAAGACTAATGATGTAGCGGGAGACGGAACTACTACAGCGACTCTTTTGGCACAGATAATGATAAAAGAAGGATTTAAAAATGTTGCAGCCGGAGCTGACCCTATGGCAATCAGAAAGGGTATCAAAGGTGCTGTTGAAGCGGCAGTGGCTGAGATAAAAAATATTTCCAAGCAGGTCGAGGGAAAAGAGAATATTGCTCAGGTAGCATCCGTTTCGGCTGATGATGAGGAAGTGGGAGAACTTATTTCAGAGGCTATGGAAAAAGTCGGAAAAGACGGTGTTATTACAGTTGAGGAGTCAAAATCGATGGGCACTACTCTTGAAGTGGTTGAGGGTATGCAGTTTGAAAGAGGATATTTGTCAGCTTACATGGTAAGCGATATGGAAAAGATGGAAGCTGTAATGGAAAATCCGTATATCCTTATGACAGATAAAAAAATTACAAATATACAAGAAATTCTACCTATATTGGAGCAGATTGTTCAGCAGGGAAGAAAGCTTCTTATCATCGGTGAAGACGTTGAGGGCGAAGCGTTGGCTACAATCGTTGTAAACAAGCTTAGAGGTACATTTGATTGCGTGGCTGTCAAGGCTCCGGGATTCGGTGAGAGAAGAAAGACATATATGGCTGACCTTGCTGCATTGACAGGCGGTGTTGTGATTTCTGAAGAATTGGGATACGATTTGAAGGATGCTACTTTGGACATGCTGGGTCAGGCAAGCACTGTTAAGGTAGATAAGGAGTTCACTGTAATTGTTGGCGGTGCCGGAAAAGCAGAGGATATTCAGGACAGAATCTCCATGATTAGACGTGAGATTGAAACGACTCATTCGGATTTCGATAGAGAAAAGTTGCAGGAAAGACTTGCTAAGTTGACAGGCGGAGTTGCTGTAATTAAAGTTGGAGCTGCTACAGAAACAGAAATGAAAGAGAAAAAATTAAGAATAGAAGATGCACTTAATGCTACTAAAGCGGCTGTAGAGGAAGGAATCGTAGCAGGTGGCGGAGTTGCTCTTGTAAATACTATTCCTGCAGTTAAAAAATATGTCGATACATTGTCAGGAGACGAAAAGACAGGTGCTGCAATTATATTGAGAGCACTTGAGGAGCCGGTAAGACAGATTGCTGAAAACGCAGGCTTTGAGGGCTCTGTAGTAGTTGCAGAGATTAAGAAGAGTGAAGTGGGCGTAGGTTTCAACGCATTTACTGAGAAATATGAGAACATGATTAAAGCAGGTATCGTTGATCCTGCGAAGGTGACAAGATCGGCACTTCAGAATGCGGCATCCGCATCAGCTATCTTGTTGACAACCGAGGCGGGAATCACAGAAATTAAGGAAGATGCACCTGCGATGCCACCAATGCCGGGTGGAATGGGCGGCATGGGAGGAATGATGTAATTCTTTCCGACCCCAAAAAGAAAAAGTAGGCTTATAGGACAAAAAGTATTTAAAACCCGGGAATGCCTGAGATTAGGTATTCCCGGGTTTCTATATCTACATAGGTTTTTGTATCTACATAGGTTTCGGCATTTTTATAAATTTCAAAAGCAGTATTATTGAAATGGCTGCTTCAAGTCCGGCAACACCGAAAACCGCAGCCAAGAATATCGGAGAATCTACCAGGGCATTGCTGAGAATGATATAATCCCAGATAGAATGGAACAGAATCGGGAACAATATATTTTTTGTGTAAAAATATACCGAGCCCAAGAATAGTCCCATAATGAAAGTGAATATCATTTGGTTAACGACTTCCGAAGAATCCAACCCTCCGAGCAGGTTCAACAGGTGCAGGAGCGAAAACATCACCGAAGAAATCAAGATGGCAATTACGGGTTTCGTTTTTTTGAGAAGAGCACCCATGAGAATGCCTCTGTACATCCCTTCTTCGGCAACTCCGATAAGCAAGCAGTCGAAAAGCACTATTAAGAACGATAAGTGCGGGTCAAATACTTTAGCGGCAGAAAAGATACCTAAAACCGACACAGGAATGAAAAGCAATAAAAACCAAAAATATCCTTTTCTATTTTCTGTACGTATAACTAAATCTTTTCGATTTCTGATGCCATAGATTAAAACCGCAACAGTTAAAATAATCATTACCGGCAGAAACTTTTCGCTGAAATCGGGTGAATTATAAGGTGTGCCCAGCACATGTTTGCAGACAAACAGTCCTGTGCCCATAACTAGCATGTAAAAACATAAAAAAATATAATTTTTCATTTTAATCTCCTATCAAACTTTATATAATACTGAAAATTTTTTTTGTCTCGGAATTCACTTTGAAATATAGTGAGCCGAGGTGAGTCTTTATTATATCATTAAATGTATGATATTTCCATAAGTAGATGTAATTACGATGAAAACCGAAACTAAAAATTAAAAACACTATGTTGACAAAAAGCATTTATTCAATATAATATACATATATGAATAAATGCTCATATGTTTATGTTTATGTTTGTAGTGATTGTCTAAAATATTCTCAATGTCGGAAAATTAATTATACGGATAATTGCTATCGACTTTAATAGCCGGGGACGGGGCATAAGCAGATGGAGAATAAAAGGAGGGGAAATAATGGTAGTGGAAAAGTGTGATTTTATGCATGTGCATCAGGATATAATCGATACAGTTCAGAATAAAATGCCGGATGAAGAGATGTTATATGATTTAGCAGAACTTTTTAAGACCTTTGGAGACAGCACCAGAATAAGAATACTTTATGTGCTGTTTGAGTCCGAGATGTGTGTTTGTGATATAGCCCAGCTTCTGAATATGACACAGTCGGCGATATCGCACCAATTGCGCCTGTTGAAACAGGCGAGGCTGGTTAAGGCGAAGAGACAGGGACGAACTGTATTTTATTCCCTTTGCGATGATCACGTGAGAACGATTATAAATCAAGGTATGGCACATATAGAAGAATGATTCGCTTGAGGAAATTTGGAGGAATATAAAATGAAAAAAACTTTTAAAATGAAAAATTTGGGATGTGCACACTGTGCGGCGGAGATGGAAAGTAAAATTCAAAAACTTGACGGTGTCAAAACTGCAGGGATAAGTTTTATGATGCAAAAGATAACTATTGAGGCGGACGATGAAAGATTTAACGAAATAGTGACAGAAGCCAGAGAAATATGCAAAAAAATAGAGCCGGGCTGTACCATTTTATAATATAAAAGGAGATGTGACGTTTTGAATAATGAACAAAAAAAATGGTTAAAAATGATATTGGTGGCGGTGGCTTTGCTCATGGCTGCAATAGCTGTAATAGAAGTTTGTGAGGCAAGAGAGCAAATAGGCAAATGGGTGATAGTGCTGTATTTGCCTGCATATTTGCTTGCGGGTGGCAGCGTACTTAAGACTGCATTGAAAAATATTGCGTCGGGGCGTCTGTTCGATGAAAACTTTCTAATGTCGCTGGCAACGGTAGGGGCGTTTTGTATAGGAGAATACAATGAGGCTGTGGCTGTCATGATATTTTATCAAGTAGGAGAATTGTTCCAGGATTGTGCTGTGACAAAAGCGAGGGAATCCATACAAAGCCTGATGGATATGGCTTCCGACTGTGCTAACGTTATAGTGGACGACAGAATTGAAGAAATGGACATTTATGATGTGGAACCGGGCAGCTGTGTTTTCGTAAAACCGGGAGAGAGAATCCCTCTTGACGGCGTAATATTACGAGGTGAGAGTGCGCTTGACACGTCACCTGTTACAGGAGAATCATATCCTAGAGAGGCGGTGCCGGGAGACAGCGTTTTCAGCGGATCAATCAATTTGACATCACCGATATATGTGAAAACCACAAAACCGGCAGATGAATCCACGTCAGCAAAAATAATGGAGATGGTGGAGACTGCTATTGAAAAAAAGGCAAAAAAAGAAAGGTTTATAACAAGGTTTGCAAGGGTTTATACTCCTGTAGTTGTAGGATTGGCTGCTGCTATAGCATTCATACCGCCGCTATTGTTTTCCGGAGTTTTTTCGGAGTGGGTCTCCAGAGCGTTGATATTTCTCGTGATATCATGCCCTTGTGCATTGGTAATATCTATTCCTATGGGCTTCTTCTCCGGTATAGGAGCGGCCTCTAAGAGGGGGATATTAGTAAAAGGAGGGACTTCTATAGAAAGTTTATCGCAAATAGACGTTATAGGGTTTGATAAGACGGGAACTATAACTACCGGAGAGTTTCGTGTAGAGAAAATGAACTTGAATGGAGTAGCGGATATTGAGCAATCCGAGATACTTGAAATGGTCGGCATCGTAGAAAGAGAATCGGGACATCCTGTATCGATAGCGATAGTTCGTGAACTGGGGAAGATGATAAAATTGGACTCTGTAAAGCCGGAAGAAGTGGTTGAAAAAGCCGGAAGAGGGCTGATTGCAAAAATTTTTGACAGAACAGTACTGGTGGGGAATAGGAAGCTGATGGATGATAACGGGGTGATAATTTCAGCTGAGAACGATACGCCGGGGAGGACGTCGCATATTCATGTTGCTGTGGACGGACGATACGCGGGATATATTGAACTTGCGGATGAGGTTAAGGAAGATGTGCAAAGAACACTGAGGGAAATAAAGAGCCTTGGGGTAAAGAAAACCGTTATGCTTACAGGAGATCGTAAAGAGCCGGCTGAATATGCGGCTTGTATTGCCGGGGTGGATGATATAGAATATGAGTTGTTACCGGAAGATAAACTGGATAAGATATGTAAGTTAAAGGAAAATAACAGAGTCGCTTTTGTAGGAGACGGCATAAATGATGCGCCTGTACTCGCAGGAGCGGATGTCGGCATTGCTATGGGAGTGATGGGCACTGATGCGGCTATTGAAGTAGCGGATGTCGTAATAATGGATGACAAAATGTCAGGGATAGCTGAGGCGATAAGGATTTCTAAAAAAACAATAAGAATAGTAAATTCCAACATAGTATTTGCACTTGGTTGTAAAGGTTTGATTTTAGGGCTGGGAGCATTCGGATTGGCAAATATTTGGGCAGCCGTGTTTGCGGATGTAGGTGTGGCAGTTATAGCCATTTTGAATTCGATGCGAGCAGGACGATAAGATATGCAAATGAGACGGGATAGGGGCGGTTGCCTTAGCGGTATGTATAAAACAATATCGTGGAGAATGAAAATATAAAATAGGAGTGGGGCTATTGTTGATAGCCTCGCTTTTATTTTGTTGATAAAAGTAGCTAAAAAATAAATAAAGCGGATAAAATTCGTTTTTTTACTTGGAAATCGCATTTAAATCTGATATCATGTAGATAAAATTAGATAAAGCAATAAAAACACGAACTATTATATCAAAATAGGATAAAATAATACGGAGGTTTCGGCTGTGATCAGAAGGTTGTACGTAGAGAAAAAAGAAGAGTTTGCGGTAGAAGCGAAAAAACTGTACAGTGAATTTGTGAACAATTTAAAAATAAACAGCATAGACAGAGTTAGAGTGATTAACAGATATGATGTTGATAATATTGATGAGGATACGTATGCTATAGCAAGGGATACTATATTTTCAGAGCCTGCTGTGGATAGGGTTTTCAATGAGGGAATCTCTATACCGGACGGCTCTGTTTTTTTTACGGTGGAATACTTGCCGGGGCAATATGATCAGAGGGCGGATTCTGCTGAGCAATGCATCAAAATCATAGCTCCGGACAGTGACCCTATTGTGAAATGTGCAAAACTGTACGTGATATCAGGAAACATCACGGAAAACGAGAAGGAAAAAATAATTAAATTTTGTGTGAACAGCGTTGATTCAAGGATTGCAGAGGATGAAAAGCCTGACAGTCTGGCGGTAAATATTGAGGAGATAGAGGCGGAAAGTGAAATCGTCGGATTTGTTGATATGAGCGGCGAAAATCTCAAAGCCTATATTGAGGAAAACGGACTGGCGATGAGTTTTGATGATATAAAAATGGTGCAGGATTATTTTATCGAGGAGGACAGAAATCCTACACTGACTGAAATAAAGGTCATTGACACATACTGGTCGGATCATTGCAGGCATACTACATTTAATACGATTTTAGAAGATGTGGAATTTGAAAGCGGGGCCTATGCTGATGTTGTAAAAAAGGCGTTCGAGCGATATAAGGATATCAGGGTTGACAAATCGAAGCCGGTGACATTGATGGACATAGGAACTGTTGCCACAAAATACTTTAAAGCAAATGATATGATAGAAGGGCTCGACGAATCGGAGGAAATCAATGCATGCAGCATTAAAGTCACTGCGAAGATTGACGGCGAGGATGAAAATTGGTTGGTGATGTTCAAAAACGAAACACACAATCATCCTACTGAAATAGAACCTTTTGGAGGTGCGGCGACATGCTTGGGCGGAGCAATCAGAGATCCGCTTTCAGGGCGATCTTATGTATATCAAGCTATGAGGGTAACGGGGGCAGGCAATCCGCACACACCTATAGAAAGCACATTGGAAGGCAAATTGCCACAGAAAAAAATAACCACGGAGGCGGCAAGAGGATACAGTTCCTACGGCAACCAGATAGGGATAGCCACGGGGCAGGTGTCGGAGATTTATGATGACGGGTATGTTGCAAAGAGAATGGAAGTGGGGGCAGTTATAGGAGCTGCACCGGCAAAGAATGTAGTCAGATTAAAACCGGAAGCAGGTGATGTTATTATATTGGTCGGTGGCAGAACAGGCAGAGACGGCTGCGGCGGAGCTACCGGTTCCTCTAAAAAACATCAGGCATCCTCAATAGAGACAGCAAGCGCAGAGGTACAAAAAGGAAATCCGCCGGTTGAAAGAAATTTACAGAGACTGTTCAGACGGAATGAGGTCAGCACCCTTATAAAAAGATGTAATGATTTCGGAGCCGGAGGAGTCTCGGTTGCGATAGGTGAGCTTGCGGACAGCATAGATGTGAATTTGGACCTGATTCCTAAAAAATACGACGGATTGTCGGGAACAGAGCTTGCAATTTCAGAATCTCAGGAGAGAATGGCGGTCGTTGTGGACAAAAATGATGCTGTTAAGTTTATCGAATATGCAAATGAAGAAAACCTTGAAGCTACACAGGTAGCAAGAGTGACGGACAGCGGCAGATTCAGAATGTACTTTAAGGGAAAGGAAATTCTGAGTCTTAGGAGAGATTTTTTAGATACAAACGGAGCGAGGGTCAAGGCGAAAGTTTTGGTTAAAGACAGAACCCCGAGCGACGGTAGGAGTGAGTATACAGACATCATAATAGGTAAATATGGTAAGTTCGGGGAGCTTAATTGTTGCTCTCAGAAAGGGCTTATAGAAACGTTTGACAGCACAATCGGACAGGGAAGCGTTTTGATGCCGCTTGGCGGCAAATATCAAATGACGCCGACGACAGGAATGTGTGCCAAGCTGCCTGTAGGAACAAGAGAAACTGATACTGCAACGGCTATGACATGGGGGTATGACAGCGATATCTCAAAAGCCATGCCTTATTATGGGGGCATGTATTCCGTGATAGATGCAGTGAGCAAGGCGGTAGCCATGGGTGTGGATTACAGGGATATAAAATTATCTTTGCAGGAATATTTTCCAAGCTTGGGGGATAATCCTGAAAAATGGGGATTGCCGTTTGAAGCTCTGCTTGGAGCATTGGATGCCGAAATCGGGCTTGGAATAGGAGCTATAGGCGGAAAAGACAGTATGTCGGGAACATTTCAGGATATAGAAGTACCGCCTACGGTCATTGCATTTACTTGTGCGACGGTTAATGCCAATCATGTGATTTCTCCTGAGATAAAAAGGGATTCGAGCAGGATTTATATGTTGTACTCGGGGGATTTGGATATCAGGAACTTTAACTTTGACATATTTAAAGATAATATGTACTGGATTAATAAACAGATAAAGGACAGAAAGATATTATCGTGCAGTAATGTCGGAAAAGGCGGTATTTGGGGCACATTAATTAAGATGACCCTCGGGAATCACATCGGATTTACGGGGAGTAATGATGTCGGAATCATGCTTGATATTCCTATTCCCGGAGCGTTTATATTTGAGAGCATGTATGACATGATTGCAGAGTGTAGCGGTTCGGATATTGCAAAGAATATAATATGTTTGGGCAGTGCGACGAGAGAGGATGAAATCAAACTGTCGCAGAGGACAATAAGCATAGAAAAAGCTGACGAGATTTGGAGGCACGGACTGGAAAATATTTTTCCTACAAAACTTGAAAACGAATGCTCTGATGTTGCTATACAGCCGGGCTACTACAGGAGAAGCAAAAGAAAAAGCTCGGCGGGCATTACGCCTATTTTCAAAAAACCGGCAATAGTTATTCCTGTGTTCCAGGGAACCAACTGTGAAGCGGACAGCAGGGCAGCGTTTGAAAAGCATGGAGGCAATGTTAAGCAGGTGATGCTTCGCAACTTGACTCCTGCGGCATTGCAGGACTCTATACGAGAGCTTGTGAGCAGTATTGCGGAAAGTCAGATGATATTCATACCCGGAGGGTTTAGCGGCGGAGATGAGCCGGACGGATCGGCAAAGTTTATAACATCAATTTTCAGGAATCCCATGGTGAGACTTGAGGTTGAAAAACTTATGAACGAGCGTGACGGGTTGATGTTGGGCATTTGTAACGGTTTTCAGGCATTGATAAAATTGGGGCTTTTGCCTTATGGTGAAATCAGAGATATGGATGAGGACAGCCCTACATTGACATACAACCTGATAGGAAGACATGTTTCGGGAATGGTCAGAACAAGGGTGGCATCCGTTAAATCTCCGTGGCTGAGAGGAGTCGAGGTAGGAGACATTCACACTATACCGGTATCTCACGGCGAGGGTAGATTTATAGCTACTGAGGACACGTTGCAAGATTTAATTAACAACGGGCAGGTGGCTACGCAGTATGTTGATTTATCGGATACGGCAACGATGAAAACGGAATTCAACCCGAACGGTTCTATGATGGCAATTGAGGGAATCACATCTCCGGATGGGCGAATATTAGGTAAAATGGGACATTCAGAGAGAATAGGAAATAATCTTTACAAGAACATCCCGGGAAATATGAATCAAAATATATTTAAATCGGGCATAGAATTTTTTAAGTGACGGATGGCTCGTTTGCGTAAGATGATGAATTAAAATGAATGTAGAAAACGATAACGTCAAAGAAAAAGCCGGGGAAGTATGAAGCAAAACAGGAGGATAATGCAATGAAGGCAGCAGTGATAATGGGCAGTAAATCGGACAGCCCGATAGTGGAAAAGACAGTGAGTATCTTGCAGGAATTCGGAGTGGATGTGGAAGTGAGAATAATTTCTGCTCACAGGACACCGATGTTGCTCGGAAAATTTTTAGAGTCAATAGATGAAAAAGGAATAGAGGTAGTGATAGCCGCCGCAGGGAAAGCTGCTCATTTGGCAGGGGTTTTGGCATCAGGAACGACAGTTCCGGTAATCGGACTGCCTATAAAGTCAGGAACAATGGACGGAATCGATTCGCTGCTTTCAACGGTGCAAATGCCTACAGGGATACCGGTGGCAACGGTAGCCATAGACGGTGCGGAAAATGCGGGGCTTCTGGCGGTGCAAATTTTAAGTTTAAAATATGAAATTTTAAGAGATAAGATGAAAAAATACAGGGATAGAATGAGAGAAGAGTTGGAAAGACAGGATAAAGAGTTTCAGAGTCTATAAAAATGGAGGGTAGTGTTATGGAAAAGCTGGAAATGATGTACGAGGGAAAAGCAAAAAAAGTTTTCAAAACAGATGATGAGAAATTGTTGATTGTTGACTACAAGGACGATGCAACGGCATTTAACGGATTAAAAAAGGGGCAAATAGCTGAAAAGGGTGTTGTTAACAACAGAATGTCAAATATAATTTTTCAGCTTTTAGAGAAAAAGGGAGTACCGACTCATTTCGTAAAAGAGTTGAGTGATAGAGAGACTTTAGTAAAAGCAGTGCAAATATTGCCACTTGAGGTTATAATAAGGAATGTTGCAGCAGGGTCTTTTTCTAAAAGATACGGTGTGGACGAGGGAAAACCTTTGGCAAAAACCGTATTGGAATTTTCATATAAAAATGATGAACTTGGGGATCCGTTAATCAATAATGACCATATACTTGCACTTGAACTGGCAACCGGTGAGCAGCTTGAGAAGGTCTCTGAATATGCTTACAGGGTTAACGATGCGTTGAAAGGATTTTTTTTAGAGAGAGGTCTGAAACTGATAGATTTCAAAATAGAGTTCGGGCTATTTGACGGAGAGGTGATATTGGCGGATGAAATATCGCCGGACACTTGCAGACTTTGGGATGTTGAAACAAACGAGAAGATGGATAAGGACAGATTCAGAAGAGACCTCGGAAATGTAGAGGAAACCTATCAGCAGGTATTTGCCAGAGTTAAGAAATAGTAACACGACAGTATAAGGGCGCAGGAGGTAGAGCGAAAAAATGGGCGAAAAATCTTTGACATATAAGGATGCAGGGGTCGATACAAAAGAGGGAGAAAGAGCGGTATCTCTGATGAAGGACCATGTGAAAAAAACTTTTGACAGCAGGGTGCTTACAGGGCTCGGAGGATTCGGAAGCTTGTTTAAGCCGGACATAAAGAATATGGAAAGTCCTGTTTTGGTGGCGGGAACCGACGGAGTAGGAACCAAGCTCAAACTGGCTTTTATGATGGATAGGCATGATACGGTGGGGCAGGATCTTGTGGCTATGTGCGTTAACGATGTTTTGTGTCAGGGAGCATCGCCGCTGTTTTTTTTGGATTATATAGCTACGGGAAAGGTTGAGGCTGAAAAAATATCAGATATAGTCAAAGGTATTTCGGATGGATGCCTGGTGGCGGAATGTGCCCTCGTAGGTGGAGAAACCGCAGAAATGCCGGGATTTTATGCGACGGATGAGTATGACCTGGCAGGTTTTGCTGTAGGTATGGTGGACGAGAAAAAAATCATAGACGGAAGCAAAATTAAAGCGGGGGATGTTATAATCGGAATTCCGTCTACGGGAATCCACAGTAACGGGTATTCGCTGGCAAGGAAGATATTTTTTGAAAAAAACAGTTTTAATATTACAGATAAAATTGAAGAGTTGGGAGAAACTTTGGGGGACGCTCTTTTAAGGCCGACCACAATTTATACAAAGCAGGTAAAGACTGCGATGAAAAATGTTGAATGCAAAGGGATAGTGCATATTACGGGGGGAGGCTTTTATGAAAATATTCCCAGAATTATTCCGGCAGGATTGGGAGCACGCATCGACAAGGGCGCATGGGAAATGCCGAAAATTTTTAATCTGATGCAAAGGTTGGGAGAAATATCTGATAATGATATGTTTTCGACCTTTAATATGGGGATAGGTATGATGTTTGTTGTTGACGCAAAAGACGGAGAAATTCTGATGAAGTCATTAAGAGATAGTGGAAGTGATGTTTTTCACATAGGGGATATAGTAACCGGAGAAGGTGTAAAAATAGAGGGGTAAGGTTGATGAAAAAGATTTCGGTGCTGGTGTCCGGCGGAGGAAGTAATTTACAGGCGATAATAGATGCGATAGATGCCGGAAGGCTTGAGGGCTGCCGTGTAGTAAAGGTGATTTCAAGCAAATCGGGCGTATATGCACTGGAGCGTGCAAAAGTTAAAAATATAAAAAGTGCGGTTATTGAGAAGGGTCTTTGTGAAAAGGAGTTTGCAGACTGCTTGCTGGGAGCATTAGAGGAAGATGATCCGGATTTGATAGTGCTGGCAGGATATCTAAAAATACTTCCTAAGGAAGTGATAGAGAGGTTTCCCAAAAAAATAATTAACATACACCCGTCACTCATACCGAAATATTGCGGAAAAGGGTTTTACGGAATGAAAGTACATGAGGCTGTGGTGGCATCAAGAGAGTCGGAAAGCGGCGCTACGGTTCATTTTGTTGATGCGGGGATTGATACAGGCGAGATTATATTGCAAAAAAGAGTACAAATAGATAAAAAAGACGAAGCGGATGATGTGGCAAGGAAAGTGCTTGAGGTGGAACATGAAATTTTACCGGCGGCTATAGCAGAGATTTTGCTCGGCGGAAAGGAGAGATAGTTTGGGAGGAATGTTTGGAACAGTCTCAAGAAGGGACTGTGTAATGGATTTGTTTTTCGGCACGGATTATCACTCACATTTGGGCACGAAACGGGGAGGAATGTGCTTTTGCAATGACGGTAAATTTGACAGGGCGATTCATAACATAGAAAATTCACCTTTCAGAACGAAGTTTGAAAAAGAGATTTCGTATATGAAGGGAAGGATAGGAATCGGAAGCATAAGTGATGGAGAACCTCAGCCGCTGCTCATATATAATAAGCACGGAGTTTATGGAATAAGCACTGTAGGGCGAATAAATAATAAAGACGAAATAGTGGAGATGCTTTTACAATCCGGAAAACAACAGTTTTTGGGTGGAAGCAATGCGGAAATGAACAACACGGAACTTTTTAGTGCACTCATTTCCACGAAAGAGGACATTTTGAGCGGGATAAGATTTGCTCAGGAACAGATTGACGGCTCAATGTCAGCACTGATTATGACCGATGACGGGATATATGCGGCAAGAGACAGACTCGGACGAACACCTTTAATAATAGGCAGCGACGAAGAGGGGGTATGTGTAGCGTCGGAATCGTTTTCGTTTATAAATTTGGGATATAAGAGAATAAGAGAATTGGGACCCGGAGAGATAGTGTATATAAGAGAGTCGGGGATAGATACGCTTAAGCCTCCGGAGCATGAGATGAGAATATGTTCGTTTTTGTGGACATATTTTGGATACACAACATCATGCTATGAGGGTCAAAATGTAGAAAAGACAAGATATAGAAACGGAGCGGCACTTGCAAAAGAGGATGTAGGAAACAACATTGATGTAGATTATGTGGCAGGTGTTCCCGACAGCGGGGTGGCACATGCTTTAGGGTATGCTAATGCTTCAGGTATTCCGTATTCGAGACCTCTAATAAAATATACGCCGACATGGCCAAGAAGCTTTATGCCTCAAAATCAGAAAGCCAGAGATTTGATAGCAAAGATGAAACTTGTGCCTGTTTTTGAGATAATAAACGGGAAAAAATTCGTTTTGATAGATGATTCCATTGTCAGGGGAACTCAGCTTTCGGGAACTGTGAAGTATCTGCACGAAAACGGAGCGGCGGAAATACATGTGCGTTCGGCGTGTCCGCCTATAATGTATGCTTGCAAGTATTTGAATTTTTCCAGAACGGTAAGTCCGGAGGAACTGATAACACGCCGTGCGATAGCAGAGATTGAAGGGATTTTGCCGGAGGATATTTCAGATGAAATGGTGGCAAGATATTCGACAGTCGGCTCATGTGAGTATGACAAAATGATAGATGTGATAAGGGAAAAACTTAATTTTAACAGCTTGAGATATCAAAATTTAAATGATACACTTGAATCTATAGGAGTGGACAAATGTAAACTGTGTACATATTGTTGGAATGGAAAGGAGTAACGGATGAGAGCATTGATAAGCGTGTCGGATAAAACGGGTGTGATAGAATTTTCAAAAGGGTTGATAGACAGGGGGTACGAGATTTTATCAACGGGCGGCACAGCAAAGCTGCTTAGGGATGCAGGAATCTCTGCAACAGATGTTTCTGAGATTACAGGATTTGCAGAATGTCTTGATGGCAGAGTTAAAACTTTGCATCCTGCAGTCCATGGAGGGATTTTGGCGAGAAGAGAATTGGATTCCCATATGTCCAAGCTGGCAGAGTTGGGAATAGAAACTATAGATTTGGTTGCGATAAATTTGTATCCTTTCAAGGATACGATTTTAAGAGAAGATGTGACAATGGAAGACGCAATAGAGAACATAGACATCGGAGGGCCTGCAATGCTTCGTTCTGCTGCGAAAAATCACAGAGATGTAATCGTTGTAACGGATCCTACAGATTATGATATGATTCTTAATGAGATGGATAGTCGGGGAAATGTGAGCTATGATATCAAATACAGGTTGGCACTGAAAGTATTTCAATACACGGCAGCCTATGATGCAATGATATCGGATTATCTGGGGAAGAAAATCTCACTACAGCCGCAGGACAAAATAACATTGACATACGAAAAGCAACAGGAACTTAGATATGGCGAAAATCCACACCAAAAAGCATGGTACTATAGGGAAATAAACCCGGATAGAGGAAGTTTGGTGAGAGCAAAGCAGCTTCATGGGAAGGAGTTATCATTTAACAATATAAATGATACCAACGGAGCATTGTTGTTGCTTAAAGAGTTCAGCGAGCCTACAGCTGTAGCTGTAAAGCATGGGAATCCGTGCGGAGTGTGTTCGGCAAATAACATTTTTGAAGCATATTTGGGAGCACACGATGCAGACCCCGTTTCCATATTCGGCGGCATAGTAGCTTTGAATAGAGAAGTGGACGGTGATACTGCGAAAGAGATAAATAAAATTTTCTTGGAAATAGTAATTGCTCCTGCTTTTTCTCAAGAGGCACTGGAAATTTTAAGACAGAAAAAGAATATACGTCTGCTGGAACTGGATGATATCGGAGAGGAACAGAATGTGAGAACGCTTGATATCAAAAGGGTTTCAGGAGGCTTGTTGATACAGGAAGCGGACATAGGAATATATGATGAAAGTGAACTGCGTGTCGTTACAAATGCTCAACCCGATTCTGAGGCCATGGAGGACATGAGATTCGCAATGAAAGTTGCGAAGTATGCTAAATCAAACGGCATAGTGATTGCAAAAAATAAGAAAACTTTAGGGATAGGTCCCGGGCAGGTAAACAGGATATGGGCAGTGGAGAATGCCGTAAAACAGTCTTTGGAGTCAACGGAAGGAGCCGTTTTGGCATCGGATGCTTTTTTCCCTTTTGATGATTGCGTAGAAATGGCGGGAAAGGCAGGAATCAAGGCTATAATACAGCCGGGAGGCTCAATCCGAGATGAGGATTCAATAAAAAAAGCTGATGAGACGGGGATTGCAATGGTGTTTACGGGACAAAGACATTTCAGGCATTAGTAGATAAGGGAGTATATGACTGATGAATCGGCGGTGTGCGACAAATCAAATTAGGAGAATTCGTAATGAAAATATTGGTAGTAGGCGGTGGCGGCAGGGAGCATGCTATCTGCAAATGTATAAGTGAGAGCAAAAGAGAAATAGAAATGTATGCTGCTCCCGGGAATCCGGGAATAGGCAAGCTTGCACAATGTGTTGACATAAAGGCGGATAATGTTTCTGCATTGACGGAGTTTGCGGTGTCGCAAAGCATAGATTTGGTTGTGGTAGGTCCTGAAGTTCCTTTGACTATGGGTATTGCCGACATGATGCAGGAAAAAGGGATAAGGGTTTTCGGTCCCAATAAAAAATGTGCAAGACTTGAGGGATCAAAATCTTTTACAAAGAAATTTTTGCTAAAACACAACATTCCGACAGCAGGGTACAAGGAATTCACAGATAAAGAAAGTTTGCTTGAGGCAGTGGGGATATACGGATATCCTATGGTTTTGAAAGCTGACGGATTAGCGGCGGGCAAAGGAGTTATTATAGCAGAAAATGAACATGATGCAAGGATAGCAATAGAAGAAATGATGGGAGAAAAAAAGTTTGGAGATGCAGGGAACAAGGTGGTCGTCGAGGAGTTTTTGACGGGGAGAGAAGCCTCATGCTTGTGCTTTGTGGATCATAACACTATTGTACCTATGGCATCCGCACAGGATTACAAGAGAATATTTGATGGAGATAAAGGCCCCAACACGGGAGGGATGGGAACATATTCGCCGAACGTGATATTTGATGAGGCGTTGGAAGAAAAAATCAAGACAAAGATTCTTATCCCGACATTAGAGGGATTTAAGAAAGACGGACTGGATTTTCAGGGAGTTCTTTTTATAGGACTGATGATAAAGGACGGCGAGCCTAAGGTTATAGAGTTCAATACCAGATTCGGAGATCCCGAGGCTGAATCAATATTGTTAAGATTGGACAGTGATTTAGCGGAGATTATGGAGGCGGTTTTGGATAATCGCCTTAGGGAAATGGAAATCAAGTGGAATGACGATGCGGTTTGTTGTATAGTCATGGCGTCTGCGGGGTATCCCGGCAGTTATACCAAGGGAGCTGAAATCAAGGGCTTGGATTCGGTAGATTCGGACGTTTGCGTTTTCCATGCAGGCACGAAGCTGGAAAATGGAAAAACGGTAACAGCCGGGGGACGTGTGTTGGCTGTTACCGCAAGGGCGAAAACGTTGGAAGAGGCTAGATGCAAAGCCCTTGCAAACGTTGAAAAAATAAGTTTTAAGGGCAGCCAATATCGTAGAGACATCGGGGCGAGATAGGCTTTTAAAGATATCTGAACGAGTTGCAAGGTAGGAGTTTATAAAGAAAATGAAACAAAACCATGGTTATTGACAGCTAACCATGGTTTTTGCTATACTTTTTCAAGGAAAGTTAGTGTAAACTAACAAAAAATATAGTGTCGAGGTTTGTGTTTGGAGACATAAATGAAGAATCTCCGAAATTTAAAGCTTTCTACATTATGCGATAGGTTGTTAAGGGAAAGGAGTACATGCAAATGGTGAGTAAAAGAGGTATGATGCAACGCATAGGAATAATAATTCTTGCAAGTATCATGGTGATTAGTTATGGCAATGTAACGAGCATTTTTGCCCAAGCGTCCGTCAAAAGCGGATATGTTGTAATTGAAGAGTCACTTCGTGAGAAATTCAATGAAAATGATTTCGTGGAAGTAATCATTAAGATGAAGAAACAGGCAAACTTGCAAGAAGCAAGGGAAAATGCAATTAACATAGCAGGGGCTGTTAATGAAAGTAAAGAAAAAACGAAAAAGCGTATAGGAAATTATGTTGTGAGTGCATTGCAGGACACAATGGAAAGAACGCAAAAGGATTTATTGGATGTGTTGAAAACTGAAAAAGAGAAAGGTAACGTAAAAGAATTTGAGTCATTTTATATAGTCAATTCAGTTTTTGCATCTGTAAATAAAAAAGCTTTGAAAGAAATATTGGAGTGCCCGGGAGTTTTGACAGTTATAGAAAATAAAAAAATAAGTTCGGATGTACCTAAAAAATCATCAGATATTAGGCTTAACTCCAATGAGGAAGAGATGGCTGTCCCGTGGAATCTTACTGTGATAAATGCGGATAAAGCACAGAAAGCAGGATTTGACGGAGAAGGTGTTGTTGTAGGAATTATAGATTCCGGGGTTGATTATAACCATCCGGCGATAAAAAGTGCATGGAGGGGAAATGTTCCCGGAGATGAAATATACAGTTGGAAAGATTATTCCGGTGCCGGATCCAAGCTTCCTGAAGATGAAAGAGGACATGGAACTCATGTGGCAGGAACTATTTTGGGAGTTGAAGCATCAGGTAGAGTCCTGGGTGTAGCACCTAAGGCTAAATGGATAGCGGTTAGGGCTGTTAATGAAGATGGAGAAATGGATTTAAAAACTTTGACAGCTGCCGGACAGTGGATGCTGGCACCTACAGATAAAAACGGAGTGCCGCACCCTGAGAAAAAACCTAATATAATAAACAATTCATGGGCAGGGAATTCGAGTGATGGATTTTTCAGAGACATCTTGCAGGCATGGAGAGCAGCAGATATTTTACCGGTATTTTCAGCAGGTAATGTGTCTGCGCACAACAAAGGTGGCGAGGGCTCGATAGGAACACCGGCGAGCTATACTGAGGCTTTTGCTGTCGGAGCATTGCGACAGGATATGAAAATTGCTAAATTTTCTCTTAGAGGACCGGGACCGGTTAGATACAGTAACAATGAAATCAAACCTGATGTTTCGGCACCCGGAGTAAATATAAGGTCAGCTATGCCCGGGGGAGGATATACACTGATGGACGGAACATCTATGGCATCACCCCATGTAGCCGGAATAGCGGCACTTTTGTATCAAGCAAAGGCGGGAATTAAACCTGATGAGGTCGAAAACGTTATAAGCGAAAGTTGTAGGGAACTGGTGGATGAAGAATATCCCACATCCCCTAATATGGGATATGGAGCAGGTATAGTAAATGCTTACAAAGCCGTAAAACTTGTTTCGGGTGAAGGAAAAGCAGGGTTCGGAACATTTAAAGGGAGGCTTTTAGCTAAAGGCAAAGACTTGTCTGTGCCTGAGATAAAATTCACACCGGCGAAAACAGTATATAATACATATGATTTGACTGTTGATGCGACAGTATCAGATGATAACGGCGTAGACAAAGTAAACTTGAAATATAAGAAAGTAGGAGATTCGGAGTGGATTTCCACGCCTATGGAAATCATTAAAGGAAACAAAAAGCAAGGAGACTGGGAAGGTACAATTCCTAAGACGGCTTTACAAGCAGATAAGATTATTTATAAGATAGAAGCGGAAGATGTGACAAAGAAAACAAAGGCAACACAAGATGTTGAGGCCGTTATATCTTCAGGAATCAAACAAGGCGCAACTCAAAATTTTGAGGACAATATTGACGGATATTTGTTCGGCGGTAAAACTCCTATGTGGCAATGGGGAAAAGCGAATAGCGGACCTAAGGATACTGCAACAGGCAAGCTGATAGGAACGAACCTTGATGGGGATTGTAGCGGATTAAAGGATACAACGGTGCTGCTCCCTGTAATAGATTTAACAGACAGCAGTGCGCCGAACAGTGCATTGACGTTTAGACATTGGTATGATTTGGACAATTATCAATTTGCATTTTATGATACGGCAGAGGTCTGGATAGGAGTGGCTGACGGTGTTAAAAATCCTGATGAAATAGATTACGGAAGAGCTCCTGTAAAATCGTTTAAGAACAGCAGCAGAGGGTGGATAAACGAATATATTGATCTCAGTGCATACAAGGGTAAGAAGATCCAGGTGATGCTTGGAGTAAGAGCAGGGGAGGATTGCGAAAGTAAGAAGGACGGTTGGTATATAGATGATATTGCTATAGAAAAAGCATCTGAGGAAATACCGGGAACACCTGTGATAAAAGACTTTAAATACATTAGCGGCGGTAGATGCACAATAAGTTTTGATAAATTGCAAAATCACAAAATAACAGGTTACAATATGTACAGAACATCTAAGAAAGATGCTGACTTTAAAACGGAGAAAAATTTATTTAAAAAAGTTGCGACGGGAAAATCCTCATACTTATCCGACATACCTGTACCCCAAGAGGGAGAATATTTCTATTGTGTAACGGCAAGCATAGGAGATAATGAGGGAGAGCCGTCGTCTATGGTTTCCAAAAAATTTACCGTGGGTAAAAAGGTGGATGAGCTGTTTTTCGATTTTGAAAGCGGAGAACAAGGTTGGACAAGCGTTGGAGAGGCAGGCAAGAAATGGGATAGAGGAATCCCGGCTACAGATAAAGACGATTTAAGCCCGACTGAATATCAGAAAAAGGCAAAAAATCCCGGAGAAAACGTTTGGGGAACATATATAGATCACAAGGTTGAAAATCAAACCAAGTATGTGCTTGAGTCGGGAGCAATGGATTTATCCAAGCTTAAAAAGGCAAAAGCATATTATCAGAACTGGTATAAGATTGATGATGATGTTGACAAAGGGATCATCTCTATAAGTAATGATGCCGGCGGCAGCTGGAAACAGGTACTGGTATTAAATAAGGATACAATAGATTCATCATCCGACTATCCTAACCCGTTAGAGCCTGTGAATATCAGGTATCAAGGTATTTGGGCATTGGATTCTTTTGATATACCAAGTGAATATTTGACAGATAAATTTAAAGTTAAGTTTGAATATGATGCGGGAAAGGCATATGGAGCAAGAGGAGGTTGGTATATTGATGATTTTGCAATATATAATGCAGAAACAACTTCGATTGACGGGTCATATATAACAAACGGGCTGTCCGGAGAGGCATTCTCTACGGCAGGTATGGTGCCTTTAGGAAATCCTGTTGTAACATCCGGAGGTTCCGGAGGAGATGTGGAAATTCCGGTGTATGGCAGTGTCACTATAAAAGAAACGGAAGTAACAGCAAGAAGTGAAACCGGAACAGGTAACTATAAAATATATCATCCTGCCGGTCAATATAAAGCGATTGCTGAGGCAAAGGGCTACAAACCCAAGGAAATTGATGTGACAATCACAAAAGGTGGAACAGAGATTAAGAATATCGTTCTTGAACATGCAGGAAAGGGAAGTTTGAAATTCTCTGTGAAAGACGAGGCGGACAAAAATGTTGCAGATGCAAAATTTAAACTCATAAATTCAGATGCAGTTATAAATGAAACTGTTCCGGCAGACGGAGTGATAAGCAAAGAATTGGAAGCAGGTAAATATATACTTATAATATCAGCAAATAGCTATAAACCTGTTGAAAAATTTGTTGAGATTGCGGATAGTGAAACAAATAATCTCGGTGTGTTGAAACTTTCTGCATTCAAGGCGAAAGATGGAGAAAAAACTGAGCTTAAAAATGATGACGGTGTACCTGAGGCATACTTATCAACATTAGATAAAAATAAGATTTCAACAGCATCAGTGAAGTTTAACGTATCTAAAGAATCTAAGCTTGATAAAGTGAAATTTATGTTTGCTACTATTGAAACACTTCCGGGGATTCCGGGAGAGGAGTCCGAAGGGAAGAAGTTTAAATACAGTATATATGATAAATCTAATGTAGACGGACTTCCCGGAAGACTTCTAGCAGGGCCTTTTGAGGCGAAAGCAGGAAAGGACATGAAGTGGACAGAAATAACATTGCCTGAAAGTGTTATTGTAAATGGAGAATTTTATGTGGCATACATCCAAAGTGAAGATAAAGAGAATGCACCTATGCTGGCGGTAGATGATACAAATAAAGGGTTGGGACATTCGTTCAAGATGTTAAACGGAGCATGGAAGGATCCTACGGAGACAGGATCGTTCATGATAAGAGCTGAAGTAATACCTGTTGAAAAAGTGAATCCGTCTTCCGGAACAACGCCGGGTGGAAGCTCGGGAGGAATATCAGGTGGGATATCTCCGGGTGGAGTGCTCCCGCCGGCAGGAAACGATGAATCCAAGAAAGAAGATAAAAACGACAAAGATAAGAAAGAAAAAGACATGCAGGGAGAAGAGGATAAACATCCTAGCAAAGAATATGTGGATGTTTTACAAAGCATCTGGTATCGTGACGCTGTTGATTATGTTTTGAAAAACAAATATTTTAGCGGCATAGGAAACAGGAAGTTTGCACCTGATGCGGGTATGACAAGAGGAATGTTTGTGACGGTTCTAAGTCGTATGGAGAAAATAGACGAAGCAAAATATACTGAAACAAACTTTGATGATGTGAAAGCAGGAATATGGTATGCTGCAGCAGTTGATTGGGCGGTAAAAAATAAAATTGTTAAGGGTACAGGATATAAAAAGTTCAGCCCCGACAGTTTGATAAGCAGAGAAGAAATGGCTGCCATAATGTATAGATATGCAGAATTCAAAAAGATTGAATCGGTAAATAAGGAAAAAGATGAATCGTTCCTTGGCAAGTTTGCAGACAGTAACTCCGTTTCTTCATGGGCAAAAAACAGCCTGGCATGGAGTGTCGCATCGGGAGTTATAGGTGGAACGGATAGAGGCATAGAACCTCAAGCAATGGCGACAAGAGCACAGGTTGCACAGATTGTGAAGAACTATGATGAAAAAGTATCAAATCCAAACTCGAAGACCTTGACACATAGCAAATAGTGTGATAACATCTGTACCATATTTAATGAAATTTAAACCGATGATTGAGAGTAGTAGGTCATATGGAAGCAAAGAGAGAGTTGCAGATGGTGGGATTGCAATTGTGAATGTATGATTGAATGGACTTATGAGGGCAGAGCAAAAAGCGGATGCAGAGTTCGGGCACAGCAGGCGGACGAATTCAGCTCATCAGCTTAGTAGTATCTGACGGGAACTTCACCCGTTATCAAGGAAGTATGTATGACTGTACATAGAGAGAGACGGCAATTTTTGTCAGTTGGGTGGTACCGTGGAAGTTCAGCTTTCGCCCCGATGTATTTATATATCGGAGTGAAAGCTTTTTTGTTTTATTGAAAGTAATAGAAATCGAAAGAAATCAAAAAATTAAAAGGATTTGAAAAGGAGAGATAGTTATGAGCATGAAAAAAGATCCGTACAGAATATATTTAACAGAAAGTGAGATGCCAAAGGCGTGGTACAATTTAAGGGCGGATATGAAAGAGAAGCCCGCTCCGCTGCTTAATCCTCAGACACTTAAGCCTGTTACAGAGGAGGAACTGTACCCTGTATTTTGTAAAGAGTTGGCGAGACAGGAGATGGATACGGAAAATAGATTTATAGAAATCCCCGATGAGGTGTTGGAAATTTATAAGCAATACAGACCGTCACCGCTTTGCAGGGCATATGAGCTTGAAAAAGCACTTGGAACTCCTGCGAAAATTTATTACAAGTTTGAAGGTAACAACACCTCGGGAAGTCATAAGCTGAATTCCGCAGTGCCGCAGGCGTATTATGCGAAAAAGCAGGGTATTACCGCTCTTACCACGGAAACGGGAGCAGGTCAGTGGGGAACGGCGCTTTCTATGGCTTGCGGGTTTTTCGGTATAGATTTGACGGTTTACATGGTTAAGGTGAGTTATGAACAAAAGCCTTTCAGAAGAAATATAATTGAGACATTCGGAGGTAAAGTCATCGCCAGTCCCAGCAATACTACTGAGGCAGGAAGAAAGATTTTGGCGGATGATCCGAATAATGCAGGAAGCTTGGGTACTGCGATTTCAGAGGCGGTGGAGCAAGCGGCGACGCAGGATAATACAAGATATGTGCTGGGCTCGGTGCTGAATCAGGTGGCATTGCATCAGTCTATTATAGGTTTGGAATGTGAGCTGGCATTTGAAAAGCTGGGAGCATATCCTGACGTGATAGTGGGTTGTGCCGGCGGCGGGTCAAATCTTGCAGGTCTTATTGCACCTTTTGTGAGAGATAAGATTTCAGGAAAGAGAAACCCTGAGATAATAGCTGTGGAGCCTAAATCATGTCCGTCATTGACAAGAGGGAAGTATGCATATGATTTCTGTGACACAGGAAAAATAACACCTATGGCTAAGATGTATACGTTGGGCTGTGAGTTCAAACCGTCAAAGAGCCATGCGGGAGGATTGAGATATCATGGTATGTCCCCTATGTTGTCCAAGCTTTACGAGGACGGATATATGAGTGCAAAGTCGGTGGAGCAGACTAGGGTATTTGAGGCGGCGAAGTTGTTTGCAAGACATGAGACCATACTGCCTGCTCCGGAGTCGGCGCACGCTATTAAGGGGGCAATTGATGAGGCTATCAAGTGCAAGGAAACCGGAGAGGAAAAGGTGATTCTGTTCGGATTGACAGGCACAGGCTACTTTGATTTGGCGGCATATGATGCATTTAACAGCGGGAGCATGAGTGACTATATCCCGACAGATGAGGATTTGGAGACAGGTCTTTCAAAGCTGATAAAAGTGGAATGAATTTGATGGAGGAGTCCGGACTGATGAAGAGAAGTTTTTTGTTCTTTTCATAGCCATTTTGTGCAACGTAATTAGGACGTATTTGTTTGCGTTTGTTGCATCGAAAATAATCAGGTATACAATGTACTTGTCGGAAGAGTTTTTAGGAACCGGTTACAATATAGAGAATAAAAGCGTTTTAGACAAAAATACTGGGAAGATTTCGGTTGATTTTAATGTATGCATGAAGTATAATACATACGGTTGCATTTTAGCAGGAAAATATCTGCTGGTGCTCCGTGACGTTAATACAATAATTTATAATAAAAAATTTTATAGAAAAGGGGTAGTTCAGTTGTACAAGATTGTTAACAAAAGAGCTTTATCCGGCAACATTTTCCTAATGGATGTTGAGGCAAAGAGAAGCGTGAAGTCCGCTAAACCGGGACAGTTTCTTATAGTGAGAATAGACAGTATGGGTGAGAGAATTCCATTGACTATTTGTGATATGGATAAGGAAAAGGGACTGGTTACAATAGTATTCCAGACAGTGGGTGACAGCACCAACAGAATGGCCAAGATGGAAGTGGGAGATTACTTCAGTGATTTAGTATGTCCTCTTGGAAATCCTACAGATCTCTGCTTTGAATCCGATGAAGAATTGAAGGATAAAGATATTTTGTTTATCGCCGGCGGAGTTGGAACAGCACCGGTTTATCCACAGGTTAAGTATATGAAAGAGCGAGGCTTTGATGTGGATGTTATCATCGGAGCTAAGAACAAAGATGCTGTTATTATGGAAGAAGAAATGAGAAAGGTAGCCAAGAATGTCTATGTGTGTACGGACGACGGATCATATGGATTTAAAGGGCTTGTTACGGATTGTTTTAAGGACTTGATGGACAATCAGGGAAAAAAATATAATCATGTTGTAGCAATAGGCCCTATGATAATGATGAAATTTGCTGCATTGGCTACAAAAGAATATGGAATAAAGACAGTAGTGTCTTTAAATCCTATAATGGTTGACGGAACGGGAATGTGCGGAGCTTGTAGAGTTAGTGTTGGAGACAGCATAAAATTTGCCTGCGTGGACGGACCTGAGTTTGACGGGCATGAAATCAATTTCGATGAGGCTATGAGGAGACAGAAGATGTACAAGACGGAAGAAGGAAGAAAGCTTCTTAGAGAAATTGAAAAAGATCAAGATGGACATGAGCATAGTTGTGGTTGCGGAGGTAAATAAATAATGGCTATGAAAAACAGAGTGCCTGTAAGAGAGCAAGAAGCAAAAAAACGTGCAAAAAACTTCGAGGAAGTATGTTACGGATATAATGACGAAGAAGCTTTGGAAGAAGCGAAAAGATGTCTTAATTGTAAAAATCCGAGATGTGTGGGAGATTGCCCTGTATCCATTGATATCCCGGGGTTTATACAGGAAATTATCAACGGCAGCGTAGAAGGAGCCGGAAAGGTAATAGCACTTTCATCAGCTTTGCCGGCGGTATGCGGAAGAGTGTGTCCGCAGGAGACACAGTGCGAGAAGAGCTGTATCGTGGGTATCAAAGGAGAGCCTGTAGCTATTGGAAAGCTGGAAAGGTATGTGGCGGACACTAACAGGGAAAGAGGCGTAAAGTTTAGTGATAAGCAACCGGAAAACGGCATTAAGGTAGCGGTTGTAGGATCAGGTCCGGCGGGACTTACTGCTGCAGGAGATTTAGCTAAGATGGGATATGATGTTACTATCTTTGAAGCGCTTCATGAGCCGGGTGGAGTTTTAGTATATGGTATTCCTGAGTTCAGACTTCCTAAGGAAGAGATTGTTAAATCCGAAATTGATGCACTTAAGGACTTAGGTGTAAAGATTGAGACAAACGTGATAATCGGAAGAACCGTTACTATACAGGAATTGATGGAAGAAGAAGGCTTTAAAGCTGTATTTATCGGTTCGGGAGCAGGATTGCCTCAGTTCATGAATATTCCGGGAGAAAATGCGAACGGCGTATTTTCTGCAAATGAATTTTTAACAAGAGCAAACCTTATGAAAGCTTTTGATGACAAGTCCGACACCCCTGTTATGACAGGTAAAGTGGCAATAACTGTCGGTGGAGGAAACGTTGCTATGGATGCTGCAAGAACTGCACTTAGACTTGGAGCTGAATCCCATATCGTTTATAGAAGAAGTGAAGCAGAGCTTCCTGCAAGAATAGAAGAAATACATCATGCAAAGGAAGAAGGGATAAAGTTTAATTTGCTTACAAATCCTGTTGAAATCCTTACTGATGATAATGGTGATGTCGTAGGAATGAGATGTATCAGAATGGAACTTGGTGAGCCGGATGCTTCAGGAAGAAGACGTCCTGTTGAAATACCGGGATCGGAGTTTGTTATCGAGTGCAACTCTGTAATAATGGCTCTCGGTACATCGCCTAACCCACTGATTGCATCAACCACAGAGGGACTTGATATTAACAAGTGGAAGTGTGTTGTTGCTAATGAAGAAACGGGTGAAACCTCTATTCCCGGAATTTTTGCAGGTGGAGATATCGTTACAGGAGCAGCGACTGTAATTCTTGCTATGGGAGCAGGTAAAGCGGCGGCAAAAGGCATCGACAACTATTTGAAAGGTGTTCAAAAATAATCGGGAGCATATAAACAAAAACTCAATGGAACGAAAGTATTTGTGATTCCCGAATAATATTGAGGGGGAATCGTGAAAGAACGAAATGAAACGACCGGAAGATAAAAAATCCGGTCGTTTTTTTAATGTTGAAAAGGCAGAGATTTTTTTGTTGTGTATTAAAAGTCGAAACATAAAGCATATTAAAATTTGAAGTATATAAACGGATTGTATGAGCCAAGCAGGATGAAGCCGATAGACAGCAGGAATGCGGAAATTAAGAGTAAATCTCCGGCAATCTTCGCAAACGAACCTAGAGGACTATCCGAAAGCTTGCTTGACAAAAAAGGTATTATAGGTACTGATGCTGCTATACCGACAGCAAAAGCTACTATGTATTTAACACGGATTACCTGCACATATACTAAGAAATCAACATTTCCGATGCCGTAGCCACCGAACAGCCCGCAGAGCATTTTCGGAATCATGGATAGATTTTCCTGTCTGAAAAGTATCCATCCTATGACAATGCAAAAAATGGCATACAGATGCTTTAATGTGGCGGGAACAGCTATATTTATTCTGCCCAAAACGAGTTTTTCAAAGAGGAGCAGAATGCCGTAGTAAAGTCCCCAAACAACAAAATTCCATGATGCTCCGTGCCATAATCCGGTCAGAAACCATACAGTAAATATATTTAAAATCCAGCGGACGGAACTTACTCTGTTTCCGCCCATAGGGATGTAAACATAATCCCTGAAAAATGTTGAAAGAGATATATGCCATCTACGCCAAAATTCTGTAACGGATTTTGAAATGTAGGGATAATTGAAGTTCTCCAAGTAGTGGAAGCCCAGCATACGACCCAGACCTATAGCCATATCGGAATAGCCTGAAAAATCAAAGTAGATTTGGAGAGTGTAGCCGACGGCGGCTATCCAGCCTCCGAGCATGCCGTAAGTTTCGGGAGAATGATTTAAAATGGCATCTACGACCGTTCCCATATTGTTGGCAATAAGAACTTTTTTTGAAAAGCCTGTCATAAAGCGTCTGAGCCCATATGAAAAATCCTCAATGCTTGTTTTTCTGCTCATTATTTCTTCCGCAACGGTCTGATATCTGACTATGGGGCCTGCAATCAGCTGCGGAAAGGCAAAAATATATGAGCCGAGATATATGGGATTTTTTTGAACAACGGCATCACCCCTGTACACGTCTATCACATAGGTTATAATCTGAAATGTAAAAAATGATATACCTATGGGTAAAGCTATATTTCGTTCCGAGATATTCAAACCTGTGAGACTGTTTATGTTGTCGATGATAAAATTTGTGTACTTGAAATATCCGATGACGGCAATGTTGAAAAAAATAGCACTTGAAAGTAGGAGTTTCTTATATATTCGGGATTTTGTATTTCCGATGAGAAGACCCAGAATGTAGTTCGCAAGCATTGATATAAGTATCAGAAATACATAAACAGGTTCTCCCCAGGCATAAAAAATAACGGAAAAACAAAACAATGCCGTGTTTTTAAGCGACCTGCCCGGCATTAAAAAATATATAAAAATAAAAATCGGAAGAAATACAAATAGAAATTCCGTGCTTGCAAAAATCATTTTTCTGTCACCTGCCTTACTCCGATGTTTTCAGGAAAACTGATGTAAAGTCCGTTAGTACTTGAAAGTATCAGTATGTCAGTTATTTTTTTCTCTTTTACGAACGATGCCAACCAGTTGGGATTTTCATGTCCGTACATCCTTTGATCCACGACATATGTCTTTGTGAAATGAGATGCGATTAGGGGCTCTATACAGTTGGACAATGAGTCTCCTATAATTAGCAGATTGCCAAGCCTGTTCGCGACGGCATGATTCATGCTCCCCGGGGTGAAATCATATTCAATCAATCCGACATCCATGTGATGGAAATTCCCGTAGATGTTATCATAGATGCTTTGTGAATCCGAAGTTCTTCTTTCAGAAATTTCGTTGTGTCCGTCATGTAAGAGATATTCCGATTTTAGCGAAAACTCTTTTGGCGGAACGGCTCCGTTAACCTTTATTATGTAAGAATTTGACGGTACTACAGCATCCATATCGATATATTCAAACTCGTCGTAATACTTGTCGGAAAGCAGAGTTCTTGCAACGGACCCTCTAAATTTCACGTTTTTTAATTTTTGAAAGTTGGACACTTTTATAGGGTTATCTATGTTGAGTAAGCGGCAGATTTGCAAGTATCCGGCATATGCACCACGTATGCTCCAGTGATGGTCGGTTTTGAAAAAGTATTGTTTGTGCAAAGATGCATCGGGCACATTCAATATACTTGTAGATATTTCGCTTTTTAAGTTTGAAGAAAATGCGAAAAAAGTTTTGAATTCATCATATGGAGACAATTTTTTTTCTCCCGAGGGAACCTGCCATGTCATCGGAACGGCGAATATGCTCATTTTTACAGCAGGGTTTGCGGATTTTGCTACATCATAATATCTGTTATAATATTCGGTCGCTATGTCCGATTTTTGGGGAAATGCCAAGAAACGGCAGTACCTTTTGTTTTTGATGTCATCATAGTAAAGGATGTTATCTTTCAATTTCAAGGGCATATAACCTATTGATGAAGAAAACAACAGCATGTCGAGTTTGCTGTCTATACCGGAAAGTCCGGACACGATATTGTCATATCCGGGAAAGCGGTTCATAACCATATTCAGAATATCGGTTTCAAAATGGTTAATCTCACTTTTAAATTTATTGAAACGTTCTCCTGTAAAATCCCTGTATAGAACGTTGTTGCCCAGTGCCTCGGCATTACTTTTTTTGTTTGCAAAGTAAGCATAGGGAAGATAGGCGAAGAGGCTGAATATAATAGCCAGCGAAATTATAGAAAAAATTTTATCTTGTAAATTTTTCAAAACCTATCCTCCAATCTGTATTATTATCAAATATAGTAATAAGATATAATAACATAAAAGGGAAAATATTTAAACCTGCACTACAGGATGTTTTGATAAGTAATGGAAAAATTTTTATACATGTGATAAACTTAAATCTGCGAATTATCAGAAAGGTGTCCGGTTGCGGGCATAGGCGGATAAAAGAATGGGATACAAAGTTAAACTGGAAAACTTTGAAGGACCTTTTGATTTGCTTGTTTATCTTATAGAAAGTTCGGAAATGAGCATATATGACATAAAGGTTTCGGAGATAACAGAACAATATCTTCTGCATGTGGAGGCATTGAAAGAAACTAATATCAATGATATTGGTGATTTTATGGTGCTGGCGGCAGAACTTATAGAGATTAAGTCGAAGATGTTACTGCCGGTGAAAAAGGATGAGGGAGTACAGAGCATAGAGGAAGATCCAAGAAGTGTGCTTGTAGAAAAGCTGCTTGAGTATAAAAGGTTTAAAATGGCATCAAAGTTGTTTGAAGACAGATTTGAACGGATGACACATGTGTATACCAAGCCGCAGGAAGATTTGGCACCTTACAAAAAGGAGGCAGAGGAAAATATAATAGTCGATACCGATAAATTCATTCAGGCTTTTGAACTTTTTCTGCAACGGAAGAAAAAAGTTGAGGATGTAAAAAAGTATTATGAGAGGGTCGAAAGGCAAAAAGTTTCCGTAGAGTCAAAAATGATGGAGATAGGGGAGAAGTTTCGTGCGTGCAGATTTCAAAACATGGGATTCAGGGACTTGCTGGCAGACAGAAGTAATTATCAGGTGGCACTGACATTTTCCGCCTTGCTTGAAATGATAAAACAAAGGATTTTAGATGCGGATCAGGACGAGAGCTTTTCGGAAATAGAAGTTAAGTATGTGGGTAAAATGGAGGAACGAGATGAGCAGTAAGCAAACTATAAAATCGGCGATAGAGTCCATTCTTTTCGTTTGGGGAGAACCGCTTGATGTCAAACTCGTGGCGGAAGTTTTCAATATAACATGGAAAGAAGCCTACGAGTACCTAAAAGAGCTTGCAGATGAATATGAGCAGGAACGCAGGGGAATATGCATAAGAGAAGCGGATAAATGCTTTCAGTTCGTTACTCGTGAGGAAAACAGTATTTTCATAGAGAAATTTTGTACCCCTGTCAAAGATAAGAGGCTTTCGACATCAGCCATGGAAGTACTTGCAATAATAGCGTATAAACAGCCTGTTACGAGAGCGGAGATAGACAGCATCAGAGGTGTTAAAAGTGAAAGAGTAATAGAGGGACTTGAGAAAAAGAACTTCATATGTGAGGCGGGCAGATCGTCTGCCATTGGAAGACCTATTCTTTACGGAACCACCAGACTGTTTTTGGAAAAATTCGGGCTCAAAAATATCAAAGAGCTGCCGGAGATACAAAATATAGAAAATGTAATTAACGGTGAAGAAGTTGATGATGAGGACTTGGCGGACAGACAGATAAGTATTGAACTTTAGAATACGAATTTTAATAATAAATACTATAAAAAATAAATTTATCACAAAAAAGTCTACCAAAAAATCAAGAAAAAATATATGTGCCAATAGCGTGTTAATTATCAAAAAAGCAAAAAAGAAACGCAAATATGGTCTTGCAGTGAGACAAAGCCTTGAAAGTTAAGAGAAATTGGCAAACAAATAACAAGAAAAATTAAGCGCAAAAACTCTCCTGCGACAGGAGAGTTTTTAATATATTAAACAAAAAACCTGCAAAACACATTGTTAAAAACTTGACACTCTAACAGACGTAGACTTTAGTATATACTCACGAAGAAGTTTTTATAAAACTATTACTATAAAAATTTTTAAAAGGAGGAAACACCAGTGAGAAAAGTATCATTCTTAAGCTATAAGATGACAACTGCCGATGCCAACAGTCCTGACGGAATCGTGCCTATCGGTAGACAGTTCGACTTTATAGGCGATGTGGAAACAGAGCAGATGATCCTTAACGACGGAGACGAATCACTTTGCCTGGGTTACGACAATGTCAGATTCTTTGAAGAAGTTTATGTTGGAGATCAGCTGGATTTCAAGGCAACTATGCTGAAAGTCGGAAATACTTCACGTCAGTGTCTTATCCAGACATTCAAGGTTGCGACACCGGCAAGCCGCATGGGTAAGAAGGACGCAAAACCCGGTGATATGCACTATTTTGAGGAACCGAAGCTAATTACGGAGGGCAAGGTTACCTTAGTAGTAAAGAAACATTTACAGAGAGGCGTACAGCCGGATGGAATCGTTAAAGATCCATGGGCACCTATTGAATAATCTGAAAGGAGATAAATAAAATGACACAGGAAGTAACAATGAGATACAGAATGTCGGATAGAGACGTTTTTTACGGTGGAGGAGTTGTAAACGGAGCTCGTTCCATCACATACATGGGAGATCTTTGTGACAGATTGATGGCAAAGGTTTATGGAAACACAGGAAGATGTACTTGTGTAGAGCAGGTGAGACTTTATGTTCCGGTATTTGCAGGAGATTACATGGAGTTCCATGCAAGAGTAGTTGAGCAGAAGGATAAGACTTGCAAGATTGAATGTCGTTCATTCAAAGTAGCGGTGATTCCTGAAGATCCTGAATTCCCAAGCTCAATCGACGTGCTTGAAGATCCTGAATTATCAACAGCTGCTACATTTATTTATGAAGCAAAATAGGATACGGATATAAATACAAATATTAAAAAGATAGCAGATGTAAATTGAAAGGAGAAAGTGTATGAAAGCATTGCAAGGATTAAAAGTGTTGGATCTTACGACTGCTTTGAACGGACCGTTTTGTACTACTCTTTTAGCAGACCACGGTGCGGATGTAATCAAGTTTGAGCCGCCGTCAGGGGAACAGTGCAGAACATGGGGTCCTATGGACGAAAAGAGCGGAGAAAGCGGATTTTATGCTTTTTTAAATAGAAATAAAAAGGGTTGTACATTGAACCTTAAGAATGAGAAAGCAAGACAGATTTTTTATGATCTTGTTAAAGATGCGGATGCCGTAGTTGAAAACTACAGACCGGGAGTAACTAAGAAATTAGGTGTTGACTATGAGACACTTAAGAAGATAAATCCTAGAATAATATATGCATCAGGATCGGGATTCGGTCAGACAGGACCTATATCTCATCGTCCTTGCTATGACATAGTGGCACAGTCAATGGGAGGTATGGTAAACCTTACAGGATATAAAGATACACCGCCGGTAAAGGTAGGACCGTCAGTTGCAGACCACGTGGCAGGTATTTATCTATGTGTAGGATTCTTGATGGCGTTGTATTATAGAGAAAAGACAGGTCTTGGACAGCAGGTGGATGTTTCAATGCAGGATACTATTTTCACATTGCTTGAGAATTCCATTGTCAAGACAACTATGGACGGAATCATTCCTCAGCGTCAGGGTAACGTGGATCCGTCAATTGCACCTTTTGATATTTATGAAGCAAAAGACGGTTTCGTATCACTTGGTGTAGGTAATGACAGATTGTTCAAGAAGTTCTGTGAGGTTATAGGAAAAGAGGAGCTGCTTGAGGACGAGCGTTATACTACAAACGAGTTGAGATGTGAGAACTATGAGGGCGAAGGACAGTTACAGGATGTAATACGTGAGTGGTGTTCTACAAGAAGCAAGTTTGAAATAGAAGAAATCATGGATGAGGCGGGTATACCGTGCGGACCTGTTTTGGACATGCAGGAAGCTATTGATCATCCGCAGATACAGGCAAGAGAAATGATGGTCAATATTGATCACCCTACAATAGGACCTATGTACTTCCAGGGATGTCCGGTAAAACTTTGTGACACTCCTCCAAGTATAGACACTCCGGCACCGTTGCTCGGTCAGCACAACAAAGAAGTGTTCGGACTTACAGATGAGGAATTAGAGGCATACCTTGAAGAGGGTGTAATGTAAAGGGGGATAACGATGAGAAAAGTATCATTTCTAAGTTATAAAATGACTACTGCCGATGCCAACAGCCCTGATGGAATCGTGCCTATCGGCAGACAGTTTGACTTTATAGGAGATGTTGAAACAGAGCAGATGATATTAAATGACGGTGATGAGTCTCTTTGTCTCGGATATGATAATGTGAGATTTTTTGAAGAGGTTTATGTAGGAGATCAGTTGGACTTCAAAGCAACAATGTTGAAGGTCGGCAATACTTCCCGTCAGTGCCTGATTCAGACATTTAAAGTAGCGACTCCGGCAACAAGAGCAGGAGTAAAGGATGCAAAGCCGGGCGATATGGTTTACTTTGATGAGCCTAAGCTGATTACAGAGGGAAAAGTAACATTGGTTGTTAAGAAACATCTACAGAGAGGTGTGCAGCCTGACGGAATCGTTAAAGATCCTTGGGCACCTATTGAATAGTAATTTACAATCGGTTGTTTAATAAATAATTTTTGTCTGGGGAAATTTATTCCCCTAGGCAATAATTATAAGTATCAGAAGATTTAATGGAGGATTTCTATGAATTTTAAATTTACAGATGGACAGCAGATGCTAAGAGAGGTAGCAGCACAGTTTGCTGAAAATGAATTAGAGCCAATTGCTGCCGAGCTTGACTTGGAGCATAGGTTCCCGAGAGAAAGTTTTGAAAAAATGGTAGAGGCAGGCTACGCAGGAATCGGTGTTCCTAGAGAGTACGGCGGTTCAGGCGGCGGAGATATTGAGAAGGTAATCGTAGTAGAAGAGTTTGCTAAAAAATGTATGGCATCTTCATCTATTATCTCAATTCATCTTATTACACCACAGTTAATAAATAAATTCGGTAATGAAGAACAGAAGAAAAAATTCTTGCCTAGAATTACAAGTGGCGGCGGATTGGCAGCTTTTGCATTGACAGAGCCGGGTGCAGGTACTGATGCGGGTGCGGCAAGAACTACAGCTATACTTGATCCTGAAACAAATGAGTATGTTTTAAACGGAACAAAATGTTTCATATCAGGAGGCGGACAGGCTGAAATTTTGACAATATTTGCTCTTACAGATCCTACAAAAGGACTTAAGGGAATGTCAGCTATTATCGTTGAAAAGGGTACACCGGGATTCTCTATCGGTAAGATTGAAGATAAGATGGGTATCGCAGGTTCGGAAACAGCTGAGCTTATATTTGAAGATTGCAGAGTTCCGGCTGAAAATCTTGTAGGAAAAGAAGGTCAGGGATTCAAAATAGCTATGATGGCGTTGGACGGTGCAAGAATCGGAGCGGCAGCTCAGGCACTTGGTATCGCTGAGGGTGCTATAGACCTTTCAGTTAAATATATGCATGAAAGAGTACAGTTCGGTAAGCCTATTGCAGCTCTACAGGGACTACAGTGGTATATTGCCGATATGGCGACAAAAACAGAAGCGGCTAAATGGTTGGTGTATTGTGCGGCTTACAAGCATGATGCAGGAGAGCCTCATACTAAAGAAGCGGCTATGGCTAAGATGAATGCGGCGGAAAACGCAAGATTCGTTACTAACCTTGCATTACAGATTCACGGTGGTTACGGATACATGAAAGATTATCCTCTTGAAAGAATGTACAGAGATGCTAAGATTACTGAAATTTATGAGGGTACATCGGAAGTACACAAAGTAGTAATTGCCAGAGCGGTATTAGGTCTATAGGATAGGGGGATAAACATGAACGTAATTGTATGTATGAAGCAAGTTCCAAATACAAATGAAGTAAGAATCAATCAGGAAACAGGAACTCTTATCAGAGACGGTGTTCCTAGTATCATAAACCCTGATGATAAGAATGCTTTGGAAGAAGCATTAAAAATTAGAGATGAGCATGGCGGTAAGGTAAAGGTTGTTTCAATGGGACCTCCACAGGCAAAGAATGCTCTAAAAGAAGCATTGGCTATGGGAGCTGATGAAGCATACTTGGTATCCGACAGAGTGTTCGGAGGATCGGACACTTGGGCTACAGCTATGATATTAAAGGGTGCGATAGAATATATTTCAAAGTCGGATCCGGTAGATATCGTATTCTGCGGAAGACAGGCTATCGACGGAGATACTGCACAGGTTGGACCGGAAATTGCAGAGTTTATGGATCTTCCACAGATTACTTACACTAAGGAATTGAAAATTGAGGGAGACAGCGTTATCATCACAAGATACACAGAGACAGGTGACTATTTGCTAAAGGCTAAGATGCCTGTTCTATTAACAGCTATCAAAGAGCTTAACGTTCCTAGATATCCATCATTCACAGGTATCTTCGATGCTTACGACGGAGATGGAGAAGAGAGAATAACACTTCTTTCAAATGCTGAACTTGATGTTGATTTGACACAGATTGGTGTTAAAAACTCTCCTACAAACGTATATAAATCATTCGTTCCTGTAAAGGAAAAGCACAATGAAATTATTAGCGGAATGAACGACAAGGAAAAGGCTACAAATCTTGTAAATATCCTTGCAGACTTAAAGCTTATTTAATAGGGAGGAGAGTTAGGTATAATGAGTAACGCAAAAGTAAACCAGAATATAAATCTTGATGATTACAAAGATATTTGGGTACTGGGTGAACAGAGAGAAGGTCAAATTCATCCGGTAACTATAGAGCTTATAGGTGAAGCTAAAAAATTAGCTGCAAGTGCAAAAAAACCTACAAAGGTAGCAGTTGTTATCCCCGGATACAATGTAAAAGATGAAGTTGAAAAATTGACTTACTACGGTGCGGATATGGCAATTTACCTTGAGCACCCGCTTCTTGCGAAGTTCTCAACAGATGGATATTCAAGGGCACTTTCAGATTTAATTTTGGAAAGAAAGCCGGAAATCGTGTTGGTTGGAGCTACTTCGATCGGTAGAGATATCGGACCTAGAGTAGCGGCAAGAGTAGGTACAGGATTGGTAGCGGACTGTACAGGTTTGGCACTTGACGAAACAGACGGAAAGATTCTTCAGACAAGACCTGCATTCGGTGGTAACCTTATGGCTACTATCATCTGCCCTAAGAACAGACCTCAGATGTCAACAGTAAGACCCGGAGTAATGGCTAAGGCAGAGCACCTTGACAAACCTTCATGTTCAGTGGAAGTGGTAACTCCTAAGCTTACAGAAGAGGATATCACTGTTGAATTGTTGGAAGTGGTTAAGAGCGGTAAAAAAGCTGTAAACCTTATCGATGCGAACGTTATCGTATCAGGCGGAAGAGGAGTTAAAGGTCCTGAAGGATTTGAAACTATTAAAGCTTTGGCTGAAAAGTTGGGTGCGGAAGTAGGTTCATCAAGAGCGGCTGTCGACGCAGGATGGATTGATCATGCTCATCAGGTAGGTCAGACAGGTACTACAGTAAGACCTGAACTATATGTTGCTTGCGGTATTTCAGGAGCTATCCAGCACTTGGCAGGTATGGGCGAGTCAAAATATATAGTGGCTATAAACAAAGATCCGAATGCTCCTATATTCAGCGTTTGTGATTATGGTATAGTTGGTGACTTATTCAAAGTAATTCCGGCTATGATTGAAGCTATTGACAAGACCGGCAGTTTTGAATTATAGTATCTAACGAGGGGATTTATCTCAAGTTGGAACGTTATAACTCTCCTTACAGATTTATGTAGGGAGAGTTTTTGATTGATGGAGGTAGAGCTTTGAGTGGAGAAAAAAGATATTCCATTGGAGAAGTGTCAAGTATCTGCAATGTTCCCATAAAAACACTCAGATATTATGACGAAATCAAATTGATTGTGCCAAAATACAGGGATAAAGATAGCAATTACAGATACTATGAAAAAGAGCAGATGATTCTTGTTTCCACAGTGAAAAAATTGAGAATGTTAGGGTTTTCATTAAAGGAAATTAGAGAATTTTGCTTGGACAATAACACGGAGCATCTTGAGAAATCTATCAGGCAGAAACTTGATGCTATCTCTGATGAAATTAGAGATTTGCAGGAAAGATATGAGGAGGGAGAGTATTTCCTCCAAAGGATGAACAGAGGTCTGGATATTTTAAGAGGAACAAATATTACGGACGGTGTACAGCCGCTTAAAACAGGAGAAGATATAAATATCTCCGTAGAAGTTGTGCCGAAAATGAAACTTTTTGTTCAGCGAAAAGTGATGAATAAGTATCAGAACACGGAGTTTTCGGTAGACAGATGGATTGAAATTGAGGAGCTGGCAAAGAAGAGAAAACGTATTATTATGGGACCGGTAATTGTGACATATCATGATGCAAAACCTCTTGACCAGTTCTTGGGCTGTGACTGTGATGTTGAGTTCGGGGTTCCGGTGAATGCCAGAGAGGAATGTGACAGCTACCGTGAATTTGGTGGATTTTTAGCAGTGACCGCAATACACGTGGGAGCATATTCAAATATTGTGAATACTCATATCAAGGCAATACAGTGGATTAACGAAATGAACTATACTATCAACGGAGCAGTTTCGGAAGAATTCATAATATCGCCTGTGGATGTGGAAAATGTGTCGGAGCATGTCACAAAGATTATAATACCGGTTCAAAAGAAAAAATGAGGATAAAGAGATGTGGTAAGAAGGAGATAAAATGCTTAACTATTTAATTATAGGTGCCGGGAGCACGGGGTTGGCATTGGGATCTCACCTGCTGAAAAACGGATTGAATGTTTCATTTGTTGCCAGAGGGAAGACCTTGGAGTCGGTGAGGGAAAACGGTATCAGTTTTGATGTTAAAGGAAAAGAAACAATATCATATAGACGTGTAAATATTTATTCGCCGGAGGATATTGAAGGGACATATGATGTTATATTTGTGTGTGTCAAATATTACTCTCTTCTAAGTGTAATAGATATAGTTAACAGAGTTTCGGACGGTAATACCGTTGTGGTGACTTTTGTGAATGTATATGGAGCAGGAGAAGAACTACAGGCGAAATTACCTAATACGTGTGTTTTGGACGGATATATGTTTATTGTAGCAGATACACTTGAGGCCGGTAAGGGTGTAATGTACAGTGATGATTTTACTGTAGTCTACGGTGAGAGAAATAAAAATCTCGTTGATATAGAGAACTTGGGCAGGATAACGGAAGATATAAGCAGTTCGGGAATCAAGTGTATTTTTACTGAAAACATCAGACTGGAGAGTTTTAAAGAATATGCCTTTAACTGTGCGTATTCTGCCGTTACGACTTATCATGATGCCACGGCTGCGGACCTGCAAACGGTTGGCAGTAAGGAACGGGATGAGTTTATGGATTTGATTTTGGAAATGAAAAGCTTAGGTCGTGCTTTGGATATAAATGTTGGAGAAGATTTTTTAGGAGACAGTTTTAAAGTTTTGGCAAAAATCCCTCCGAAGACAACAACATGCATGCAAAAGGACATAGCAGAGGGAAAAGATAATGAAATGGACGGGTTTATATTCAGACCTGTCAGATTGGGCAAAACCCTTGGGGTGGATATGCCTAAATTTGAAAAAATAGCAAGACATTACGGGTGTGGAAGGAGAAATTACTAAAATGAGTGATTGCGGACATAATTGTGAAAGTTGCGGAGAATCTTGTTCAAGCAGAACAGAACCGATAGATTTGATTGAAAAGTTGCACAAGGACAGTGCGGTAAAGAAAGTAATAGGTATAGTCAGCGGAAAAGGCGGAGTGGGAAAATCGCTTGTTACCTGTTTGACAGCCAAAGAATATAGGGCGAAAGGATACAGAACGGCAATTCTGGACGGAGATATTACGGGACCTTCCGTACCTAAGGCGTTTGGACTTAAAAAGGGTGCGGAGTCAAATGGAGAGGCTTTGATACCTGTATCCACGGAAACAGGTATTGATGTGATGTCAGTAAATTTGCTTTTAGAAAATGAAACGGACCCTGTGGTATGGAGAGGACCTGTCATTTCGAGTGCGGTAAAGCAGTTCTGGTCGGAGGTTATTTGGAAAGATATTGACACTATGTTCATTGATATGCCGCCGGGAACAGGCGATGTTACACTGACTGTATTTCAACAGTTGCCGCTGGATGGAATTATCATAGTCACATCGCCGCAGGATTTGGTTTCGATGATAGTAGGAAAAGCCGTGAAGATGGCGGAACTTATGGAAGTGCCTATCTTAGGCATAGTTGAAAATTTCAGCTATATGACATGCCCGCACTGCGGAGAAAAAATTAATGTTTTCGGTAAAAGCAAACTTGAGAGCATAGCTGAGGGCTATGGACTGCCGATATTAGGGAGAATACCGATAGACCCTGAAATCGCACAGCTGGTCGATGCAGGAAAGATAGAGAGTGTAAAGGGCAGCTATTTGGAAGATGCCATAAAAGCAGTAGAGGCTATAAAATAAAATGCCGACATAATTAGGGGGGATGTAGAAAATGAATCAACTTTGTGGAGTACTTTCAATATTGTTTTCATTTTTGTTTATAGCAATAGGTACATGTAGCAGCAATCAGATGTCGTCAAATGCGATCATATATATAATTGCGGCGGTGTCGTTTGTTATGGGCATTTACTTCTTATTTGTCAAAAAATCCGGGGAATAGTCAGTATATGATTCCGGTATATATTCAATAAAAAATGCCGATGGAGGGGAAAAATGGCGAAGAAAGCATTTAAAGCAGAATCCAAAAGACTTTTGGATATGATGATAAATTCGATTTACACACATAATGAGATTTTTTTAAGGGAATTGATATCAAATGCCAGCGATGCTATAGATAAGCTTTATTATCATCAGTTGACGGAAAATAAGACGGGATTATCTAGAGAAGATTTTTTTATAAAAATTGATACAGACAAGGAAAAACGTATATTGTCGATAAGCGATAACGGCATGGGGATGACGAAGGATGAGCTTGAAAAAAATCTTGGAACCATTGCAAAAAGCGGGTCTTTATCATTTAAGAATCAGGATAAACAGAGTGATGAAGAGAGAAAGGCAATGGAAGATATAGATATAATCGGGCAGTTTGGAGTGGGATTTTATTCCGCGTTTATGGTGGCAGACAAGGTGACGGTTATTTCAAAGTCTTATGGAAGTGAAGAGGCGTATGTGTGGGAGTCGGAAGGTGCGGATGGATTTACTGTACAAGAAGGTGAAAGGGAGACGGAAGGATCAACGGTCATTTTGCACATAAAGCCATCTACAGAGGAGGAAGATTTTGATAAGTATCTGGACAGGTATACAATAAGCGGGCTCGTAAAAAAATATTCCGATTATATCAGGTACCCTATTGTCATGATGATGGAAAAATACAAGGCGACAGGAGCCGGAGATTATGATGAAAACAAGGAGCCTGAAAAGGTAATGGAAGAGACTGTACTTAACAGTATGGTGCCTTTGTGGAAGAAAAATAAGAGCGAGATATCAGCGGAAGAATATAATAATTTTTATAGAGAGAAGTTTTTCGATTTTACGGAACCGGCAAAAGTTATTCACACAAGCGTAGAAGGTGTAAGCAGCTATACGGCACTTATGTTTGTTCCTAAAAATCAACCATACGATTATTATATGAAGGACTATAAGAAGGGTTTGAAGCTTTATTCAAGCGGTGTAATGATAATGGACAGTTGTTCGGAGTTACTGCCGGACTGCTTCGGGTTTGTGAAAGGTTTGGTGGACTCACAGGACTTGTCATTAAATATTTCCAGAGAAATATTGCAGCATGATAGGCAGCTTAAGGCTATTGCAAAGAGGCTGGAAAAGAAGATTCAAAGTGAACTTTTGGATTTACTGAATAAGGATAGAGAAAAATATGAAGAGTTTTATAAGAGCTTCGGTATGACCTTGAAGTTCGGTATTTATAATGATTACGGGCAGAAGAAAGAGTTGCTTCAGGATTTGCTGTTGTTTTATTCATCAAAGGAGAAAAAGCAGGTAACTTTTGCTGAATATGTTCAGAGAATGAAAGAGGACCAGAAACATATTTATTTTGCTGTAGGTGAGAATATTGAAAAGATAGATGGAATGCCACAGACTGAATTGCTTAAAGAAAAGGGCTTTGAGATACTTTATTTGACGGATAATGTGGATGAGTTCGCATTAAGGATGATGATGGACTATGATAATAAAGAATTCAAGTCCGTTTCAGATGGGGATTTGGGCATAGAAGCGACAGATGAGGAAAAGGAAAGAATCAAAAAAAATGAAGAAGAGTTTAAAGAACTTTTGGACTTCATGAAGCATTCTTTGGATGATAAGGTGAAAGAGGTAAAGCTGTCGGAAAGATTGAAATCTCATCCGGTTTGCCTCAGCACGGACGGAGGACTTTCCATAGAGATGGAAAAGGTTATAAATTCTATGCCTACGTCGGAAGAAAAGGTCTCTGCTCAAAAAACGTTAGAAATCAATCAAAATCACGAGGTGTTGAAAAAAATTAAAAAAGTTTTTGATTCCGGAGATGTTGACAAGGTCAAGCTGTACTCAAACATTTTGTTTAATCAAGCTTTGTTGATAGAGGGTGTTCTGCCCGAAAATCCGGTGGAATTTTCAAACGCAATATGCGAGCTCATGTCTTAACTCGTGAAACATGATTTAATAAAAAAATTTAAAATACATAAAAATAATAAAGATTATTTTTTGTACTGTTTGCCCAGGTGGGTCGTCCTGATGGTTTTCAAAGAAGGGATGCTTACTTGGGCTATTATTATGGCAGATAACACAAGAAGAGAGCCGCAGATCTCTCTGATGCTCAAAATTTCTCCTATTAACAGTACACCTGAAAGGGCAGCGAAGACGGATTCCATACTCATGATTATGGAAGCTATCGCAGCTTTTGCGAATTTTTGACCTATCATTTGCAGTGTGAATCCAACGCCTGAAGCAAAGATACCTGCATAGACGATGTGGCGACCGCATGCTAAAATGCCTGTGAGTTCAGGAGTTTCGACTATGAAAGCTACTATGGTGGAAAGCACGAGACAAACAGTAAACTGGATGCATGAAAGCTTTACACAATCCACGTGTGGAGAGTAATAATCAACAACCAAAATTTGGAATGACCAGAACACAGAACCTATCAGAACAAGCAAATCACTGTTGTTTATTGAGAAAGACTCGGTAACACACAGAAGATAAAGCCCTATTGAAACCAGAATAACAGAGAACCACACTTGTTTTTTTATTTTATGTTTCAAAAATATTCCTATTATCGGAACAAAAATAACGTATATGGCAGTGATAAATCCGGCTTTGGATGCCGTTGTGTGAACCATACCCACTTGCTGTATCGATGCTCCGAGGAACATGAAAAATCCACAGATGGTGCCCCCTTTCCACAGTGAGTAGGCACGAGGATTGTCGTCATTATTGCTTGAGGTTTCAAGAGATGGAAGGGTAAATTTCGATTTTATAAGGATTATGGCAATTAAAAAAATGACTGCCAAAAAGCTTCGGCTTGCCAAGAAAGTAAAAGGGTCAATGTGTTTCATGCTGACACGTTGAGAAACAAATGAAGATCCCCATATTAAAGCTGTGATAAGCAAAAGTAGATTACCAAATAGTGTAGAGTGCGTTTTTTTCATGTTTCCTCCATAATATAAATTGATATATTTAAACAATCAGTCGATTTTTTTTCGTATATTTGATAAAATAGCTTTAATCAAAATTACATGTTGAAAAATGTGATAATTGCTATATTAATAGTATAACACAACATGCGAATCATAAAAATTGTTTATATAAAAAATCGTAAGTTTGGAGGGGATTCAGGTGAATAAAAAAATTGCCAGAATACATATGATAAGACATGGTCAAACAGAAGGTAATTTAGCCAGATGCTATTATGGTGCATCCGATATACCGCTTACCGCTATGGGAATATATGAGCTGGAAGAAAACTGTGATGAGGAAATCTATCCAAGCCCGGAGGGAGCAAGGCTTTTTACCACGGGAATGTATCGTACGGAGCAGACCTTTGCCATAATATACGGTAATAGAAGAGGGATGGAAGTAGAGCCGGTGAATGAGCCCAAGCATGATGTACTTGAGGGCTTTAAGGAGTATGATTTTGGCGAATATGAAATGAAAACACATGAAGACCTGAAAGACCTTGAGCTTTACAGGAGATGGATAGGAGATATATCGGGAGAAACAGCTCCGCCGGGGGGAGAGAGTCCTAAAAATTTTCAAACAAGAGTATTGGAGCAGTTTGACATACTTATGGAGAGCATGGATGAACAACCTGCTATAGTAGTGTGCCATGGAGGGGTGATTTCCACGATTATGAACAGATACTTTTCGCCGGACGCACCTAATATTTACGAATGGCAGCCTGAACCCGGAAGAGGGTACAGCTTGATAATAGAAGACGGAAAAGTTATTGCATATGATGAGATTTAGAAATCGACATAATAATAATTATTTTTCGTTAGGCGTTGACTTTAGTACTCTAAAGTGATATAGTATTGGACAATATAAACTCTACATTTTGGATAAGAAAGAGGCAGAAGATGAAAAAAAATGAAAGAGCACTGATGACTCCGGAGGGAACAAAGGATTATATGTTCTCACAAACAAAGAAAATAAGAGACATAGAAGATAAATTGAAGCAAGTTTTTGAGAGTGCGGGATATGGCGAAGTAATGACACCGGGCATAGAATTCTTTGACGTTTTTTCGGAAAATGAAAGCAGGTTTAATCAGGAGAATTTGTATAAAACGGAAGACGGCAAAGGGAAAATACTGGTTATGAGACCGGATTCGACTATACCTATAGCAAGAATGATTTCGGCGAGAGCGGGAGTGTGTGATTTGCCGCTTAAAATATACTATAATCAGCCTGTGTATAGACATGAAATGGCGCTAAAGGGCAGAACGAATGAAATAATGCAGATGGGTGTCGAGAAGATAGATGTTGATGCCGGCAAGTCCGAGGCGGAGGTGTTGAAACTTGCAGTAGATGTGATGAAAAGTGCAGGGCTTTCGGATTACAGATTGGAAATAGGCGATATAGAGATTTTCAATAAACTCTTGGATAAAATCGGTGCTGATAATGTAGAGAGAGACAATATTTATTCGCTCGTATTATCAAAAAACTATGCCGCACTAAAAGATGAGCTTGAGAAATTTGATGATAAAAAGGGTGCGAATATTGTGATGAATTTGCCGAGAATGTTCGGGGGGATGGAAGTTCTTGAGGAAATGGAGAAGCTGCTGAACGACTATGATAAGACCTTATTGGATAGAATCGAGTATTTACGAGGTCTACAGGAAAGCTTGGCAGAGGACGGATATGGAGAACATGTCTACATGGACTTGGGACTGGTAAACAAGGTAAACTACTACACAGGCTTGATTTTTAACGGATATGCAGCTAACGTAGGGGAACCTGTAATCTCCGGAGGAAGATATGACAGACTGTACAGAAGTATGGGAGAAAATGTATGTGCTGTAGGTTTTGCAGTGAATACCGACAAATTGCTTGCAGCCTCGATTAATAAGAACAGCAATGCCGATAATAAAAATAAGGTTTTAAGAATAGCGCTTACGAAAGGGCGCCTGGAAAAGCAAGTTACGCAGATGTTGGAAAAGGCAGGGTATGATGTAAGCTCCTTGCTTGAAAAAGGCAGAAAACTTCTATTGCCGATAGGCGATGGGAGCCTTGAAGTAGTACTTGCGAAGGCTCCGGATGTAATAACATATGTTGAACATGGGGTTTGTGATCTTGGGGTTGTAGGCAAGGACACCATAGTGGAAAACGGAGGCACGTTCTACGAGATTATGGATTTGGGAGTAGGCAAGTGCGACTTCGCACTCGCAACCGAGAAAGGCAAGGATTTTTATGCAGGATATAATACGAAACGTATTGCAACAAAATATCCTAACGTGGCAAAAAAATACTTTAACGATAAGGGCATTGATGTTGAGATTATAAAAATAGAGGGCTCGGTGGAGTTGGCACCGCTGCTGTCACTGGCAGATGCCATAGTTGATATAGTCGAAACGGGAACCACCTTGAGGGAAAATGGGCTGGAAGTTAAGGAATACATAAGAGATATTTCAGCGAGAGTGATAGTAAATATAGCAAGCATGAAAATGAGAAAAGATGAGGTCCACGATCTTCTCGAAAACTTGGAAAAGGGAATGAGATAATTATGAAGATTTATAACGGAATAAAAGAGGCGCAGGAGTTTTTAAAGAAAATTCTAAGCGGCAGAAGCAGCACGGATGAGGGGATAATAGGCACTGTAAGGAGTATTGTGGATGACGTTAAATTCAGTGGAGACGAGGCTGTCAGAAAGTATACCGAAAAATTCGACGCTAGATTTCCGGAGAAGCTGATTTGGGATAGAAATGATATGAAAGCAGCTTATGACAAGGCGGACAAGGGTTTGAAAACAGCCTTGGAAAGGGCTAAAGAAAACATTTGGCAGTATCATATTAAGCAAAAAACCGAAGGGTACGAAATAAGGAAAGACTCGGGAGTGGTGCTGGGTCAGGCGATACGAGGATTATCAAGGGTGGCAGTGTATGTTCCCGGGGGTAAAGCGGCTTATCCGTCGACAGTACTTATGAATACGATTCCTGCTAAAATTGCGGAAGTGGAAGAAATAATAATGATTACTCCTGCGACGTCAGAGGGAAAGGCTAATGAAGATATTTTGACGGCAGGATATATTGCCGGGGTGGACAAAGTTTATTTGATAGGCGGAGCACAGGCGGTGGCAGCTGTAGCTTTCGGAACGGAAAGTGTACCGAAAGTTGATAAGGTGGTAGGGCCGGGCAACGCATTCGTGGCAGAGGCAAAAAGGATGCTCTACGGGGTCATTGATATAGACATGATAGCAGGACCGAGTGAAATACTTGTGCTGGCGGACGATAATGCAAATCCCGACTATATTGCAGCGGATTTGCTGAGTCAGGCGGAGCATGATGCGAATGCCGCAGCAATTTTGTTGACAGACAGTATAGAGCAGGCAAACAATGTGTCGCGGGCTGTCAAAAAACAAATGGGGACATCGGAGAGAAACACGATTATAGAAGAAAGCATCAACACATTCGGAGGGATAATAGTATGTGAAGATATAGCGGAGATGCTGGACCTGGCAAATGAAATCGCACCTGAACACTTGGAGATTATGCTTGATAATCCTATACAGTATCTTGATAGAATAAAAAATGCAGGAGCTGTTTTCTTAGGCGAATATTCGCCGGAACCTCTGGGGGATTATTTTTCAGGGACAAATCATGTATTGCCGACCGGGGGGACCGCTCGTTTCGCATCTCCTCTGGGCGTGGACGACTTTATCAAAAAAATGGAGTATACATATTATACAAAAGAGCAGCTGGAAAAAGACAGTTTCTATATAGAAAGTATTGCTGATAAAGAGGGGCTTTTTGCACATAAGGCGGCAATAACCATTCGTAAAGCACAGGCGGAACAGGAGGTATGACAATGCTGAGAAAATCGATTATAAGCAGAAAGACGAAAGAAACGGACATAGATTTAAAAATAAACTTGGACGGTAGCGGTATAAGTAATATTGAAACCGGCATCGGATATTTTAATCACATGTTGTGTGCTTTTGCAGTACATGCAGGAGTGGATCTTGATGTTAAGGCTACAGGAGATTTGGATGTGGACACGCATCACACTGTTGAGGATGTAGGCATAGTTTTGGGGCAGGCAATTAAGAGAGCGCTGCAGGAATCCGGGAGCATAGAACGATATGGCAGTTTCTTTTGCCCGATGGATGAAGCACTTGCGTCATGCCACATGGATATAAGCGGAAGAGCCTTTCAAGTTTTTGATGGGGAATTTGAACACCAGTATTGCGGGAGCATGGAGACGCAGATGGTTGAAGAATTTTTCAGGGCGGTGAGCACGAACGCAGGAATCACGTTACATCTTAAAGTGCTTTACGGAAAAAATGATCACCACAAAATAGAAGCATTATTTAAGGCTTTTGCACACGCTTTTAAAATTGCAAAAAAGCTTAGAGAAAACGGAGAAATTTTGTCTTCAAAGGGAGTGCTGTAATGATAGGTATAATCGATTATGGTGTAGGGAACCTTTTCAGCATTAAAAATGCCTTGGATTATCTGTCAGTAGATTCGAGTATAATAAGGACGGAGAACGAGATTAAGGAGGCGGACAGACTTATACTTCCCGGTGTGGGGGCTTTCCCCGATGCAATGAAAATTTTAAAAGAAAGCGGATTGGATGATATTATCAGAAGTCAGGCAAAAGAAAAATATATAATGGGAATATGTCTAGGCATGCAACTTTTGTTTGAAAAAAGTTATGAATATGGCGAGACGGATGGACTCGGACTGATAGAGGGAAGAGTTGAAATGCTTAAAGAGAAATCTGACATAAAAATACCGCATATAGGATGGTGTAAAACGTATAAAATGAGTGAGACTTGCCCGATTACAAGAGGTGTGGAAGATGGAGAATATTTTTATTTCGTGCATTCCTATAAGGCGGTTATGCGAGATGAGAATATAGGGCTGTATGGCTACTATGGGCAGAAGATACCGGGACTTGTTTGGAAAGACAATGTGTTCGGCTGTCAGTTTCATCCTGAAAAAAGCGGAGAAGCAGGAATCAGGATATTACAAAAATTTGCGGAAATTAAATGATGCAGCACTAAGCGGGAGGTGAATAGAGTGCCTACAAAGAGGATAATACCATGCCTTGACGTAAAAGAGGGAAAAGTGGTAAAAGGCATAAATTTTCTTGATTTGAAAGATGTCGGAGACGCCACTCAATGTGCGATAGAATATAATAAGCAATTGGCAGATGAAATCGTGTTTTTGGATATCACAGCTACACACGAGGGAAGAGATACCATGGTGGATGTGGTGAAAAATACAGCGAAAAACGTTTTTGTTCCGCTGACGGTAGGCGGAGGAATAAGGAGCATTGAGGATTTCAGAACTCTTTTACTTTCAGGGTCGGACAAGGTATCTGTGAATTCTGCTGCCGTAAAAAATCCCATGTTGATTCAAGAGGCAGCGAAAAAATTCGGAAATCAGTGCGTGGTACTGGCTATAGATGCCAAGCAGAGACCTGATATGGGATATTCAGTATATGTTAACGGTGGCAGAGTGGACACCGGAATGGATCTTGTCGACTGGGTAAAAAAAGGGGTGAGCCTGGGAGCAGGAGAAATCTTATTGACATCTATGGATGCGGACGGAACGAAGAACGGCTTCGATTTGGATATGTTAAACACCGTTTTAAGAGAGGTGAATGTGCCTGTAATTGCATCCGGCGGATGCGGCAAAATGGAAGATTTTCTTGAGGTGTTTAAGAAAACCGGGGCGGATGCGGCTCTTGCAGCGTCAGTTTTTCACTATGGTGAAATGACAGTAACAGACGTAAAAAAATATTTAAGGAATAATGGAATAGAAGTCAGACTTTAGCGAGATATGAAAGGAGGGGCGAAGTGTTTTGAGGCACTTGGCATGTTGATAAAATGGGAGTAATAGAGCAGAACAGAGAACTTTCCGAAGATATAGGTTTATACTTTACAAAACAGGAATTGGTGCCGGCTATAGTGCAGGATGTTGAAACAGGAGATGTTTTGATGTTGGCATATATGAATGAGGAAAGCCTGCAAAAAACACTGGAAACAGGGTACACATGGTTTTACAGCAGATCCAGAAGGCAGTTATGGAATAAGGGAGAAACTTCCGGGCATGTGCAAAGAGTTGTAAGCATTACACCGGATTGCGACAATGATACATTTCTTGTGAAAGTCGAGCAGACAGGACCTGCATGTCATACAGGAAACAGAACATGTTTCTATAAGGAAGATGATATTTTGACTCGTCTTTACGATACCGTTGCAGATAGAAGAAAAAACCCTCAAGAGGGTTCGTATACGTGCTACCTGTTTGAAAAAGGTCTCGATAAAATATTAAAGAAATGCGGTGAAGAGTGCACGGAGATGGTAATCGCTGCAAAGGAATATCAAAAGACTGCCGATAAGGACGATAAAAGTGATTTGGAGAATGAGATTTGCGATTTGATTTATCATACGATGGTAATGATGCAAGAATCGAACATAGCAATTGGAGATATATATTATATATTGGAGCAGAGGAGTAAAAAAATCGGAAATAAAAAAGAGATGAAGACAGTAGACAGGAATAGCTGATATAGAGAAGCAAGATAGTTAAAACCCTTTCATGAAATTTCATGGAAGGTTTTTTTATGCTTGACAACTGGGTGCCACAGCCCTATAATGGAAATATATACCATAAGAGTAAGGTGACAGGGAGGTAAGAAAATGTATAAGTTAAAATTAAAAAGAAGCGGTAGAACAGCATTGTTTATGGCATTTATTTTTATTTTTGCATCAGCATTTGAAATGCTTGGGGTTACCGTGAATTCGTATGCGGATGAGGTCGTTCCTAAAAATGATTTGAAACCTTTTACTGACTTGAAAAAAGGACATTGGGCAGAGCGTGATATATATAATGCATATAGCGCACATGCCATGAGGGGCTATCCCGACGGGACATGCAGACCTGACCAATTGGTAAGAAATGATGAACTGATAAAATTTATGATAGATGTATGTTACGTTTATTTTCCGGGCAAAGCACTTATCAAAGAGAAAGGATGGTTTTTACCATACTTTGAAAAGGGGATGGAAAAGGGAGTTTTGCCGGAAGAGATAACCAAGAAAGAAATGTGGGACAAGCCTGCAACAAGAAGAAGTATGGTCATAATTTTAGGCAGACAATATGGAAAGCTGGAAATGAATGAAGAAAACAAGAAAAAGTTTGATGAAATAAGATCGAAGATAAAGGATTTAAAAGAAGGAGACCCTGAGGAAATGGCGACTTTGCGCTCCTATGACATAGGGATAATTAAGGGTAATGAAAAAGGCGAAGTGAATCTTGACGGAAATATAACGAGAGCGGAAATGGCAGTAGTATTAAACCGCATTATAGATACAGGCAAGTTTTGGAGAGCCAAAGAAAATTGGTAAAGAGGTAAAGAAAACAGATTATGCAAAAAAGACTGTTAACATCAGGGTGCGTGCTGATATTGACAGTTTGTATGCTCATGTTGACAAGTTTAAACGCATATGGGCAGATAGGTAGCAAAGATAGTAGCAAAGATGAAGGTTATGTGACAAGACATAAACTGATTACAGCAGTTATTTTCATATGGGGTTCTAAAAATAATCAAGGATTATGGAATTGGAAACCATTGAAACCGAATGATGTGTATGTGAGAGAAACTTCCACAAAATTAGGTAAGGGTGCTAAGGATGTGGAGTTTTTACCTTACACATACGGGATAACGGATTTGGGCAAGCTGGAAAATATAGAGGGAGCATATTTGCATACTGATGTATATGATGACAGATACGGCAGATTTTCGGCGTCAGGAATACAAGGAGAACTGACAGGCGGAGTCAGCGAAGATGGGGAAGTTTCATACAGGTACCAATGTGTTCTTTCGCCGCAAAAAGACATATATGATTTGTCTGAGAAACAGAGCACGAAAGAGGGACTTCAGGAGACGATGAAGCTTCTTGAGGGGAATAGAGACCTGAGAGAGTATTTGGAGCTTATAGAAAAACATCAGGATGTTCAGGGTTACATGTATTTTATGCCATATATAATAAAGTATAAAATAAAGCCTGAAAAAGAAGAACGGAAGCAGCAGGAGGAAAAGCCCGAACTTGAAGGAGAGGCAAGACTGGTGCTCCCAAAGATTGCATATGCGGGGCAGACTGTTACTGCTTTAGACAGATCTATATTTAAGGTGAACAAAAAGACATACAGTGCGGATATGTTTTATTCGCTGGGATATGGAAGCGCAAAGATGAATGCATCAGGGCAAAACAAGGTAGTGCTTAGGGATAGAGTCCGGACGAAATTTATTTTTGAAAATCCCGGTAGAGAATATGTTGACTTGAATGTAGAACAGTATGACGGTAGGAGATACAAAGACAAAAAGCATATAGATATTCGACCGACTCCTTTTGTTGAGGGGTTTCTTTCGGGTGCAAAAAAACAAAATAGAGCATTGAGTATGAGAATCGTTGCTCATACCGCTATAGATTCACCGCTTGAAAGCATGGAGGTAATTGTCGAAAATCTTGATAACGGAGAGAAGATAAAAAAGAAATTCAAAGGAGATGCTATCGAGCAGGGAAAAAACACAAAGCATATAAAGATGCGTAATATGGAGTTGCTTGAGAAATCGTTTGATGGCAGTACGACGACTTTTGATTTTAAATTTTTAAGTAAGCCGGAAGTTGTTGGAATCAATAATATAGCTAATTATAGATATACGATATATGCTAAGGATGTTAACGGAAAAAGTCATACGGAATCCGTACAGTTTGTAATTAAACCGGATTTACCGCCCGTTGCTAGAATTAAAGGAAATGAAACATATTTTAGAAGTCAGGGCGGCGGAGATGCGAAAATAATGCTTGAAGATGCGGGGGCATCGGATGACGGGGATCAGACGGAACGCAGCTGGAGTATGGATAACGGTATGACCGGAATTGAAAATCTCAGTTTCGGAACCAACCAAAAAGTGGCAATTAAAAGAAACAAAGTAGGCAGAGCGTCCGTGAAACTGGTAGTTAAGGACAAGTGGCAGGATGAAACGCTTGAGGAGTATATAAGCCCGAGTGACATTTTAAGCGCAGAGGCTACAAAAGAAATTGAAGTCGATAATAAGGCTCCAAGAGTAGGGTTGCAACCGGTTAAGCTTGAGAGAAAAAATCTTCTTGTTTTGGCAGACTCGCAGGATGAGAGCGAAAAAGTGTCCGCCTATAAAAATAAATTCGCAGATATAATGAGCGAATATGGAATAGAGACTGCGATAAATGTAATGCGTGTGTTTGAGGGGGCGGTTAACAATATGCTCCGGCAGGATACCGACGGACCTGATGAGGACTCGGTGAAGAAACAGGATGTAAAAAATTTGGATGCACAGAGTATTGTGCCGTATGGTAAGGAAGGGCTGGACTACGGCATTGAACGGGGCAGCTCAATGATTGACAGAAGAACGATATATACTGTGAAATATTCATGGAGCGGAACGGGTGTCGGTCATAAAGCACATGGACCTGTTGTTCTGACAGCTATGGAGCCGGCGACTAAAAAAATCAGGTTTACATATACTGTACGTGATGGATTGCCGTTCGCACTCGGTCAAGATAATGAGGATGAGATGCTTTATCTGATTTATCGTGGAGATAACAAGACGACACGAGATAGAACTGTTTTGATTAATAAAGAAAACGGCCAGAAACTGGGAGAAGTGCCGCACAGTTTGGGAGAATTGAGTTATGGCAATTGGAAATACATATACACGGTTTCAAGAAAGAATTTAATGCAGATAAATAAGCAGAACGGTGAGATGAACATTCTTGATACGGATGTAGACTCAATTCATCCGGTGAGAGGAACACTGCAATATGTAAAGACGGAGAATGGAGAAAGGTATAGGTGTATCTTATATAAAGATACAGGGAATATTACCAAGCAAAAAATCGTGGTAGGCGGGCCTGTAGAAAGTGGCGGCAGCCTCGGTAATAAGTACGGATTCAGGAATTATGAAATAGAAAATTTGAAAGAAAAATTAAATAAGCACCCTTATCAAATCGAAAAGAGTGAAATAGATGCGGATGGGAAAGTTTTCATGCAGATATCCGTACCGGGATGGCAAGAAAGATATCTGATTATGGCAGAGGATAATAACATTGCTACACCTATTGATATGTATTATGGAGACAGTGCCAATTTTTCTCCGGCAACGGACGAAAGCGGAGCGGTTCGCTATGTTGCAACTATGGTTTTTTATGATGATAGAAGCAAGATGGGTATTACAAACGTAGATACCGGAATGCCGTCAGCAAAAGTGAGGGGACACGAAAAATTCCCGAAAATGGATATTAACAATTGTATGGGAATAGTCGTCAAGGGCAAGCCATATTTCATGTATGGGGCGTATTTGATGTTTTCCGATTATCTCTCCGAGTACGAGCAGATTATGAGCTATTTTTACCTGCTGGGATTGAACGAGTATGGAAGTATTGTAGATAAATCTGCTGAATTTAAGGGGGTACATAAGTTTCAGGAACACTTAAAAAAGGCTCCGGGCATGCTGATGCTGACGTTCGGAAAGAATGACGCTGTTTCAGGGCATCTGTCTCACTATACTTATGGATGGGAAAGAAGCAAGCATCAGGATAGAACACAACTTAAAAAACAATATTTGAGATATGGAAACGGTGTAGAAATAGATGCAAAAAGAATCATTGAAGCCATGCAGGAGCATTTAGGAGCAGGTGGAAAGGTGCCTATTAAATCACAGAAAATGAAAGCGCTTATTCAGGAAATAGGAGGAAAGATGACCGAAGACGGCTCGCCCGTGCCACATGGAACGGAACCTGATGATAAAAATTCAAGGAAATTGACATTTGCCAAGGGAGAAACGGTCAAACTGAATATTAAATACAGTGATTTTGAAAATGATAAAAGTAAGGCGGCTTTTTGGAAATATGTGTACGAACCGAAAACAGGTATAAAGAAGCCGAAATTTACGACATATAACGGCGTAATATTGAAGAGACCGATAGAAAGATTCCACGATGAGGGGAAATATACTTTGACGCATTGGCAGATAGACAGCACGGGGGTTCCTAAGTACGATAAGGAGAGCAACAAGGCTGAAATAGTGTTTTATGTGGACGGAGATATGAAAGAACCTGAGATTCCTGTGGCACCGGAAACTGTGGGAACAGGTATTGCGGGGGAGGTCCACCATGTAGACAAATGGAATGAAAACCGAAAAAAATATAATCAAAGGCTCTTCAAAAAAGCGTATGATGACAGTATAGGAATTGACAGTTACTTGAAAAAGAAAAAGCCGAGACCACGTTATTATAATGTGTTCTGGTCAGGCGAGGAACTGAGACTGGAAGCCAAGGTAAAAGGGAAGCCGGATCGTGTCTACGCAAAGATACATGGCGATGACGAGTTGAAGACAACTCTGAAAAGCATTTCCGGTGACACTTACAGCGGAACATTATGGAACAAAAAAATGATGGGAAGATGGGGTGTACAAACACCGGAAGCGGTGAGAGTGAAATTTGTTTCGGAGTATCGAAACGGGAAAACAGAGGAGTGCGATGTGTACGTGATAATGGACAGTAACAAGAGTTATTGGAAGTATCACAGGGTTTATTAAATGTTACGAAAATATTAAAAGAGCATTAGTTAATTGCAAAGTGAGTATGGGTATTATATAATCTACTTAATAATATATTAAGGAGATATAAATTTTTGGCTGCTGTGTGCAAGGGTTTATATCGTTTATTATGAAAGTATAAGAGGAAAGGAATTAAAGAAATGAAGAGAAAAATTTTAGCTTATTTCATGACACTTGCACTGGTATTGTCTATGGTGCCGGCAAGTGTGTTCGCAGACGGCGAACAACCGGTTCAAGTGACTGCATCTCTGCAAGGTCTTAACCGTGCAATTCTGAATCAGCCTTTGCAAGGATTGGCAGAACTTAAGGTTAAGGTACAGTATGCTACCGGAGAACCTAGAGAAGAACAGCCTACAGCTTTTTATGTGGGGGATGATAGTGTTACTGCAGATGATATAACTAATGATCAGAAGCTTAAGCAATTCACATCTCCATATACTGTGACAAAGGAGATTGATAAGAAGGTTTTATATGCTTATTACCAGAAAGATAGCTTTAAAGAATTGATTGAATTGGGTGGAATAACTGTAAATGAGCCTCTAGAATCAATCACATTGGAAAGTAAAAAGGTACAAACCGCTGAAGATAAAGACTACATATATGGAGCACTTTTAGAGCAGCAGGTTGTTATATTTGCTTATACAAATTACCAGAGAATTAATGCGACTGCTGTAGGAGGTACTCCTACAACTATAGGACCGGATAATGTTGAGTGGGTGATTACAGGACCGGGGTATGCTACTCCGACTGTACTTGATTTACATTCAAACAGAAAGGTTCCGGCAGGTACATTTACGGTGAAAGCTCGCAGCATTGCCAGCCCGGGTGTTATGTCTGATAACGGCCCGGAAATAGTAATTGAAAAGGGCAAACTTAATGTAAGATTGTCCAACAAAGAAATTACAAAAACATATGGAGAAGCTGCACAGGTTCCTACTGTAGAGGTTAGCGGATTTGCATTAGGGGAAAATGCAGATAATGCAGACGGATATACTGCTCCTAGCGTGGCTTCAGACGGTTTTGCAGCTACAGCACCTGTAAAAGCTGAAGGATATCCTATTACTGTGACAGGCACAGCAACAAACTATACTTTTGAAGGCGATATGACAGGAAAAGTTACAGTAAACCCTAAAGAAGTTACTATAAGCAAAGTAAGAATGCCTGACATCACTCCTCAGACACAGGCAGCATTCGCAAATGTTGAAGTGAGCAAGCAGGCGTCGGATGGTGAAGTGGGTTATAAAACAGATGACATCGTTAACGGGGATGATATTAAACTAAGCTTGACAGGTACATATCAGGATCTTACAGAGGGTAATGATAAAGCTGTTGTAGCGACAGCTACATTGAAAGGTGATAAGGCAGCCAACTACACATTGAAAGATGGAGGTGTTGTATCATCAGTTACAAAGGTTAACGTTACTCAGAATGTTCCTGATGAAGTGGTTTCTGTTGGGGATATTGCAGTAAAGGTGGCAAGTATAACATATGGCGAAACATTAAAGGATATTTATGAAAAGGTGTTACCTGATAACATCACAGTGAATTTTGCGACTGCAGGAGCCAAGCATGTAGCAAAAGAACATGTAAAATGGTTTATTAAAGACAGTGAAGACCAGATTGAAATAGAGGTAAAAAGTGCGGGACAGGAAAAACCTTTTGCAGGTAGATATGAATTGATTGCAAAAGTAGGTGAGAAGAGTTCTAAGGTGGACTTCAATGTTCTTAAGAAGCAGATTAAGATAAAGGCAAATGATGCTCAGATGGTTTACGGTGCGGCAGTGCCAAACGATTTCACGGCAACTGTGGAAGGCACTATCGACCCTTCTCGTCACGATGAGGATTTGCTTCATGATGTAAAGTTCAGAACTAACGCTACAAGTACATCAAAAGTAACAGAGGGAAATAAGACAATTACTCCATACAAAGAGGAAGTGTCAGACCCTCAGGCTCAGACTCCACTATGGAAAAACTATGAGCCGACATTTGAAAACGGTCAGTTAACTATATCAAAGAAACCTGTTGATTTAAAAGATGTGGTACTTGAGTTGCCTAAGCTTACTCAGGGTGCTGCTTCAGCTACAGAATATGCAGTAGCTTTACCGGCAGGATTTAAAGTTGGAAATGACACAGTAAATGTTAAAGTAACATTGGAAGCAAAACCTGACACAGCTCAGTTGATAGAAAACAAAGAAGTGAATGTAACAGCTTCAGTGCTTGAGGGTGCGGATGCTGCTAATTATGAATATGCAGTAGACAGCGCTAAAAAGGCAAAATATACTGTAGTTAAAAAGGCTGCGGGCGGCGGTGGATTTATTCTGTTCCCTTCAAACCCTACAAAGAAAGATGAAGCGGCAACAGATAAGAAAGACGCAGATAAAAAAGATACAGACAAGAAAGACTCTGAAAGCAAACCGACAGCATCAAAGTTTGCTGATGTGAACACAGGTGTATGGTACGAAAAGGATGTTGAGTTTGTTGCAGATAAAAAATTGATGCTTGGAACAGAAGCTAACAAGTTCAGCCCTAACCAGACAGTAAGTCGTGGCATGATTGCAGGAATATTATACAGACTTGCAGGTTCTCCTAAAGTAGAGAAAGAAAGCAAGTTCAGCGATGTAGCTGCAGGAGATTGGCACAAAGATATGGTTGTTTGGGCTACAGAAAACGGTGTTGCCAGCGGTTATGGAAACGGTATGTTCGGACCTAACGACAACCTTGAAAGACAGCAGCTTGTAACAGTACTTTACAACTATTCAAAGAAGATGGGATATGATGTAAATGCTGAGCAGGATTTGAGCAAGTTTGCTGATGCTTCATCAGTTGCAGCATATGCTGATATGGCTATGAAGTGGGCAGTTAAAAACGGTATTATAACAGGAAAAGATGGTAATATGCTTGCGCCGGCAGGAGTAGCTACAAGAGCGGAGCTTGCAACTATCATCAAGAGATATATTACAACTTTCGTTGATAAAAACGAAAAAACTGCTACAACTGAAAAGAAATAAGTAAACATATAGAGCAAAGCGGTATATAGCGATGCTTGGGTATGACCTTCGACAAGGAAAGCGCCGGTCGGAGGTCATATTTTTATTGTGAATTTTTGTGCGAAAGTTAGCAATAAAAACTAGCTGATATCAATAAAAACGAATTAATATTGATTAAATAGGGATTAATGTTCGTAAATACGGCAATTTTCTCTATTTTTTTGCATTAAACAGCCATAAATTCCTTTAAAACGTTGACTATGGTGTTGTCAGGATAGTACCATATACGGGTGCGGAATTGCATTGTTTAAAGTTTTATTGAATAGATTCATTTAAAGTAAAAAATAATATATGGAGAGGTACAGTTTATGAAAATGACAGTTGACGGACTAAAAGAGAGAATAAGAGCGGGCAGAGCCTTAATCCCGGCGCATAAGGTTATAAAAGGGGGCATGCTTGTTAATGTTATGTCAGCGGAAATTTATCAAGCGGATATTGCAATATATGGAGATATGATAACAGCAGTGGGTGACGTGAGTGCGTACATCGGGGAAAAGACGGAAACTATAGATGCTAAGGGGCGTTTCCTGGTGCCGGGAATGATTGACGGGCATATTCACAGTGAGTGCAGTAAGCTTAGTATTACGAGTTATGCTAAGGCGGTAGTCCCTAGAGGAACAACAAGTATGATATCAGGACTTGATGAATATATATCAGTTTCAGGGACGGAAGGGCTTCGTGAAGTGTTTGATGAGATAAAGAAAAGTCCGTTGAAAGTGTTTTGGGGAGCACCTTTTAAAACGCCATATACTATTCCTGAGTCGACAGTGGCTTACAATTTCACAAAGGAAACCCACGAGGAAGTGCAGAAATGGGAAGAGTGCTACGGTGTTTGGGAGACTGTTAGAGAATTTGTTCAGGAAGAGGATGATAACACGTTAGGAGCTATGGTAACAGCATATAATAACAGACTTCCCGTTTTTGGATGTGCCCCTATGGCGAGAGGAAATGATCTTAACGGATATTTATGTGCAGGTGTAAGACTGGATCATGAGAGTTATGATCATGAGGAAGTAGTGGAGAAAATGCGTAAAGGTATGCATATGCTTATTAGGGAATCTTCGGTAACACATTTCCTGGAAGAGAATATCAGAGCGGTTACGGAGGTGAATCCGTACTTTGCCAGAAGAGTAAGCTTTTGTACGGATGATGTGACGGCGTCAGATGTTTTGGAAAAAGGGCATTTGGATAATGTCGTAAGACTTGCAATGAAATCGGGACTTGATGCTATGACGGCTATACAGATGGCGACCATAAACAGTGCCGAGGCATATCAAATAGATCATTTGGTAGGGTCAATTTCTCCGGGAAGAATAGCGGACATTTTGTTTGTAGGATCGCTTGAGGAATTTGATATTGAAGAGGTTATGACAAATGGTAAAATGGTTGCAAAAAATCATAAGCTTACATACGAGTTAAAGGCACCGGAACGCAGTTCGGTACTTAAAGGAAAGCTTAAATGTGAACTTACAACAAAGTCCGATTTTGAATTCAAGGCTCCTGTTGAGAGCGGTAAAGTTAAAGTGCTTTCAATGAATGTTGAAGGTCCTTTCGTAAGAAAAAGAAGAGATGTAATCTTGGATGTAGTGGACGGTGTGGTACAGCCGGATGCGGAGCAGGATGTCGTTATGGTTTCCGTGATAGAGCGATTCGGCATTAACGGAAATAAATCGTTAGCGTTTGCGTCGGGGTGGAAACTGAAAAAAGGCGCGATGGCTTCCAGTGCAGCTCCTGATGATAATAACCTTGTTGTAATGGGAGCATCTGCAGAGGACATGTCTATAGCGGCTAATTATTTGATAGAACAGGGCGGAGGTCAGGTTGTGGTAGCCGACGGAGAAATTAAAGAGTTCTTACCTCTTCCGGTGGGAGGAATAGTTACCGATATGGAGCCGGAAGAAGTTTCTGAGCGTGAAAAGAGGATTGATAAGGCTGCAAGAGATTTGGGATCTGATTTGCCGGATCCAATGATGTATATGTTTTTCTTGCCGATTACTGCAATTCCTGATTATGCGATAACAGATGCGGGTCCTGTGGATTATGTGAATTTGAAAACATTTAATCCTATACTGGAAGTGATGTAACGGGAGGATAAGTGTGGAAAAGAGTGCTTTAAAAAATATTATTGATGTTGCGGCAGGACGCAAACCGGCTGATACCGTTATAAAAAATTGCAAGGTTGTGAATGTTTTTTCGGGAGACATTATAGAAGGAAATATTGCTATAGCGGACGGATTGATAGCAGGTATAGGAGATTATGAGGGCAAAGAGGTAATAGACGCCTGCGGAGCATATGCGGCACCGGGATTTATCGACAGCCATATACATATCGAGTCCTCGTATGTGTCACCGGAGGAACTCGGCAGACTGTTGGTACCTCACGGAGGGACAACCATAATCGCCGACCCTCATGAGATAGTAAATGTTTGCGGATTTACCGGGCTTAAATACATGGTGGAAGCCGCTAAGGGGACAAAACTGGATATTAAATATATGCTCCCATCTTGTGTTCCTGCAACGGTGTTTGAAAATTCGGGAGCAGTGATAGATGCGGGCAAGATGAGAGAATTTATAGAGGATGAATCGATTCTGGGAATCGGAGAATTTATGAATTTCCCCGGAGTGATAGGGGCAGTAGATGCAGACATAGATAAGCTGATGTTGTCAAAAGAATTTGGGAAACCGGTGGACGGACATGCTCCCGGAGTCGGAGGGATGGCGTTAAATGCTTATGCTTCGACCGGAATAGTGGCGGACCATGAGTGCGATTCTGTAGAGGATATGCAAAATAAGATAGCTTGCGGCATGTATGTAATGCTTAGAGAAGGATCTGCCTGTAAGGAGCTCAGGAAGCTGATAAAAGGAGTTAACAATAGGAACAGCAGGCGTTGTATTCTTTGTTCGGATGACAGACAACCAAGAACCATATTGAACGAGGGACATCTGGATAACCACCTTAGAATATGTGTGGAAGAGGGACTTGACCCTATTGAAGTCATCAGGATGGCAACAATAAATGCATGTGAATGTTTCGGTATCAAAGATAGGGGAGCGATATCTCCTGGATACAGAGCAGACATCGTGCTGTTTGATAATCTGAAAGATTTCAATGTCGGCAAGGTATGGATTTCGGGTGAACTTTGTGCGGATAACGGCAAATATTTGGCGGAAATTACGAAATACCCTATTGATTCTGTTAAGGGGAGCATTCATTTGGCAGATTTTTCAAAGGAAAAGTTGAAGATGAGTCTTAAATCAAATAAGGTAAATGTTATCGAAGTTCAGCCCGGCGGAGTGGTGACTAAGAAAGGAACTGCTATCGTGGATATGGACGAGGAAGGCAATTTTGTGAGGAATCCTGACATTGATTTGGTAAAGGTGTCTGTAGCTGAGAGACACCACGGGCTCGGGAATGTTGCGAATGCCTTTTTAGCCGGATACGGACTCAGAGACGGAGCTATTGCAGTAACCATAGCTCACGACTCTCATAATATCATTGCGGTTGGAGCCGATGATGAAAGTATGGAGATTGCAATAAACGCTCTTGCAAAAAGTGAGGGTGGCATTGTTCTTGTGAAAAACGGTGTTGTCATAGAGAGCATGCCGATGCCGATAGCGGGACTTATGAGTGATCAAAGCGGAGAATGGGTGGATGAAAAGCTTGAAGCGATTCATCGTGCAGCACATAAGGAACTGGGAGTTAATGAGGACGTAGAGCCGATAATGACATTAACATTTATGTCGCTTGCAGTGATTCCGGAGATAAAGATTACAGATATGGGACTTTTTGATGTTACAAAGTTTGAGTTTATCCCGTTAGAGGCAGAGTAGAAGTTTTATGCTTGAGGGGATGGAATTAGAACCGTTATATATAAAAAATTTAAAGAATATGGAGAGAGAAAATGTCGGAAAAACATGTTATTGTACCGTGGTTCAGGCGAGGAGATATAGGCGGAATCACATACCTTGTTACAAACAATTTAGTTAACTATTTAATCGTTATCGCTACATTGTCGGGTGTGTTGGCATGGCCTGACAGAATTGTATTCGGATCGGTGATACCGGCAATGTCGTTAGGTTTGTTGCTGGGATGTGTGTACTACACTTATATGGGAATCAGACTGTCAAAAAAAGAGGGAAGAGCGGATGTTACTGCTTTGCCGTCAGGGGTGTCGACTCCTGCAATGTTTGTTTTCTTATACGGTGTTATAATGCCTTTGCACTATGCACTTGACGATGCGGAATTGGCGTGGTCGGCAGGTATAGCGGCATGTTTTGTGGGTGGTGCCGTTGAATTTTGCGGAGGAATCATAGGTCCATGGCTAAAGAAGAGAATCCCGAGAGCGGCTCTGCTCGGTACAGTGGCAGGAATCGGATTTATTTGGATGGCAACACAGGGTGTGTTTGATATATTTGCCGACCCGTTGGTAGGAATGCCTGTGCTATTTGTAGCGATGCTGGGACTTTTTGGGGGATATCTTTTCCCTAAAAAAATTCCGCCTCTGGTGGTTGCGATTGTCGGCGGGATAATTTATGCATTATGCATAGGACGTACTCATGCGGATTTCAGCGGTATAGGTTTTTATATACCTAATCCGGCTAACAGCATTGAGCATTTGATAGATGGATTTGCTGTTGTAGCGCCATATTTGACAATTATTATACCGGTTGAAATTTATAACTTTATTGAAACACTAGATAATGTAGAAGCTGCCAATGCGGCAGGAGATAATTATAACGTGAGAGAGGCGCAGTTCGCAGACGGTATTTGCACAATGGTTTCGGCGTTGTGTGGCGGTGTGGTGCCGAACACAGTTTGGCTTGGACATGCAGGATTAAAAAAATCCGAGGCAGGTGTAGGATACTCGATGATTTCAGGTATTGTTTTGGGCTTATCGGGAATTTTCGGGCTGTTCACATTCTTAAACAGCGTGGTTCCGCCTTCAATTTGTGCCGTTACATTCTTATGGTGTGCGGTAGTAATGGTAGCCCAAGCTTTTAAAGATAATGACAGAAAACACTACGCAGCAGTCGGAATAGCTATGGTGCCGCCGGTAGCGGACTTCCTGTACACTCAGGTGACGGGAGCGGTAGGATTATCCGATATTTGGACATCGGTACAGGCTTCGGGATTGAACGAGTATACAGAAAAGGTATCAAGAATGATAACCGATGCGGGGGTGATGTGGAACGGCGTTCCGGCGACAAAATCGGGAGCTATTATCATTGGAATACTTCTGGGTACAATGGTTACATTTGTAATTGATAAAAAGCTGAATGCTGTTGCGTTTACCGCTGTTTGCGGATATGTTTTGTCATGTTTCGGATTTATTCACAGTGCATCTTTAGGATTTTATCCTTTGTCACCTTTTGCAATAGGATATATTATAGTGGCAGTTTTGGCATACATATGCCACATGGGAAGAAATACATGGTTTAAGGGACCGGATGATTTCGATTATGTGTAGCCTGTTTATTAAACAGATAAAAAATTAAACTGAGATGAAGATTTTAGATTTCGATTTACAAAAGATGAATTGGAATTTTCGAGATCAAAATTTTTGACCCCAAAAAGTTCGGATTTTTGGGGTCATATTGTTTCGATTTACTGTTCTATACTATCGATATTACCATATTTTCTCATACACATTTGAAAGGTCAATTTCATCCGACAGCTTCGGATTTGTTGACAAACATGTGTCTTTCAGAGCTGCCTGCGCCATGACAGGAACCATCGCCATATATTCTTCCTTTGATATTATTCCCAAAGCGGAAATTGATGTAGGTATTTCCAACTCCTGCAACATAAATTGCACCCAGTTAACAAGAGAACGGATGGTTGTAACAGTGTTCAAGTTCTGCAAACCCAGTATCCTTGCTATGTTTTCGTATCTTTCAACATGGTACGGATAGCTTGGTCTTGAACAGCTTGTTATATCTATTCCCGTATTGAATTCAATTACATGTGGCAACAGAATGGCATTCGCCCTGCCGTGAGGTATATGTAACCATGCTCCAAGCTGGTGTGCCAATGCGTGGTTGACACCGAGTCCGGCAGCATCAAAGGCAACACCTGCCAATGTGGATGCGGTGTGCATTTTTTGTCTGGCATGACTGTCGTCAGGATTTTTATACGAACGAACAAGATATTGTCCGACTATTTCTATAGCCTTTTCCGATAAAGCCTCGGAAAGCTCGTTGGCATCAACACTCACATAGCTTTCCATAGCATGGGTAAGAACATCCATACCTGTATCGGCTACTACTTTAGGAGGTACACTCTTCACAAGAACAGCATCAAGAATTGCATATTCAGGAACAAGGTCATAAGTCCTTACAGGTATTTTCTGATGTGTTTCGGGGTCGGAGATTACGGCAAATGACGTAACTTCCGAACCTGTGCCGCTGGTTGTGGGTATTGCAATCATCGGTATATTTATTGCAGAGCCGTCTTGAGCTGAAAAATACTTTGCAGCTTTACCTGTATCAAGAGCAGAGCCGCCGCCTATACATAAAAGAGCATCCGGATTTGTTTCACGGATAGCGGCAACACACTGTGCTACACTTTGAACAGGAGGATCGGGCTTTACCTGATCAAATATCACGAACTCCTTTCCGCCCGCCTTGAGTCTATCTGTAACGTGGGCAATAAGGTTGCTTGTTACAACAAAGGGATCCGATATAATGAATATTTTTTTAAAATCAAACGATAAAAGCTCGTCTAATGAATTTTCGCCAAATATTATTTTAGTTTTCAGTCTAAAGTTTCTCATGACTACCTCCTAACAGATTTAATCCAGTATATCATAAAATATAAAAAAATAAAACAGTATTTTGTATACACGAATCGTCGTTATTGAGATTCATCGGCCTATAGCTGCAAAAATGCTTGTAATTACATGTATTTTTCTGTATAGTTATCATAGTAAACGAATTAGGAGCTATATTTGAAAATAGCTAAAATATTAATAAAGAGGGGAAAATATTATGTTAAAGAAAATACTCGGGTTTGTGTTGATTGTATCTTTGGTGTTGCCGCAAACCGCAATAACATTTGCAGATGAGCAAAAAGATGCTGACATCGACAACCAACTTGTTATAGAAAAACTGGCAATTAATCCTGATTATCAGCGTTATTTGGACAATCCGGATGATGAGAGATCGGGGTATGTGCCTACGAAATACCTTTTTCCGACTTCAAATGAGTCGGCGAGGAATACAGGAGAACAGCTTCCTGCGAAGTTTGATGCGAGAACGAAAGGGTGGATTCCTCCTATCAGAGATCAGAAGAGAACAGGAACATGCTGGGCACATGCTATAATGGCATGTGCGGAGACTGCGTTTAAGAAAAAAGGAGATCTTACTTCGGCGGAAGGAGGGTTTTATGATTTTTCGGAAGGACATTTGGCGTATAATACAGGCGATAAAGATACCGACTTAAATACCGGAGGGTATGTGATTTTTGGAGGTATGTATTTTTCAAAGCTTAACGGTCCTGTTACAGAAGAAGATTATCCCCAATACAGCATCAGCAATGCAAAGGGGGATACCGGAAATACAACATTTGAAGGGGTAGTGTTTAACGAAAGAGCGGATAAAAAAGACGGCTCCAAGTATGTTGGAGATATGATTGTAGTAAATAAAAGTGAAATAAAAAAGTTTGTATATGAATACGGCATTTTGACGGCGGTGTATAAGGATACAGCGTGGAACAGCGAGTATTGGCAAGAGGGATACAGGGGTACTTTGACACAGAATCAAAATGGATACCACAACCCGGATGATGTCGGATATGCACACGCCATAGCGATAGTGGGATGGGATGACAACAAGGTCATAACAAACCGTAAGGGGCAAACGTCGGCAGGAGGAGCATTCCTTGTAAGAAACAGCTGGGGATCAAGAGTAGGCGATCACGGCTATTATTGGATGTCATATGAAACCTTTGCAGACGGTGAAGCAAATTACTTTGTATACACTAATGTGGGTGAAAAGAGAGACAATGTTTATCAGTTCAATGTGATGGATTTTGAAACTGTGACCGGCATGTCCGTTTATGATTCGGTATCAAAACCGCAATTTATTGCGAACAATTACAAGAGAAGCACAGATAAAAAGGAAAAAATAACCGATGTGGCACTGTTTAATATGACAGTAGGTCCTACAGATTTTGAGATATGGGTTACAGAGGATCCGGACTGGGCGAGCAAGTTTAACAGCGGTTCGGGTGAAAAAGAAGATAGACTGGATAAAATAGGCAAGAAGATTGCGAAGTTCAGGTTAACAAGCACAGGATATTTTTCCAGAGCTCTTAACTTGGTTGACACGGGAGAGTATCCGTTAAGTAAAGACGGGTTTACCCTAATTGCAAAGATAACTCCGTCCACGGGTGAAGAGGCTCGATTTGCAAACACGGCAAGTACCAAGGGATCGGAGGGAGCATCATACATATTGCTGAAACATATGTCTCATGAGGAGCAGTTTATTTCTTTGAAACAGTGGCAGAATAAAGATATTAAATTAAGTCTTAATGCGGTGACGAAGTACGATTCTGAGACGACTCCGCCAAGTGTGACTATACCGGACACATCTGTTTTGAAAAATGAGTTTGAGCAGGTGAAAGCGAAGTTTACGAGCACTGCGGAAAAACCGTTTGAGAATAAGATGCAGGAAATTAATAAGCTTGATATGTCCGATATAGGTAATGCAACCGATGTTGCAAAACTTGAAGAGCTTAAGAAGAAGTACTCAGATTTGAAAATCGGAGATGATTCATCTATTTTGTCGGCAGCTGCGGAAACAAAAATCAGGCTCGCAGAAATAGCAGCAAAAAATGAAGAAAATAAGGGTGTGTTTGAACAACATAGCCTGGCAGATAAAAAACAGGAAGCTGAAGGATTGGCTGCGGCTATAGTCGAACTGAAAAATACTGCATGCCACTCTTATAATTCCATACTCGTTAGGCATCTTAATCCTCCTTGTCAGCACTATTTGTCCTATTCACCCG
>JBGZBP010000005.1:0-3509 GCA_041844735.1 Bacillota bacterium
ATAAGCTCTCTAATCAAAAGGATATTATAAGCACAAGGAAAACTTTTACAAACTTACATAATTTAAATGAATCTTTGCTGAAAATAAGTGAACAAACTACTGCTGAATAGTGAGGAATTTATTACGAAACTATGAATGAATTCTCTTATTATTGGCATTCTTTTGTATATGAATAGAGAGTAGCTGTGTTATAGGATTGATGGTTTATGAGAGAGTACGATAAAGAATGGGATAAACTCCTAAATATAAAAACAACCGGCCGTGATGATTCTCGGGCCGATCATCTACGGTATCCCTATGAAGCGACAGATTATTGTGTTCTGGAGAGATTGGTTTCATATGGGTATATCAGGAAAGGCGATGTGGTTTTGGATTATGGGGCAGGAAAAGGGCGTGTGAGCTTTTTTTTATCTTATCAGACAGGTTGCCAATCTATCGGAATTGAATATGACGAGCGACTATTTCGCCGTGCGGAAACAAATAAAAATCGTGCCCTTTCTGGTGGGAAAGTGAGTTTTTTCTGCGAAGATGCAGTGCAATTTTCCGTACCCGCAAAGGCGAATCGGTGCTTTTTCTTTAATCCTTTCTCCGTTGCGCTTTTAGAGCAAGTCATAGACCGTTTGTGGGTATCTTGCGAGACGTATCCGCGAGAGATTATTTTATTTTTCTACTATCCCTCTACGGAATGTGACAATTTTTTGCGATCCTGTGACCGACTTAACATTGTAGAGAGTATAGATTGTAAGGACTTGTTTGAAGAAGCGAATGAAAGGGAGAAAATATGGGTTTGTAAGATGGGTTTGTAAGATGGGTTGCATAATATGAAGGATATGACAAGGTGGGGACGCGATTATCTTCAAATGGGAAACGCTATGGAGATATTTCGAAGAAAAAATGCTCTAAAAATGCTGTAACATAAGCAAGATTTAAAGAGAAAAATTAGAATTTGTAAAGGGATTGTCATGACAAAAGAAGAACGAGCAAAAAAATAGTTTTCTAATATATGGTGCTGAATCAATCAGCATAGAAACAAAAATAGAAATATGCAATAAAGTAGCAAAGAAAATGATGATTATCATTTTGGGCGTATTGATTTTAGAGTTCATTCTGCTATTTATGGTAAGTGGAGGAGAAATCCTTACCAAGACAGCAGACTTTTTTAATAGTATTTCGGAAGGCAGACATACAAGAAATCACTATCGAGGTGTTGCTCTTGCAGGAGTAATTGTGGGCTTATCTGTTTTAATTATACCTTTGACTGTTGCTTTTATATATAAAAATAAGTGTCTTAAATCTGAATCGGTTAAGATTGTGGCAAGTCTCCATTTTGATAATTAAAATTTTAAACTAGCTGTTATTCAAGTGTTGATGTATGACTTACAGTTGCTGAAGCCGAAATTTGATATTTACAATTTTGCCGACCAATATAAAGGTGAAGAGATTGATATCTTCTACTGCTGTAGAAAATAAAGTCTCTACAAAAATTGAAAAGGCAAGAAAATCCGCTGTCAGGGTTTTGTGTAAGTATTAGATAATAGAACACTGTACTCGGCTTTATGGGGAAACACGGAAGATTATACGTTTTTGATCCACCAAATATCTTCAAATGAAATGCAATGCTCCAGACCATTTTCTTTTAGGCGAAGCCACTTGAAAACGGGCTCTATTTCAAGGAGGGTTCCCGTTACGGTGATGTAGCTATCCTGTTCAAATGAGGTGATTGTTAAAAGGTCGCCTTTGCGTAGCCAAGAAAGCATTTGATTGATGTGGTGTCGGCGATGGGGTGTTAATTCCCGGCGAAGTTCTCGGTGTTTTGCTTGCTCTTTTGACATATTTTCATGTCCGCGAAGGGCGGAAAAGGGCATAAACTGTTTGGCTCGTTGTGCCTGTGGCATCTTAGGTCTTTGCTTATTATAGGACATGGATATCACCTCCGTTGTGGCCTCCTACCAAGGTGTTGCGCAGGCGACCTGTAGCGTGTTCTTGTAAATTTAGCCCTCGCAGCAGGGCGTTTTTTCCGTATTTATCTTTGATGGCAATAATCGTCTTTCTGGCTTTTAGGTCCCTTTTTTCAAGGACTTCCCTTTTCGTATCAGGGAAAAGACTTGTATAGATGGGGGCTTTATTTTTTTGCTCCAGGTTATTAAAACTAATGCCGAGGCGACGTACGAAGAGATGACGGAGTGTTGTCTCTTCGTAACAATTTTTGATGGATTCCCACAGACGTTCGTAGGAGTCGGTGTATCCGGATAGTTTGCGACTGCCGCCTGTACGCGGGAGAGATTCGGAAGCTTTTTTATTTTTTTCTTTATCTTCATAGCCGACGTAAAGGCTAACGGTATTGGTCATTACATTTTTTTCAATGAGTTCCAACGTTAGATTATCTACCATTTCTTGAAGGGGTAATAAGGTCTCGGAAAAAGAATATCCCCTCATTAGGATCTGGCTGGTGTGAATGGAGTGATGTCGGGCCCGAAAGGCGTGGATATCGGCCATGGTACAGCTTTCCCTTCCCCAAGCATGGTCGATAAGGAGCTCTGCGTTGATACCGAATATTTTATATAGATGCTCTTCGTTTATGGCGGTAATGCCATGTAAATCGTATATGCCCATATGAGCTAAGCGCTTTGCGATGCCGGGGCCAATTTGCCATATGTCGGTCAGGGGGCGGTGGTGCCAAAGGTGTGATTTAAAACTATCCTGAGTTAGGACGGCAACGGAATCGGGAGAATGTTTGGCTAGGATGTCGAGAGCGACTTTGGATAAGAAGAGATTACTCCCTATTCCTGCGGAGGAGGAAACTCCGGTTTCCTTAAGAATGGTTTTCATGAGTAACAAAGCTATTTCGCGTGGTGTTTTCTTATACAGGTTTAAATAGGGCGTCAAATCAATAAAGTTTTCATCTATGGAGTAAATATGGATATCTTCGGGGGCTAGATAGCGCAGTAAAATCCCATAAATTTGTGTGGATACGGACATATATCGATTCATGCGAGGCATAGCGGTAATGTATTTGATATGACGGGGAATTTCAAACAGGCGACATCGGTTGCGGACGCCTAATTGTTTCAGTGCCGGTGTGATGGCAAGGCAGATGGAACCTTTGCCGCGAGAGGGATCCGCAACCACCAGGTTTGTTGTAAACGGGTCTAGTCCGCGATCAATACTCTCTACAGAAGCGTAAAAACTTTTTAAATCGATGCAAAGGTAGACCTTGTCTTCTTTGGCAAGATCGTTATCGCCTTCGTTAAAAGATATATTGCCGGTTGCTGTAGAGATGATGTGGATATGTTTTGACATGATTAAGCCCCCTTTTAGTCAATATTTTATCACGGTTTTTGCAAAAACAAAACAAATGTTCGAATTTTAATTGCCAATATGTATGTATCAACAAGAAGGGGGAAAGAGAATTTGTTGTTACAAAACAACTAAAGGGAAAGGAAATTGTAAAAAAAACAAAATATTTATGAGGAATATGCAAAAAAAATATTCTATAGATGCATAGGGAT
>JBGZBP010000006.1:0-3009 GCA_041844735.1 Bacillota bacterium
TCACGACTTAAACGCTCATAAAGGGCTGTTTGTCCTGTTCTTTTCATATTTGACATGAAAATTACCTCCTTTTCGAGTTTTTATTATTTTCTCCGTCCTTAAAAGGTTAATCCTTTCTCAAGTGTGAGCAGGTAACTTTTCATTTCCAATCCATATGCGTATCCGACTAAATTACCGTTGGATCCGATAACTCTATGGCATGGATAAACAATCGCTATCGGATTTTTATTATTTGCATTGCCGACAGCTCTTGAAGCATTGGCGTTGCCCAGGGCAATCGCTATTTCCTTGTAAGTTCGGGTTTCCCCGTAAGGGATTTTTAGAAGTTCCGCCCAGACTCTTTTTTGAAAATCGGTTCCTTGCGGCTCGCAAGCAAAGGTAAAGGTTTTTCTTTCACCATTCAAATACTCCATTATTTCTTTGAAAACTCTATCGGTAAAGACAGTCTTTTTGTCGGAATCGCAAAAAGAATCCACCTTTCCGAGAGAAATTACTTTTTCTTCTACATACCCTATTCTTAGAAGACCGAAAGGGAAATTGTAAACTGCAAAATTAATCATGTTATAATTTAAATACGTAAGAAAGCTTAGTATTTTACTCCTATTTTCATGGTATATGCCCATATTATATAGTAATCATAAAGTTTTCTCAAGATTATATAGGGTGGTATCAGTTTTTATAGACAGAGGGATATGGTATAATGGCAAAAGAGACGTATTTAAAGACAGAAAGTAAAACGTCGGGAGAGAATTACGGCATGGAAAGGAGATTCGGATTTGGGAACATCAAGAGAAAAAATAAACAGCCTTATGGAATCAAGGCATCCGAAGAAGGATAGCAAAGGTGCTGCCGGATTTATCAAAGATAAAAGCAGAGATAAAAAAATAGTCAGAACGAGTATTCTCGGCATTTTGGCGAATGTGTTGCTGGCAGGGACAAAGGCTATAGTGGGGATTTTCTCAAATTCAATAGCTATCATATTGGACGCCGTCAACAACTTATCGGATGCGGCGAGTTCAATAATTACAATTGTAGGCGTTAAGCTGGCATCCAAAGAAGCCGATAAGAAGCATCCGTTCGGACATGGGCGTGTCGAATATTTGAGTGCCATGATTATTGCCTTGGTTGTAATTTATGCAGGGACGACATCGCTGGTGGAGGCAATTAAAAAAATCATAAATCCTTTGAAACCTGATTATTCACCTGTGCTGCTGATACTTTTAGCTGCAGGTGTAGCAGTAAAAATAGTGATGGGGCTTTATGTAAAACGTGTAGGCAAAGCAGTAAAATCAAATGCTTTGATTAATTCCGGAGAAGATGCTTTGCTTGACTCAATTATTTCCACGTCTACGTTGGCAGCGGCATTAATATATATCTATAAGGGGATATCTTTAGAGGCATGGCTCGGAGCTTTTATTTCCGCCGTTATTATTAAGGCAGGATTTGGAATGCTTCGTGAAACAATATCACAGATAATGGGTGAACGGGCAGACCCTGAACTCGCAAAGGGAATTAAAGAAACAGTAGCGGCATATCCCGGGGTGAGCGGAGTATATGACTTGGTTTTGAACAATTACGGTCCGGAATATTACAACGGATCAATTCACATAGAAGTTCCGGACACATATTCGGCTGACCGGATAGACCAAATGGTTAGGGATATTACTATCGAGGTTCTTGAGAAGTATAATGTGATTTTGACAGCCATAGGGGTTTATTCAATGAACACGCAGGATGAAGAGGCTATTGCGGCAAGAGAGGCAGTAGGTAAAATCGTAATGAAGCGAGAACATGTTTTGCAAATGCATGGCTTTTATATCGATAACATAAAGAAAAGAATAAGATTTGATATAGTGGTGAGTTTTGATGCCCAAGACCGTATGGAAGTATATCGCAAAGCTTGTGAAGATGTGCAAAAAGAATATCCGGAGTACAGTATAGAAGCTGCTATGGATGTAGATTTCAGTGAAAGTGAATAAGCAATAATATAATTATATTATTGCTTACCACAAATATTTCGGAATCACTCACAAAACTTGAGTGCTTCTTTATCTAATATTGTAATCTTTTTATGACCTGATGTTTTTATCAAGCCCTCTTTTTTAAGTTGGCTGATTTTTCGGCTGACAGTTTCCTGTGTGAGGCTTATAGAGTTTGCAATATCCTCTTGTGATAAGTCCAAATCCGAGGTTTCATGTCTGCGGGACATTTCCAGCAGAAACTGAGAAACTCTGGTTTTGGCATTTTTTATTGCAAGAATTTCTTTTGTTACTCTTTGGCTGTTTGCAATTTCACAGTAATAGGTTAAAAGTTTTACTCCGATATCGGGCTCTTTGTATATCAGTTCTTTTAAATCCGATGTGTTGATATAGCATATGCCGCAGCTGCCCATAGCTATGCCGGTCTCGGTTTTTTTTGCATCGGAAAACATGGTATCTCCACCATAAAAATCCCCGTGTCCCAATATATCGGTAAGGATTTCCTCGCCGTTTTCGTTGTATTTTACCAACTTAACCTTGCCGGAACGTACCACCATAAGCTGTTTTAGGGGTTCGCCCTCATGAAAAATGATTTCTTTATCTTTAAACACTTTTCGAGAGATAATTTTATGAAGTTTTTCCATTTGTGCAGGATTCAGCGTTTTAAACACAGGAACCCTGCCCACACATGCAGACTCGCCGGAACATCCTGAACAATATCCGGAAGCTGAAGCGGTTTGTAAGCTGTTTTTCAAGGAATCACCCCCCTTAAATTTTTCTTCGTGTATTATGTAAGCCAATCCTTTTCATTAAATTTTTCTCGTGTACCGTGCAAGCCAATCCCTTTCATCTTCAGTCAGATAAGGAGATATTTTTTCAAATACTGTTTCGTGATATTCGTTTAGAGTATCCCTTTCCTCGGAGGATAAAAGCGTAGGTATTACCCCGTCTAAATCCAGCGGACATAAAGTGACCGTCTCAAAGCTCATAAACTGTCCGAAAACAGTCTTTTCCGCTTTTTTTACTATAA
>JBGZBP010000007.1:0-9449 GCA_041844735.1 Bacillota bacterium
GTTGGGGTATCGCCAAGCGGTAAGGCAACGGATTCTGATTCCGTCATGCGCAGGTTCGAATCCTGCTACCCTAGCCAATTTTTTTCACGAGCGGAGCCTCGTGGATTTGGCGACATAGCCAAGTGGTAAGGCAGAGGTCTGCAAAACCTTTATCCCCGGTTCAAATCCGGGTGTCGCCTCCAAAACGAATTCATGTATAAAGGGTGAAGCCTTCCTCAGAAGTTTCACCCTTTATCTTTAATTATCGTTGACACCAACTCTTAAATGTTGTAGAATGGTTGAGTGTTGAAAATATGTCTCCTTGGTCAAGTGGTCAAGACGGCACCCTCTCACGGTGCAATCAGGGGTTCGACTCCCCTAGGAGATACCAAAATTCTAAAAACCTGCGTTTGTTGAAAATGCAGGTTTTTTTGTTTGCAACCCTTGATTTTACTATGTCTTGGCTATTCGATTTTTATTTCTTTTTTTATTTTTTTATATGATTTTTTATATTTTTATCGCATTTTTTACAAAAATAATGAATGAAACAATGAATGAATTTATATCAAAATTAAAACCAAGAGCGACCGAAGTCGCTCTTTTTATTTCTTTTTCAGTATGATTAAATTTATTACATTTTATAATCCAAAGTACATTTCATACATTTTAATAATTTCCCTATATTTTAAATCACGGGAACAAGGTGTTGAAGAATTCATGTAACTGCCTAATTTTTTCTCCTTGCAGTGCCCGCCGCAATTATAATTAATCCGGCGATACCGACAAGAACAGCATACATGCTGCGATCCGGTCCATCTCCGGTCTTCGGCAAAAGTTTCGCAGGCAATACAGGCAAAGGCTCATCAACATGGACAGGTTTTTCAGGCTCTTTAGGTGTCGGCGGTTCTTGCGGCAGCACCGGTTTCTCAGGAATCTTCTCATTTATTATTGTCGTTCCGTCATAACTCACCTTATATCCTGCGGGGACAACTTCATCAACACTGTAATTATACACTTTTCCGCTCGCATCCTTTGCCAACACGTCTTTAAAAGTATACTTCCAGCCTTTTTTTTCAGTAGCCTCTGTGGTTTTAACTTGCTTTCCGGTTTCCTTGTCAATCAATCTGACAGTTATCGACTCAGGTCTATTGCCATTCTCGTCACCTATCCATTTTTTTAAACCCGAAATTTCCTTATATTCACTCTTCGGTGATGGAACATAAGGTATATACGGGTCGGTCGGAGGCGGTATATTATTAGTTTTATTAACTACCACAAACCCGTTTTTCGCATCCCCCTCATAAACTGTGCTATATCCGCCTACTGCTTCTTCTCTAACAGAGTACTTTATTTCCTCTCCGTTTTCATGTTTCGGATATTTGCCGAAATCGTGCTCCCATTTCCCTTGTGCATCCGGCGTAATTTCAACGGTCTCTTTAACGGCTGTGCCTGCCAATAAAGAAATCTTTATTTTGTTTGGACGAATTCCTTTTTTATTATTCTCGTCCTCCCATTTCTTTACCACCTTTATATCAATTGTCTTTAGCTTGTTGCTTATATCCAAAACAGTTCCTTGGGCATCGGAATCACTGACTGTAAACTCTATCTTCTCCGCCTTAAACGGATCGAAATCTATCCATTCCGGTGCATTCATTTCCTTAACATTATACCTTCCGACAGGAAGATCTCGGATGTTCGCAATCCCCTCACTGTTTGTAATGAGCGTAATCTCGCTTTTTCCTTCCTTTATCACACTTCCGTCTTCCCTCTTAAGCAGAAAGCTTACTCCCGGTATTCCTTTTTTAGTGCCGTCAACCACCTTAACTATTTTCAATTCCCCTCTTAAGGTACCGTTCATCCCTCCGCCCGCATTAACATTATCAACGCTTGCATCAAAGGATTCACCCTCCACCTTAGGCTTATTCACTTCATGGTACCAAGCTTTGGTTTTATTATCAAACTTCGCCTGATTTTTGTTTGTTATCGTGGTCTTATAGTTAATAACAAATTTATTGCCGGTTGCGTACCCATAAGCTATTCTCACATCAATAACATTTCCTGAAATATTTATTGATGAGCCGGGATATTTAGTTGAAAACTCTGTAAGTACATTGGTTCCCGAAAGCGTACCCGGATGATATCCCTCGACAGTAATATTTAATGTCGCCGGATCCAGTTCATGTCCCGCCTGTATCTCATCTTTGATGACAATGTCCTCATACACCTGTGCCCTATTTGTGTTTATGCTCAGCCACCAATTTAGACGATCTGTATCATTCGGATCCATTCTTCCCGCCTTATAATAAAATGCTCCTGTGCCTACACCGGTTGCAGGCTTTGTTACCGATACATCCAAACGTTTGCTGCCCACAGTTATGTGCCCCGTCTTCGTGTCCTCTTCAGATGTAGAAGTGAGATTTCTTCCCTCTATCATGAAAAAAGCATATCCCTCTACATTATCCAAAGCATCGACATCGCTGTTAAATGTAATTGTCGCTCCATCGGGCGTAACTATCAATTTTGCAATTTTTCTGCCCTTCACCCTAAGATCTTCTTCCTTATGGAATCCCGAGAATGTAGGCTGCCCTGCCCGTTGCCAATTCACCTTTATGGTATCTCCACCTCTTATATCTCGCATGCTGTTTTCAGCAAACTTAAGATGAACCGTCGTACTTCCGCCATCCTGTATCGTATTTTGATCAACATAAAACTCTGTAACCAGCTCATCAGCTGTACCGCTATCTGCGTATGCATTTACCATAAATGTGCTGATAGTCGTAAAGAAAATCAGACAAAATACTACAATTGAAGATAACGTCTTTTTAACTATTTTTCTCTTCATAAAATCCTCCTTTATTCTACCTTTCGTACGTTAAGTTAGACTTTTACCAACATATGTAGTATGATAAACACTATTGATGTGTCGGTGTTTCTTCTCGGATGATTTTTACTTGAGAAAAACATAAAATAACATTATAAAATTATCTAAATTTTTTTGTAAAATAATGTCTACTTTTTTTTACTTATTATTCTCTTCACTTCTTCTGCAACCTTCCTCTTTTAACCACTTTGCAAATGTTGTATGACTGACATCCAGCTCCCTTGCCCCTATTCTTAAACTAAGCTCATTCTTTGCCCATTTATCCGCTATTTCATAAAACTTTTCAGGTATTTCTTTTTTCGTCCTGCCAAACCTTACTCCTCTCTTTTGTGCTTCTCTTATTCCCTCCATCTGCCTTTGATGTGTATTTTCTCTTTCTATTTGTGCGACATACGACAAAACCTGAAGCACCATATCTGAAATAAATTTTCCTGTCAAATCGTTTATCTTCGTTCGAGTATCCAGCAAAGGAAAATCCAAAACTATTATTTCCGCTTTCTTCTCTTTCGTTATATGGTTCCACTCGGCTATTATCTCATCATAGTTCCTGCCCAGTCTGTCAATGGATTTAATGTAAATTTCATCTCCCTCTTTTATCCTTTTCATCAGCTTCTTGTATTTCTTTCTGTCAAAATCTTTTCCGCTCGCCTTATCTATATAAATTTTATTACTTTCAATTCCCGCTTCTAAAATGGCTGCCAACTGCCTGCTGATATTCTGTTCTTTTGTCGAAACCCTTATGTATCCGTATTTCATATCATCCCTCCCGTTAAATGCTTTTTAACCACACAAAAAAAGAAGCCGTAATTAAGGCTCCTTTTACCATCTTAGTAGCAAACTGTATCTCACATGGTGCATGTTCTTTTGATATATAATTAAAATTCTGCCGACTTAGGCGTCCTTGGGAAAGGTATCACGTCTCTTATATTGCTCATACCCGTAATATACATAATAATCCTCTCAAACCCAAGTCCATATCCGGCATGTTCGGCTCCACCGTATTTTCTAAGATCCATATACCATTGATATTCTTCTGCCATCAGCCCCATTTCACTCATTCTTGAAGCTAATACATCATACCGTTCTTCTCTCTGTGAGCCGCCTATTATTTCACCTACACCCGGCACAAGCAAATCCATTGCTGCGACCGTTTTACCATCATCGTTCACCCTCATGTAAAATGCCTTGATATCCTTTGGATAATCTGTTACAAACACCGGTTTTTTAAATACCTCTTCCGTCAAATATCTTTCGTGCTCTGTTTGTAAATCGATTCCCCACTTAACAGGATACTCAAAATTCTTACCCGATTTCTCTAAAATATCCACAGCCTCCGTATAGGTAATATGCCCGAAATCCGAATTCACTATTGATATCAGCCTGTCTTTCAATCCCTTATCTACAAAGCTGTTGAAAAAGTCCATCTCTTCCGGAGCATTTAATAAAACATAATTAATTATATATTTTATCATTTCCTCTGCCAGCTCCATGTTGTCCTTCAAATCCGCAAACGCAACTTCCGGCTCAATCATCCAAAATTCCGATGCATGTCTTGCCGTATTTGAGTTTTCAGCCCTGAATGTCGGTCCGAATGTATATATCTTTTGAAAAGCCATCGCATATGTCTCGCCCTCAAGCTGTCCGCTGACCGTCAAGCTTGATTCCTTTCCGAAGAAATCCTTACTATAGTCTATCTTATTTTCCTGATTTCTTGGCGGATTTTCCATATCCAAGGTCGTTATTCTGAACATCTCTCCCGCACCCTCACAGTCACTGCCTGTGATAATAGGCGTGTGAACATATACAAAACCTCTTTCCTGAAAGAATTGGTGGATTGCATATGCCACAAGCGATCTCACTCTGAAAACCGCCGAAAACGTGTTACTTCTGGGTCTCAGATGTGCTATCTCTCTCAAAAATTCCATGCTGTGCCTTTTTTTCTGGAGCGGATAATCCGGATTGGATTCTGCCAAAATCTCCACCGAATCCGCCTTAATTTCAAAAGGCTGCTTCGCCTCAGGTGTCAAAACCACCTGACCCGATACTTTAACCGCCGCTGCAAGGTTCGCCTTTGATATTTCCTCAAAATTATCTATATTATCACTCTCATAAACCACCTGAACAGGTTTAAAAAAAGTGCCGTCATTAAGCTCTATGAATCCGAATTTATTCGACGCTCTGTTACCTCTGATCCAACCGGAAATTGCAACTTCTTTGCCTGCAAACTCGTCTATTTTTCTATAAATTTTTTTAATATCAAGTTTCATAGCTTCCCCTCCGTTTTCAAAATGTTTTATATATGTCTACCGGCTCAACCGAGCTAAGTAATACGTATCATCTATTTTATCATTTAGGTACCCCTATTTCAATAATTTTCATAATACTTCTTTGCCTTTAGAATCGTATGATGATATAATTAAACAATTACAAAATGATAAGCACAAAATAAAAAGGTGGTGAAAACCATGATACAGGAATTTACAATAAATTTAAATCAACAAAAATATCAAGTGACTGTGGAAAACGGGGCATTTGAAAGGCTCGGTGAATGGCTTAAAACCCTGCATCCCGGCAAAAGAGTCGCTGTAATCACGGACGAATCCGTCTATGAGCTATATGGGGCGGATTTGGAAGATCGTTTAAAGCAGAGTGAAAAAAAATATTTGATTATAAAAGTGCCTGCCGGTGAGGACAGCAAAGATTTCAGCAAATTGCCTGAAATATATAGCCGTTTGCTGAATTTCCATATAACTCGCAGCGATTCTCTGCTATCTTTCGGCGGAGGCGTGGTAGGAGATATAACAGGATTCGTGGCTGCAACCTATCTCAGAGGAATAGACTATTTCCAGTTGCCCACCACTGTAATTTCCCAAGTCGATTCCAGCATAGGGGGCAAAGTAGCTGTCAATCTGCCTGAAGCACACAATGTGGTAGGCTGCTTTTATCAACCTCAGCGTGTACTCATAGACCCTACATTCGTCGAGACACTTTCGGATTTTGAATTCACAAACGGTTTGGCTGAAATTATAAAAGTTGCAGCAGTCAAAGACGAATTGCTGTTTTCCGACTTGCTCAGCCAAATAAGAAACAAAGAGGATGCCAATATAGACTCCATAATATATAGAAGCGGTCTTGCAAAAAAACTTGTCATAGAAGAAGATGAAAAAGCCTTTGGAGTGAGGCGTTTACTAAACTTCGGACATACATTGGGTCATGCCATAAGGTTCCTTGACAAAAAACATATATACGGACACGGTCATGCCGTTGCAATAGGAATGTATACTTTTACAAAACGCAGTGAAGAAATGGGATTAACATCCCCCGGCACTACCGACTTACTGAGAGAACTTTTCGTCGGATTTGATATTCCTTATGAAATGCCCGACTACATCAGTAAAGACGATTTGATTACAGCTATGCAAAGTGACAAAAAAAGATCCGGAGATACTCTCAATCTCGCATTGCTGAAAAAAATCGGACAAGGATTTATACATCCTGTTAATATTAATGATTTAGGAGATTTTTTATAAATGAAAAAAGTGTATCGAATGGCTCTCGTAGGAAGCAGTCTGGGGCACAGCATTTCTCCGTGGATTCATTATGATATCATGGATGCCCGAGGTATAGAGGGCACTTATGAAATGATTGAAATAAATCAGGTGAATTTTCAGGAGAAATTTTTCGGATTAATACAGGGAAAATATGACGGTCTTAATATCACGCTTCCCTACAAACAGGATGTAATCATGTTTATGGATAATCTCTCGGACGAAGCGAAAAAAATCGGTGCCGTAAATACTATACGAATCCGAAACGGTGTTACAACAGGATACAATACGGATTATTACGGTTTTCTCGAAATGATGAGAGAACATGCAATAGATATCAAAAATAAAACTTTCACCATCCTCGGCACGGGTGGAGCAGCCTTAGCTGTTATACATGCCCTAAAAGACAACGGTGCCGCCGATATTCAAGTAGTGAGCCGCAGCAAAGCCTCTTTCATGGACATTAAAACGATAAATTACGCTAAATTTCAGGAAGACAACCCCTTTTCGGACTGTATTGTAAATTGTACTCCGGTCGGGATGTTTCCCAGAACATCTTCGAGCCCTCTGTCCGCCGACAATATAAATTGTGATGCTCTGGTGGACCTGATTTATAATCCTGAAACAACTGCTCTCATGGAGAATGCAATGTCCTCAGGAATAAAAGCGGTTAACGGACTTATAATGTTAAAAAAGCAAGCAGAAAAAGCATGGGAGCTTTGGGTCTGACTCACAGCTCCTTTTTTGATGTGTATTGGGATTAGCCACCAACACTTTTTGTCCTATAAGCCTGTATTTCTCTCCATATTCTGTGCATTTTCTCTCATACTGATTAAAAACAGTCGCCTTTCCTCCAGCCCCCATAAAAGCACAGCCCCATCCTCATCGTTTCTCCTAACTTCTCCACCTTGCATGTGAAGTTTTTCCATAACCTCGGGAGACGGATGCCCGTACATGTTTTTCCCGCATTGAATCACTGATATTTTGGGGTTTATCCTGCTGATAAACTCCCGACAACTCGAATATCTGCTCCCGTGATGTGCTATTTTTAAAATATCACAAGCCCCGATTTTTGTCTTTGCCAGTATTTCTCTTTCCTGTTCCTCTCCTATATCTCCTGTGAGCAGCATGCTGTAGCCACAATATTTAAGTAGACCCGTAAGGGAAATATCATTTTGCTTAATCACTTTTCTTCCGGCTGAATTGCCGGCCTCATAAATTTTATTTCGTGCACTGTTTTTAAGGCTTCCGCAACCGAACGGATAAATAATTTCAATACTTACATCCTCATCTATTCTTAAAAAATCACCTGCTCTCAGAAACAACATATCACACTCTCTCATTCCCGTCTCCTCTGCGATTTTTTTCTTATCATGCTCATTCCATTCATAAAATGCTATTTTTTCTATATCAAATATTCTTGCCAGATCTCTTATACCTCCATAGTGATCCTCGTCCATATGACTTACCATAGCAAGATCTATTTTTTTAACACCGTTTTTCAGCAGCACCGGTTTCAAAACGTCTTTCCCTATATTTTTTCCTTTCTTTCCGCCGCCGTCATTTAATATCACCTTCCCTGACGGAGTTTTAATAAGAACCGAATCTCCCTGTCCGACATCAATAAACATAATATCCGCTTTCCCTTTCAAATCAGGATATAACACATTGCTGAGCATAACAATCGAAATAATCATCCCTACAGCCGTAAGTCCCCTTTTCCATTCTCGCTTCACGACCCATATTCTAACGCTCTCGGATGTAATTATCACTATGGCAGCATAATATATGATGATGCAGCTGCGGTTTGGAGAACACATATCAATCTTCGCCCATCCGCACTTTGAAAGAATGTCCGAAATTCCCACCATCAATTCCGCCACCATCACATCCGCCTTTAATATAAATAAAAAAATACATTCCGATATCCCGCTTGCTATGACAAGTCCCATAGACATCGGTAACAGCAGTTCAACTATTGCTATCACCAAAGGATTCAAAATTATTGACGAAAGCGAAATGTAGTTGAAATTGTAAACAATATACGGAACCAACCCCATTTGAAGAGCCATTGTCAACATAAAATATTCTATCAGTCTTCTGCCTTTCATCGGTAGTCTGTCCTTTTTTCTAAAAAATAAATAATTTAAAAACGGATAAATGACAGCTATACTGAATATCCCCAGAAAAGACAGCTGAAATCCTACATTGAAAATCGAAAACGGGTTGTAGAAAATCATTAGTAGAAACATGAAACTTGCAGCCGACAACATATCATAAGGTTTTTTCAAAATAATCGACACAAGATGTAACAATATCATCCCTCCTGCCCTCACCACCGGAGCCGAAAAAGAGCAAAATGCCATATATCCCACTAAACTCGGTACCGCAACAAGCCAAAACAGTCTTCTTCTCCTACCTGTCACGGCAAAAATGAACATATATAGTATTCCCACATGAAGTCCCGACACGCTCAAAACATGTGCTATACCGTTATTCCTGAAATTTTCATAAATATCCTCTGCAATATATTCCTTGTCACCCGTTATCAGGCTGACTATCACTCCTCCTACCTCGGATCCGCTGTTCTCCATAATTTTTCCAACAACGAAGTTACGTACCTTTTCTATCCTGTCCAAAACGCCCAAAGCCTTATCATATATGTTGACAGTGCTTGCGTCTGCATATCCCGTCCCCCATATACCCTTTGACTTTAAGTGCAAAGCATAATCCATATCTCCGGGATTTCTCGGAAAAGACTCTCTTGATGCCATCAGTTTAACCCGCATCATTTTTCCTTCCAAATCTTTATGTTCCAAGTCATTTTTACATACTAACTTTCCCTTTATCTTTATTAAATAGTCACCCCTATCACAACTTAAAACAACACTGTCTCCTCCATATTTTTCCCGCTTTATACTCTTTATGCTGCCACATAAAACAATTTGTTTTCCTGTCTTCAACTTACATTTTTCATAGCAGTTTTCCGCAATCTCCATCCGCACAGTTCCAGACAGCAGGGACAGTAATATAATTAAAAA
>JBGZBP010000008.1:0-81280 GCA_041844735.1 Bacillota bacterium
ACCGGGAGTTTTTTTTATCCAAGATAAGATAAGGCCGTATATATTTAATTTACCTTTCATATACGGTTATGTTTTGTGTTGTTGGATTTATCTTTGTATCGTCATTATCATTGCGTATTTTCTGAATTGGGGAAATGCACCTGTAGATAAAAAGGCTAAAAATAAAACTGGACAAGATTTATGAAAGTTTTTAGTGATTGGCTATTGACGGGAGCACATAATAGTGTTATCATCAATGAAACAATTAAATAAACGGTGTTTTAAGAGGTTGCGGTTTTTATTAGTAAGTTTTCAGGAAGGATTCCGAAAGGGGAAATCGCCGAAGCATTCGCTGGGGGTACAGAGAATATCTGTATCACTGTCCTAATCGTCATGCCCGTGGCGGTTTGGGGGTGCTTAACACACTGTGGGCAAAAGGCGTAATCTTTGAAGCATATATACCTTTTGCTCAAAGATTTTTTTGTATTTTGAACATAAGGAGGAATAGAATGAAATTACATGGGAACATGAATGTAAAAAACGGGATTCTATACATAGGACAGCGAGATTTAAATGAACTCAAAACAAAATACGGAACGCCTTTATACATCATGGATGAAGATTTTCTAAGAAAAACGTTGGACACCTTTAAAGCCGGCTTTAAAGCGGATGGGATAAAAACAGAAGTTATTTACGCATCCAAAGCATTGAGTAATGTTCATATTCTAAAAATCATAAATGAATATGATATGGGACTTGACGTAGTGAGCGGAGGAGAAATTTTTACCGCATTGAAAGCAGGATTCAATCCTGAGAAAATATATTTTCATGGCAATAACAAGCTTGAGGATGAGTTGGAACTTGCTGTAAAATTCGGCATAGGAGTTATCGTTTTGGATAATGAAAGCGAATTTGAACTTCTTAAAAGAATACTTGATAAAAGAAATAAAAATAATATGGGAAATTCACCGAGGCAAAGGGTGATGCTGAGGGTCAACATAGGCATAGAAGCACATACTCACGAATATATACAGACAACTAAAAATGACAGCAAGTTCGGTGTCAGTGTATTTGATGAAAGAACTGTGGAACTGATTAAAAAAATTGCAGCTGAGGAAACAGTGGAATTTCTTGGAGTTCATTCGCATATAGGCAGCCAGATTTTTGACAAAAACAGTTTTTTCAAGTTGGCGGATAAAATGTCGGAATACATATCAGATGTTGAGAAAAAGCTTGGAATCAAAATGAGCCATATGAATTTGGGAGGCGGGTTCGGAGTATATTATGTTGAGGGTGATAATCCACCGAACATGGAGGAGTTCTTACCTGAATACATAAGAAAAATAAAAGAGTCAATAGACAAATACGGCTTGGAAATAGAAACTGTATACATAGAGCCCGGAAGGAGTATAGTGTGCAATGCGGGATCAACTCTTTATACCGTTGGAAGTACGAAAAAAACATATGGAGGAAAAAACTATATATTTGTAGACGGGGGTATGACGGACAACATCAGACCGGCATTGTATCAGGCAGCGTATGAAGCCGTAAATGTAGGAAAAGTGGAAGAAGGTGCCGATGAAGTCTACACTATTGCAGGAAAATGTTGTGAAAGCGGTGATGTGATTATTCGAGATATTACATTGCCGGAAACCGAATCGGGAGATTTGATACTTGTTTCATCAACGGGAGCATATAATTTTTCAATGAGTTCAAACTATAATAAGATTCAAAGACCTGCCATGGTTTTTTTGAAGCAGGATGGCGAGACGTTGGCGGTTAAAAGGCAGACATATGAAGATTTACTTTAGATATGCAGTTTAAAACTTTACAGAGATGATGTTTGAAAATATGGAGGGAATAAAAATGACTTTATTTACAGGAAGCGGAGTGGCACTTGTGACACCATTTAAGGAAAACGGAGATATAGATTACGACGGTTTTGCAAATTTGCTTGATTTTCATTTGGAGCACAAAACAGATGCACTGATAATAGCAGGAACATCCGGAGAGGCTTCGACAATGACGGATGAGGAGCAGCGTGACCTTGTAAAGTTTGCTGTGGACAGGGTGGCAGGAAGAAAACCTGTCATAGCAGGTGCGGGGTCAAATGATACAAGACACGGTATAAATCTTTCAAAGATGTGTGAGGAAGTCGGTGCGGATGCACTGTTGCAAGTGACTCCTTATTACAATAAGACAACACAGAAAGGGCTGTTGGCACATTTCACAGCGATTGCGGATGCAGTGGATATACCGATAATTTTGTATAATGTACCGGGCAGGACAGGCATGAGCATTTCTCCGGAAGTTTGTGCGGAATTGGCTGAAAATCCAAAGTTTGTGGGAATAAAAGATGCTACAGGGGACCTTTCATACACAGGTAAGGTGAGCAGCATGTGTGGAGAAAAATTTGATATATATTCAGGAAATGACGATGTGATACTGCCGCTCATGAGCTTGGGAGGAAAGGGTGTAATAAGCGTGTGGGCAAACGCTTTTCCTGATGAGGTTCATGATATGTGCGAGGCATTTTCAAATGGAGATATAAAAAAGGCAACAGATATTCAGGTGGGATTTAAGAACTTGATAGATTTGTTCTTTGTCGAAACAAATCCCATACCTATAAAAGCAGCGATGGAAATAATGGGTCTTTGCAGTTCAAAGGTAAGATTACCGCTTGTGGAGGCTGAAAAAGCAACTTTTGATAAGCTTAGAACGGAATTAAAGAGACTGGGAGTGATATAGTGAAAATTTTATTGGTGGGTGCCACCGGTGCAATGGGGCATGCGATAGCGCAAGTTTTACAAGAAAAGCACAATATAATGATAGTTGCAGGTGTTGGAAAGATTCAGCAGGGGAAAGATAAATCGACATATGATTTTCCGGTATATGCAGAGTTCCAAGATATACCACAAGAGTGCGTTGAAGAATTTGATACGGTGATAGATTTTTCGTTGGCGGGTGTCACAAAGAATATGTGCAAATTTTTACAAGGGAAGGCAAAGAATGTTGTAATTGCAACAACAGGTCTTGACGAGGAAACATATCGACTTATAGACGAGATTTCCGTTACCAATGCTGTTTTGCAGGCAGGAAACATGAGCTACGGTGTAAATCTAATGGTGGATATTGTCGGAGACATGGCAGGCAGGCTTAGAGATTTTGAAATTCAAATTATCGAAAATCATCATACCGGGAAAAAGGATGCGCCATCCGGCACTGCAAAGATGCTTTTTGACAGCATGAAAAAGGTAAGAAACAGTCTGCAGGCAATATTTGACAGGAGTGTTATATATGAAAGACCCGAGCCTGATGAAGTTTATATTGCTTCAATCAGGACGGGAAATGTGGTGGGGGAGCACACTGTTATATTCTCAAAGGAAGATGAGATTTTGACAATCACTCACAAAGCATTATCAAAAAAAATATTTGCGGAGGGAGCAATAAAAGCTGCAGAATTCTTGGCAGATAAGCAACCGGGAAAATATGATATAAAGGAAGTGGTACTATGATAAGAGCAGGTATAGTAGGATATGGGAATCTTGGTAAAGCGATAGCGGAGAACATAAAGAAAACTCCCGATTTTGATTTGGTTAAAATTTTTACAAGAAGAAATCCGGGTGCATTGGGAGATGTATTTGAAAAACTTGACAATATTGATAGATACAAAGAAGATATAGATGTGATTTTTCTTTGCGTAGGGTCAGCGACGGATGTTCCTGAAATTGCACCGAGACTGGCAGGCAAATTTAATGTAGTTGATGCATATGATAATCATCATGACATTCCAAGATATATAGAGGAGATGGAAAAAGAGGCTTTAGCCGGTAAAAAATCCGTGATTGTAGCAACCGGGTGGGATCCCGGGCTGTTCAGTTTGAATCGTCTTATGATAGACTCAATATTTAACAGCCATAGAACATTTACATTCTGGGGGAAGGGTGTAAGTCAAGGGCACAGCGATGCAATAAGAGGCGTAGAAGGAGTGAAATACGGTGTACAATACACGGTTCCTAAACAGGATGTGCTTGATGGAGTAAAGGATATAAAAGGGAAGATTTCTGCAGGAGAATCACATGATAGAGTATGTTATGTTGTAGCGGATGAAAGCGAGCATCTAAGGATAGAAGAAAGAATAAAGACCATGCCGGATTATTTTGCGGATTATAACACGGAGGTTAATTTTATTTCGGAAGATGAATTTCTGGAAAAACATAGAGGATTGCCACATGGGGGACATGTGATAGGGATTGGAGAAAGTGCAGCAGGAAATACACAGCAATATGAATTTTCTTTAGCTTTGGAATCAAATCCGGACTTTACGGCAGCCGTAAATATCGCTTGCGGACGAGCGGCATATAAATTCGCTGCGGAAGGAAGACACGGAGCATTCACCATGCTTGACATACCGCCGGTTTATTTATCGGCAAAGACAAGAAATGATTTGATTAAGAACCTGCTTTAAATAAGAGATTGCGGTTCAGTTAAACATAAACATAGATATAAACATAAACTCGTTTAAAACATCCAAGTTTTTTACGAGTTTTTTTAAAAACAAAGCTGTAAAAAAATGAAAAATATAGAAAAATAAGCTTGACAAAACACGAGTCGAGATATAATATAATATTACATTTATTACCATAAATTACAATAAACATAATTCAAAAGCAAAAGGAGGGAAGCGTTGAAGAAGCTTAGACCTATAATAGGAGTTTTTATGATAGTGCTGGCAATAGGATCCATATGCTATTGGGAGAGTTATGGAAGAGAAAATTTTATGATGAGAGAAGTGTTGTCTGCAAGAACCGACATCAAAAAAGGAGATACTATCAGCGAGGAGATGTTGAAAACAAGTCGGGTTCACCCTGAAAATTTGATAAAGGGTTATTTTTCAAATATGGCGGGAGCAGTCGGCAAGGTTGCAAATTTTGATATTCCGAAAAATTGTCAGTTGGCAAACAACATGATAGGCAAGAAAGAGGATTTTGTCGGAGGGGAAAAAAGCATATTCGTGATTCCTGAGGAATGGATATATATGCGTAGCAGTTCTCTACGGAGAGAAGACAGGATAGACATTTATTCAATTTCTCAAAAAGATAAAATCGGCACATTCAAGCTGGCATTTGTAAAAGATAATATGGATAGGGAAGTAACGGATATAGCCGGCAATAAGGATGATATATTGAAGCGTGGAGAGGCAACAGGCATGATCAATCATTTGGAGATTATATGTGATAGAGCCACCTATGAAAAAATGATATCCATCTCCAATATTTCAGGTAAAGATTTAATAATTATGCAAGGGGGATATGTGTAGATGGAGCATAAAGTTTCCATATTTTTCGGGAGTAACAGCAAGGTGGGAACTACTTTGACAGCTTTATGCTTTGCAGTTAAGTTGAAAGAAAAATACAGGGATTCAAAAGTAATTTTTACAGGACTTAATGAAGGCAGTTCAGCTTGTTATGTTAATCGAGGAAGCGAAGGGATTGACAATATTGCCCTGCTTTTGGAAAACGGAATTTTGGAAAGCAGGTTTATTGAAGAAACATCAATGCTTGATTCGGGAATATATTATATTAACGAACCTGAAAATATTGTCGGTGCGGGCAGTTACAGACCGGAGACATCCCGGAAGATGATAAATTTCTTAAAGGAAAAATTTGATTTTGTAATAGTGGATGCCGGAAGCAATATCAATAACGGATTGACAATGGGAGCTATAACATATGATGGGGAAAAGGTGCTGTATCATGTGACTACTCAATCTGAATCAAGCCTTGCGGGATACGAGAAAAGAATGGATTTTTTTCAACGTATGGGGATAGTACGTTGCAAAACCATACTAAATAAATACGACTATAAAAATCCTTATGATTATAAATGCGTATGCAAAAGATTTGGATTAACGGATGTCGATACTTTTAAAATATCTTTTGGAGAGGATTTTGAACAGTGCGAGAGAGAGCACCGATTACCGCTGAAGAAAAATAGAAATTACAATAAAGAAATTGAAGAGTTGGTAAGCAGGCATACAGGTAAGAAAGAGGTGGAGAGCGTAAAAGGTGGAAAGATTTTGTGCAGAAAATTATGTAATGGAAAAGGTGCATTGCTACTCTGATATTGATTTTAAGCGATTATGCGGGATAGTGAAAGAAGAGTTTCAGCGCCGATGGCAAGAGGAGCAGAGTGATGTTATAGGAACCATGATAATGCAGAAAAAGGCAATAATAGGATATGAAAAAGAAGTAGGATATCTGATTGATAAAATAGCAGGATATATTAAGGAAAACAATTATAGTCATATACCGTATCCCGGTTGGTATAAAAGCCTTGTAGAGGGGATATACCATGAAAATTGGGGCATGGCGGGAATGGCTGAATGGTTTACGAAAAAGTTTATTACAAGCAGCTCGGCAAAGATAATAGGGGATAATATCTTCTATCTTTTTAACGGCAAGATGCAGTTGATGCCGCAAAAAATATCGAAAGAACGCAGAGATCAACTTATAAGAGGCTTTTTACTGCTGACTCCCGAGGAAAGAGCGGACAAGGACTTTCATGAAATATACTTGCTTGATGGAACCCGAATTACCGTATTTAAGGGTGGGATGGTGAAGCAAGATAGAGAGGTGATAATTTTCAGGCGTTATATTATTCCTGAGTACAGTTTTGAACAGCAGGAAAAGTTCGGAACTATCCCGAAAGGGTCGGGAAAGCTTTTTAGAAATATGGTGCTTTCGGGGTTTAATGTTGCGTTTACAGGTCCTGTAAGATCCGCAAAGACTTCATTTTTATCAACATGGCAAAGCTATGAGGATCCCGGACTGGAAGGTGTGATGGTGGAAACGGATCCTGAGATAAGGCTGCACGAGATGATGCCGACCTCGCCCATAGTTCAATTGATTGCCGATAACGATAAGTTGAAAAATATTTCCAAAAACTTACTGAGAAGTGATGCAGACTATTTTATTCTGGCAGAAGCAAGAGATGGGGTGGCATTGGATACTGCCATAAGAATAGCGAGTAAAGGTACAAGACGAATGAAGATGACTTTTCATACCAGAGAACCCTTGGATTTTCCGTATGATGTTGCGTCGGAAATTGTCAAGTCAATGGGAGGAGATATTACGATCACATCAAAAAAAGTTGCATCGTGTATAGATTATATTTTTCATTTTGTGCAACTGGCGGATAAAAGTAAAAAAAGGCTTAAGAGCATATATGAGCTAAGCTATGATAAAGGGAAAGACTTGATAAAATTCAATGAGATTTGCAGATATAATTTCAAGACGGACAGCTGGAAATTCACAAATTACATCGGAGATGATAAAAGAAGGGCGGCGACAGAAGAAAATTTCAAGGCTTTTAAAGGTTTTGAAAGAGAATTGAAAGCGATGGCGGAAAGGAATGTTTGACAAAATGAAGTATATATACATGTTAACATACATGTGTTTTTTGGTAGGTATTTGGCTTATGTTCTATGAGCCTATAGTTTTTCTTTATAGAAAAATACTCATAAAAAACAGACTGAGACAAAAGGGCACATCCGGAAAGTTATATGGAAAATTTTCAAAAGAAGTTGAAGTAATGCTTATTACATTGGGAATCAGAAGAATCTCGTCAGATTTATTTGTCACGTTGCAACTTTTCATTGCAATTGTATTGTTTGTATCGTTTACATATATATCAGGGGCTTTGATGGCAGCCGTTTTAGCTGTGGCAAGCTTTGTATTGCCTTATTTTGCACTTGTGATGAGGATAGAAAACATGAAGAAGAAAGGAAGTCATGAGGGTGAGAAGCTGATATCCGAATTTTTAGCGCAGTACAGGATAGCAAACTTTAATATTTACAGAACCATGGAGCTTGTTATTTCAAACAGAAAAGATATAAAGATTTCCGGGAATCTGCTTTATCAAGTACTTTTGGAGATGAGAAGCAGCGGCAATGTTGAAAAAATAAAGGAAGCTACGAAAATATTTGCAAACGGTATAAATACGAATTGGAGCAGGATGTTTGCAAACAATTTGGCAATAGCAGGAGAGAGCGGTATTAATATACAAGCTGCTCTTGAGGATTTGCTGATACAGCTTAGAGAGGCAAGACAGCTGTTTGAGGAAAGAAAACGGCTCAATTCGGAAGCGAGAAGAATGTTATTGGGCTTGATTCCGCTTTTGTATTTCGGGATTTTTTTTGCATCAATAAAATATTTGGATGTTCCGTTAAATAAGATTTTAAAAAATCAATTCACAACTCCTGAAGGAATAGGAACATTCATGATATGCGTACTTTTATACCTGTTTAATATTGTGTTGATAGAGGCGGTAAGAGGAAAAAGCTTTGATTTTTAATGGGGAGGTGTAAATGATTTCGATGACATATATATCTGCCGTACTGATGGCAGGCGGTATATATGAACTGCTTAGGAAGGATTCAAGTCGGTTCGCAATTCCAAGAGATATATCGCAAAAGGCAGCCGGAAAAATAAAGGCTCTAACTAAATATATATTTAGGAAACAGATAGAAAAAAGAAGAAACAGGATTGTAGACAGAGAAATTTTTGAAGCAATATCATATTTGAGAAATATCGTTATTGTGGGCAGGAATACGGACATAGGGTTGGACTATGTAATGCAGGCTTTGTGTGAAAACGGAGGTTTGTTGAGAGAGGCATTTGTAAACATGCTCTCCCTGATAAGAACGAACCAGCTGGATCGAGCGGAAGAATATTTTAACAGTTTTGCAGGTACGGATATAGCAAAGGATTTTTGCAGGCTTATAATCAAGTGGGACGATATTTCACAGAAAGATCTGCTTGAGACATTGATTTCATACGAAAAAGCCATAAAGGAGGCTATGATAACAAATGTGCGACGTCAGGATGAGTTGATAAGCAATTTGATATACATACCGGTAATAATAAACGTTGTTTTGATATTTATAGATTTTCTTTGTGTCGCATTTTTCGTTGAACAAAGGGAAGCACTGAGCAGTGTGTTTTAATGCACGTAATAAATATAAATACGCTTATATCCAACTAAGCAAGTAATGATTGAGGGGGAGATTTAATGAAACAGATTATAGTAATGGTTGCAATGGTGGTTTTAGGAATTGCGATAGCAGGATTTATAGGACAGTATAAAGGAACTATTGAAAAAATGACAACAGATACGAATCAGAAAATGAAAACAAGTTGTCAATTTTCAAAAGTAAAAACGGATGATACCTATGAATTGAAAATTTCGGGATAGATATGAAGCAGATAATAGTATTGGTTGCAATGATAGCTATAGGTATTTTCATATTTCAAATGGTTGCCGGAGATGGAGAAAATTCAATGAAGAGTACGGTCAAAACTGTATGGCAGCATGAAATAAAAGAGAAGGTGAGGCAGGAGCCATGAAACAGTTTATAGTTTTAATAGGGATACTTCCAATAATGATGCTGTTCATAATGCAGTTCGGGTTGACCCAAATTAACAACCATATGATTGCTACAGCTGAAGAGTATGTCTATGCGGCGAAAGAAACGGCAAAACAGGACGGATATTTTTCAGAGAAAAACATTTCGGATTTAAAAAATAAAATTGCTAAAGTATTTAAAGTGAGCCCTGATGAGATTCTAGTTGAAAATGAAAGAGTAATAAAATATAGAAAAAATTTTTTCGATGAAAGAGAAATGATCAATTACAGAGTCAGGATACCTATCAAAAAAATAATGGCGGGAGCAAGGCTGCTGGGAATAAAAGATGATGATAACAAGGGATATTATGTAATATCGGGGACGGTAGCAAGTGAACTTTTGGAGCCGGAATCATGAAAGGTATTATAGTTTTTTTCTCAATATTTATATTGGCACTCACAATTGTGGTCTACGATACGGACATGGGGGCTTATATGCAAAAACAGGAGAAAATAAAGGCACTGGCAGAAGATGCGGCGGCAGGGGCTGCGATGTATTTTCTGGAAGAAGACTATGGTAAGGGGATTTTCAAATTTAACAGGCAGGAAGGGCAAAAATTTATAGATTTTATATTAACGAATAAATTCCCCGGCGAGAAGATGAGCTATGAAATATTGTTTGATGAGGATGAAAAGGCACCATCCGTTACGGTAAGCATAAAAGTGGAAGGAAAGGATATGTTCCGACTCCCGTTTATAAAAGTGAACAGCATTGAACGAAAGGGAAAATACGAGTTGCCTATATAGGTGTTTAAAAGCGTGTAAGGACTTTTCGATACTTGGGATGAATTACAACATAAGAATATGTTTTTCATACCGTTATCGATAGGTCCTTTTTCTTATGAAATTTTTAAGAAATATAAGGCGACAATATGCTGTACAGCGATTATCTGTTGTGCTAAAATGTTGAGAAGTGTAAAAGAAATATAAATTTTTATGCTTAATTCTATTTTGCTTTAAGCAGCAGAAAAAAAAGAAAGAGGGGGTTAATTGTTTTGGGAAAAAAATTAACAACACTAAGATGGTTTGATGTTGTAATAGTAACAATTATTATGTTTACTGAGGGGATTTACAACTCAACAATTCAATTTTTAGCATTAAATAATAATGTAAAAACATTAGAGGAAAATTTATCTTTTTCAGCCTCAGATAATTATCGGGCTTTGATGATGCAGAGTATATGGCTATTATTGGCATTTTTATACCTGTATTTCAGAAAATTTGATTTTTCGGTATGGACGGAAAAGATAAGATTGGAAAAGTGGCTTATTGTTAAGGTAGTTGGTATTTTTATTTTTGTTGCAGTTCTTATGGATATACAATATATGATAAGCTACAATGTTACTCCATACACTACTCCGAGCATGGTGTATCCGGGTCAGGGGATGGATATATCACTTGTACTGTACTCATTGTTGAACGGTTTTTATGAAGAAATTTTCTTTTTGGGAGTATGTTTGACCGTAAACCCTAAATACGTTAAATGGTCATTTTTGTATTCACTGATTGTTAGATGCAGCTTCCATACATATCAGGGTCTTGGATCGGCAATTGCTTTAGGACTGATATTGGGAATATCTTATTATGTATTTTATAAAAAGATGAAGCCTCAAAATATGTTGCCGTTTTTCCTTTCGCATGCTATTGCGGATATGATAGGTTTGTCGGTTATCTTTTATTTTTTTCAATTAATTCAATAAGGGGGTAGTTGTAGTGGATTTTATTAATGAAAGAGCTGCAGCACGTTATAAATTCAATTTTTTTCTGTCATTTACTTTGGCATCGGCATTTATGGTTGCAGCGGATTTTATCATGATGGTGTATGATTATGCCGTGTTTTCATTAGTACCTAGGACTGAATGGTCAGTAAACCTGGTAGAATTATCATCGTTTATTTTCATAACTCTGATAGTTGTCATATGGACGAGAAAAGTTGAAAAAGCAAGTTGGAAAAGCATAGGTTTTACACGTAAAAAAGCCGGACTGAACTTCCTGCTCGGATGGGGTATAGGCGGAGGAATTCTGATATTTTGCGTTTTGGTAATGATGGCGCTCGGCGCAGTTGAAATTACAGGGATAAACTTTTCAGGGGGACTACTGTTAAGATTCATACCGATTGTCATAGTTTGGTCTATACAGGGCAATGCGGAAGAAGTTTTGGCACGTGGTTGGCTGTTCACAGCGGTTTCATCAAAGCACAATATTTTATTGGGGATTATTGTGTCGTCCGTTTTCTTTACAGTGTTGCACCTGGGAAACGACGGAATCGCTGTACTGCCTTTGTTGGATTTGGCATTGTTCGGTATTTTTGCAGCCTTACTTATGTTAAAGACGAAAAATATCTGGGTAATAAGCGGTTTTCATGCTTCGTGGAATTGCTTTCAAGGAAGCGTGTTTGCTTTTCCGGTGAGCGGGCATGCTGCAGGAGATGCATTTATAACTGTTAAGTCCAAGGGTGCAGAATGGCTGTCGGGCGGAAGCTTCGGTGTGGAAGGAAGTCTGGTATCCATACTGACTCAGCTTGTTATAATTTTATGGTTGAGTTATGATTTATTTATAAAGCAGAAAATTCAGCTTGTTAGGAAACAGGAAGTAGGCTATTGACAATGAGATGTAAATTTTATATCATTATTATAAAGAACAATATTTACAATGCGTTGACGAGAAAAGTAGCTTGACGGAATCGATTTTCAGAGAGAGATTGCATAGCTGGGAGCAATTTTAATCGAGGTCGGGTGAAAAACCACCTCTGAGCAGCAGATTATCTGCCGGCAGTATACATGTCGTTATTCTAATGAGTATAAAATTGGGTGGAACCACAGTACGCTGTCCCAAGTGTTGTTTGCACTTGGGTTTTTTATTTTTTATAAGAAGAATGTCAATAAGGGCAATGGAGGTCAAGATGATTAATGTGAAATTACAGGACGGCAAGGTCATTGAGGTCGTAGCGGGAGAGAAAATAATAGATATAATAAAAAAGATTTCAAACAGCTTGGCAAAGGAGGCTGTTTCGGCTATATTGAATGGCGAAACGGTTTCATTGGAAGAAACTGTAGAGGAAGATTCGGATCTTGAGATATTAAAGTTTGACGATGAGAGAGCAAAAGATGCATTCAGACATACATCATCACATATACTCGCTCAGGCGGTGAAGAGACTGTATCCGGAGGCGAAACTCGGTATAGGGCCGTCAATAGAAAACGGATTTTATTATGATTTTGATATGGAACACAGGCTTACAGATGATGACCTTAAGAAGATAGAAAAGGAAATGAAAAAGATTGTTGAATCGAACTATCCTCTTGAGAAGTTTGTGCTCCCGAGAGATGAAGCGATTAAGTTCATGAAGGAAAAATCGGAAGAATACAAAGTTGAGTTAATCAACGATTTGCCGGAAGATGAGGAAATATCGTTTTATAAACAAGGGGATTTCACTGATTTGTGTGCAGGTCCTCATGTGAGTAAGACGGGACAAATAAAAGCCTTTAAGCTTATGAGCGTGGCGGGAGCATACTGGAGAGGAAGCGAGAAGAACAAGATGCTTCAAAGGGTATATGCCACATCGTTTCCAAAGCAGAAAGAACTTGATGAATACATAGAAAAATTGGAAGAAGCCAAGAAGCGTGACCATAGGAAAATAGGCAAAGAGATGGATTTGTTCGCAATAATGGAAGAGGGTCCCGGATTCCCGTTCTTTTTCCCTAAAGGAATGATAATAAGAGATGAATTGGAAAGATTCTGGAGAAAGGAGCACCACAAAAGAGGATATCAGGAAATAAAAACACCTCTAATTTTAAATGAACAGTTGTGGCACACATCCGGACATTGGGATCATTATCAGGACAATATGTACTTTACTAAAATTGATGATGGGGATTATGCAATAAAGCCTATGAATTGTCCGGGAGCAATGTTATCATATAAGAGACGTATGTACAGCTACCGAGATTTACCTATAAGGTTGTGTGAAATGGGACAGGTACATAGGCATGAGCTTTCGGGAGCATTGCACGGGCTTATGAGAGTTCGTACTTTTACTCAGGACGATGCACATATATTTATGCTCCCGGAGCAGATAAAGGATGAGATTATAGGTGTAATTGATTTTATAGATTATGTTTATAAATTGTTTGAATTCAAATATCATATTGAGCTTTCAACACGTCCTGAAGATTTTATGGGCAATGCGGAAGAGTGGGATATGGCGGAAAATGCTTTGAAGGAAGCAATGGAAGAAAAAAACATTCCATATATAATAAATGAGGGTGATGGAGCATTTTACGGACCTAAGCTGGATTTCCATTTGGAGGACTGTCTGGGACGTACTTGGCAGTGCGGGACTATACAGCTGGACTTCCAGATGCCGCAGCGTTTTGATTTGACATATGTGGGAAGTGACGGTGAAAAACATCGTCCTGTCATGATACACAGGGTGGTGTTCGGATCAATCGAGAGGTTTATAGGTATACTGATAGAGCATTTCGCAGGCAAATTCCCTCTTTGGTTGGCACCGGTACAGGTTAATCTGCTTACAGTTACCGAAAAATTTGCACCTTTTGCATTGGAACTTGCGGATAGAATGCGAGATGCAGGGATAAGGTGCGAGGCTGATGTGAGAAATGAAAAAATAGGATATAAGATTCGAGAAGCCAGAAACGCAAGAAATTCGTACATATGTGTGATAGGTGAAAAGGAAGTTGAAGATAATACTTTGCAAGTCAGGTCGATAAAACAGGGAGAACTGGGCAGTATAGACATAGATGACTTTATTAAAAAGCTCCTTGATGAGATAAAAGCAAAGCAAGCATAGAAATTATTGTAAGTATTGCGGGGGACAGAAATGAGTAAATTGATAGAAAAACAAAAGATTTTCTCACTTATAGAGCCTTTTGCTGAAAAAGACATACTTGAGAAGGGTCAATCAATTGACAGAGTGGATAAGATGCTTCCGTTCACATATCTTGCATCCGGCACGGTAAGGGTATTTATGGAGTCGGATGATGAAGAAAAGAGATGCTGTATAGAGGTATCGGAAGGAGAGTTTTTAGGGGAAACCACTTATTATGACTGTGATTTCAAAGAAATAGTGGTAATTGCTCTCAAAGAATGTCATATAATGACCGTACCGCACGAGAATCTTTTGAATTTGAAGAAAAAAGTGCCGGAGATAGAAGCTAATATATATGAATCACTGGGCAAGAAGGTGAGACATTTGGCAGCGGCGGGAAAAAGCAAGCGTATGGGAATTGTGAAGAGACTGGCTGCGGCTTTGTTGATGCTCTCGGATGGATTGGAAGCACGGTATGGTGATGAAACATGGGCGATATTGAAGTGCACGAGAGAAGACGTAGCACTTATTGCAAAAACCGGAGTCAGTACCGCAACTGCCGAGTTGAAACAGATGCAGGTAAACGGTATTCTTAACAGCATGTTTAAAAGGATAGAGATTAGAAATTTAAAAGCACTATACGATATACTGGAAGATAGAAAGTAAAAAGGATAAAAAAGGGGATAGGATTGAGATGAATAAAAAAATTACAATTATGTTTTTGGCAGTTGCCATGATATTCGCAACCTTAGTCGGCGGGCTTGAGGCATTTGCAGTTTCCAACATGCAGGAAAAACCGCAGCTTATGATTGACGGAAATATTGTGAATTTCCGAGAAGGATTGGGAACACCGTTTGTGGATGCAAACTACAGGACACAGGTACCGTTGCGAGGAGCAATGGAAGCATTCGGAGCGGAAGTTTCATGGGATCAGAATGCAGCTCAGGCAGTGATAAGCAAGGGTGGAATAACTGTTATTGTACCTCTTTGGGCATCATATATATTAAAAGACGGCATGAGAATAAACAACGATACTATGTCAGTTGCTATACAGGAGAGGATATACCTGCCTATCAGAGCTGTTTTGGAAGCATTCGGAGCGACAGTTTCTTATGATTATGTAAAAAGGACTGTTGTGGTAAGTTCAAATGATAACGGAAAAACCTCGCAGGGTTCCGCTCAAAATATTAATATCGCAAACAAAGCAAATATCGGCAGATTGCAGCCCGGTACGAATACTGAAATGAAGGCTATGTGGATTTCATATTTGGAATTTCAGAACATGCCGAAGTCAAAAAATGCTTTTCAGGCATCGGTAGATAAAATGTTTGATGATATAAAGAGTATGAAAATGAATTCTGTGATAGTGCAGGTAAGACCGTTTGCAGATGCAATGTATCCTTCAAAATATTTTCCATGGTCGAAATATGCCGGAGGGGTTACAGGGGTAAATCCGGGATATGACCCTACAGAGTATATGGTTAAAGCTGCTCATGACAGAGGTTTGGAGTTTCATGCATGGATAAATCCTTACAGGATAGGTTCAAATGTTGGCGGAAGCATCATGTCGGATCCGAGATATGCAGATTGGGAATCGAGAAGATTGATCATAAAACATAATTCGTCATACTATTTTAATCCTGCAAGTGTTGAGGCAAGAAACTTAATAATATCAGGTGTTAAGGAGATAATTGAAAGCTATCCGGTGGAAGGAATACACTTTGATGACTATTTCTACCCATCCTTGGGGGGAGGCAGTTTTGATCAGACAGAATATGAACAAAGCGGTTCAAATCTGAGCCTTGCTGCATGGAGAAGAGAAAATGTCAGTGCACTGGTGTCAGGGTGTTACAGTGTTGTTAAGGCAACAAATCCGAATGTGGTGTTTGGTATAAGCCCGGCAGGGAACATAGATAATCTGAAAAGCAGTTCGTCACACTTTGTTGACATTGACAGATGGATGTCTCAGTCAGGGTATGTTGATTATATTATGCCGCAGCTTTACTGGGGATTTGAAGCTAAAAATTCTCGGGGAAATATTGCGGGCTGGGCATACGAAAATAATTTGAGCCGATGGATAGGATTGAAAAATAAGGGGAATGTAAAACTTTATGTTGGTCTCAGTCTGTCTTATGCGGGGAAACCTACGAGAGACGGAAACAGCGTTTCTGAGTGGTTGAGATACAATGACATAGTGTCCAGGCAGGTAATGCATGCCAGAGGAACAGGAAGTGTATCGGGATTCGCATTTTTCAGATATGATATATTTAAAGATTCTTTGGCAAGCAAAGAAGTGACAAATTTGATAAGTATAATTTAAAATATTTTTAGCAGGAGGTAATCTCATATGAAATGTCCGTATTGTCAATATGAAGATAGCAAGGTAATTGATACAAGACCCACGGAGGAAGGGCATGCTATTAGGAGAAGAAGAGAGTGTGAGAAATGTAACAGAAGGTTTACTACTTATGAAAAAGTCGATGATGTCAAGTTTATGGTAATCAAGAAGGATGGAAGACGTGAGCTTTTTGATAGAGATAAGATTTATAACGGCATAATGCGAGCGTGCGAGAAAAGACCGGTTCCTGCCGCAGAGATGGAGAAAATAGTTAATGAGATTGAGCGTGGGCTTAACAATATGATGGAAAAAGAAATTCAAAGTACCCTCATAGGAGAGGTTATACTTGAACATTTAAAGAAATTGGATGAGGTTGCATATGTAAGATTTGCATCGGTATACAGGGAATTTAAAGATGTTAATACTTTCATAGCGGAGATAGAAAAACTGCTTGGCAAGTAAGAGAGGGGTGAAGCGGAAGTGCATAATACCTATGTTGTTGCTATAGACGGTCCGTCAGGGGCGGGCAAGAGCACAATAGCGAAACTGTTAGCTAAAGAGCTTGATATTGCATATATTGATACAGGGGCGATGTATAGAGCATGTGCATTTTATATACTTGATAAGATGGGAAACAATGCAACGGACGAAGAGATTGTCGGATGTCTCGGAGATATTGATATAAAATTTGAGAATGAGAGAATTATTCTAAACGGCGAAGATATATCGGATAAGATTCGTACCGGTGAGGTGGCGGCTATGGCTTCAAGAGTTTCCGCCCTAGGTGAAGTAAGATCTCTCCTCGTTGATATGCAAAGAAAAATGGCGGACAGTATTAATGTCGTTATGGATGGCAGGGACATAGGCACGAATGTTTTTCCGCAGGCTGAATATAAGATTTTTTTGACAGCATCTCTTGATGAGCGGGCAAACCGCAGGTATAAAGAGCTTATTGAAAGAGGAGAGAATGTCAGCAGAGAAAAGGTGAAGAGCGATATAGAGCAGAGGGATTATAATGATATGAATCGTACTATCAATCCTTTGAGAAAGTCTGAAGATGCTATTGAAGTAGATAGTACAGGAAAGGATATAAAAAGCGTAGTTGATGATATCCTGAGACTCATAAAGGAAAATCAATCATTAAAAAGGAGATAAAATATGGCGACGATAAGACCGTTTAAGGGAATAAGACCTGCAAAGGAATATGCTGAAAAGGTTATTTCATTACCGTATGATGTTATGAGCAGAAAAGAGGCAAAAGAATGGTGCGATGGTAATCCGTACAGTTTTTTACACATATGCAGATCAGAAATAGATTTGCCCGACAGCGTAGGAGCCTACGAACCCGAGGTTTATGAAAAAGCTAAAAGTAACATAGCAGGATATATTGAAAACAAGGTTTTTATGGTCGAGGAAAAACCGGTAATATATATATATAACCAAGTTATGGACGGCAGATCGCAGACAGGGATAGTGGCAACTGTCTCAATAGATGAGTATTTGGATAATACTATAAAGAAACATGAATTGACCAGGGTGGAGAAAGAACTGGACAGGATAAACCACTTTTATGTGTGCAATGCAAATACGGAGCCTGTTTTCTTAACATATAGGGACAATCTTAAAGTAAGAAGCATAGTTGACGGGGTGGTCGGAAATAATGAGCCTGAATATGATATTACTACAGGTGACGGTATAAGACACATGCTTTGGGTGCTTCCGGATGAATATGTGGATGTGCTTGTTGAGTTGTTTAAGGATATAGATGCTTTATATATTGCTGATGGGCACCATAGGTCCGCCTCAGCTGCAAAAGTGGGAATTAAAAAGCGAGAAGAGAATAGGAGCTATACCGGAGATGAGGAGTTCAATTATTTCATGGCAGTAATTTTTCCGGATAAAGACTTGAAAATTTTTGATTATAATAGGGTAGTGAAAGATTTAAACGGCAATACAAAAGAAGAATTCATGGAAAAGATAAAAGATGCGGGATTCTCGGTAGAAAAAAATGGAAACACAAACAAACAGCCTACGGGAACGCATGAATTTTCAATGTTTTTAGATGATGAATGGTATACGCTTAAAGTTAAAGATGACAGTATTACGGATGTTGATGATCCTGTGAAGCTGTTGGATGTTTATATATTACAGGAAAGAATATTGGGTCCCGTTCTCGGAATTGAAGATCCGAGAACAGATAAAAGAATAGATTTTGTGGGAGGTATTAGAGGACTGAAAGAACTGGAAAAGAGGGTTAACGAAGACATGCAGGTAGCATTTGCGGTCTATCCGGTATCAACAGATGAACTTTTGGGAGTAGCGGATCAGGGAAAAATAATGCCGCCTAAGTCCACTTGGTTTGAACCTAAACTCGGAAGCGGATTGTTCTTGCATTCCTTGGATTAACAAATGAAAGACTATATAAAACTCTTTGCGGTTTTTGCGAAGATTGCGGTAACCACATTCGGTGGCGGATATGCAATGATGCCTATATTGGTTAAAGAACTCGTGGAAAACAGAAAATGGAGTACGGTGGATGAGATATTGGATTACTATGCCGTAAGCCAGTGTACCCCCGGGATAATTGCGATTAATGTGGCGACTTTTATAGGTCACAAAAGAAAAGGTTTACCGGGAGGTGTGGTAGCTACGCTGGGAGTTATCACACCGTCTCTTATTATTATGAGCATAGCTGCGGGAGTAATTAACAGCAATATGGAAAATGAAAACATTGAGCATGTTTTCTCCGGAATCAGACTGGTTGCCATAGCCTTAATTTTGAATACGGTGATTTTGCTTATCAGGAGAAATATGAGGGATGTTTTTTCAGTAATTGCTTTTTTGACAGCATTAGCTATTACGGTATTCTTGGGAGCATCACCTATACAGGTGGTCATAATGGCTGCTATTATGGGAATATTACATTCTCTTTTGGTGAAAAGGAGGATGAGTAAATGATATATGTGGAGATATATTGGGAATTTTTCAAGATAGGTCTTTTTGCTGTCGGAGGAGGGTTTGCAACACTGCCTTTTTTAGACAGGCTTGCCATACAAAGACCGGATTGGTATTCGCATGAACAGCTGGGAAATATGTTGGCAATAGCAAATTCAGGACCGGGACCGGTAGGTGTTAATCTTGCTACGAATATAGGAAACACCGTGGGTTTTGTTTTTGGAGGGATAGTAGCAGTATTAGGATTGATTACGGCACCTGTGATTATTGTTACCGTCATATCCCGTGCGATAGAAAAGACGAAAGGAAACAGCCTTATAACGGGGGCAATGTCAGGACTGCGACCGGCAGTTACCGCATTGATAGTTTTTGCTATGTGGAGTATTATTACGGTTCAGTTTCCATTTATTACAGAGGGGTGTACCGCAGAAAATGTCGTTCGCTCAAAAAATCTTTGGAGTATGCTAATGATTTTAGGTGTGAATCTGGTAATGTTTAAAAAGAAAAATATTCCGATTGCATTATATATAGTTACAGGAGGCTTGCTGGGATATTTACTGAAGTTGTAGATGTATGAAATTTTTTCAAAGATAAATACGAGTGCTTGAATTGTAAATGTTTAAATGCTAAAATTATTATTAATATACAACGGAATTTGTGTGACTTTAGGATAGGAGCCTGAAGTGAACAAAAGATATAAAAATGTATTTATAAAAAACTTGCCGACGGAGGAAAGACCTAGGGAAAAGTTAATTGATAGAGGGGTGGAACACCTGACAACCCAAGAGCTTGTAGCCATTATACTGGGAACCGGTACCAGAGATGTTTCAGCAAAGGGATTGGCGGAAAGAGTGATGTCTCACAGTGAGGACGGCTTGAGATATTTTCTTAACTGCATGCCCGAAGAGCTGACGGAAATACCGGGTATCGGAATGGCAAAGGCGTGCAATCTGATAGCTGCATTCGAACTTGGTAAAAGGATGGCCCTTGAGCAAAATTCCAAGAAAGACCCGATAACAGGGCCGAAAGAAGCAGCAGGATTCGTTATGGAGCAGATGCGTTATATAGCTCACGAAGAGTTTTGGATCTTGCTTTTGAAATCTGACGGCAGACCGATTTCTACAGAGAAAGTAACATCGGGTATTTTGGATGAAACGATAATACACCCTAGAGAAATATTCAATATAGCTATAAGGAAAAATGCAGCATCCATAATACTGTTCCACAATCATCCGAGCGGAAATCCCGAACCGAGTACTGCAGATATAAATGTAACTAAGCGGATGGTGAATGTAGGGAAATTGCTTGGAATAGAAATTAGGGATCATATAATTATAGGGGATGGAGAGTTTGTCAGTTTGCGAGAGCGGCAGGAGTTTTAAATAAAAAATTCTAGGGAGGAAACAAAACATGCTTTTTAGTAGGAACGACGTAGGTATAGACTTAGGGACAGCAAATACGCTTATTTATGTTAAAGGAAAAGGAGTGGTTGTAAATGAACCATCCGTTATTGCAGTAGATACAAAAAACAACAAGGTGGTAAATGTGGGATATGCTGCAAAAGAAATGATAGGAAAGGCACCGGCATATCTAAGTGTTGTAAGACCTTTACAGGACGGGGTTATTTCAGATTTTGATATGACCGCAAATATGCTTAAAGAATTTTTGAATAAAGTTGTACCGGAAAGAACATTGTTTTCTTCTCTAAGAGTAGTGGTAGGTGTACCGTCGGGCGTTACCGAAGTGGAAAAAAGAGCGGTTGAGGATGTAGTGAGGCAGATGGGTGCAAAGGAAGTTTATGTAATGGAAGAGCCGATGGCTGCGGCGATAGGAGCGGGGCTGCCTATAGACGGTTCCGAGGGATGCATGATTGCAGATATAGGAGGAGGAACATCGGATATTGCCGTTATAGCGCTTGGAGGAATTGTAACAAGTGTTTCTTTAAGGCATGCGGGCGATAAATTGAACGAAGCCATAATGAACTATATGAGGAAAAATTTCAACCTGATGATAGGTGAGAAAACTGCTGAAGATATTAAAATAAATATAGGAGAAGTGTCTGTTGACGGTATAATGCCGGGTATTGAAAGGTTTGGTGCCAGGGGAAGAGATGTTTTGACGGGTCTGCCCAAAGTAGTGGATATATCCGGGCTTGATGCCAGACGTGCTCTTGACGAACCTGTAATGGTGATAGTGGACGCTATCAAGACAACACTTGAGAATACTCCGCCTGAGGTTGCGGCTGATATTGTGAGTAACGGTCTGGTGCTTTCAGGGGGCGGTGCTCTTATTAAAAACTTTGATAAGCTGATAACACAGCACACAGGATTGAGCGTTACTGTAGCGGAGAATGCGATAGAAGCGGTAGCGGAAGGCACAGGTAAAAGCCTTAAAAACATTGAAAAATTGCGTATATACACTGAGGGATCATCGGCAGGGAGATTATAATGCATTGGTTTAAAAAACACAAAAAAATATCTGTTATGCTTGCCGTTATTATAGTACTTTTAGCGGTTTTTGCGGTGTCGGCGATTAAAGGTGGAGAACTGGGGATAGGAAACAGTATTTTATCAATAACGTCAAAAGTGCACAAGCCGGTATCGAATGCGGGAGATAGCGCAGGCGAATCAATTACGGGTATTTTCAGGTTCAAAGCCATATCTAAAGAAAATCAGAAATTGAAAGAAGAAATTCAGATTCTTAAAGAAGATTTAATTAAGCAGAAGCTTAAAAAGAAAGATCTGAAAGATTTGAAGAAATTATCACAGGTGTTAAACTACAAGGAGATAACGAAGAGTTATTCTTTAGTTTCGGCAAATGTGGTGGCTATAAACGGATTCAGTTGGTTTAATATTTTTACAATAGATAGAGGAACATCGGATAATATTAAAAAAAATGACATAGTTGTATCCGGAGAAGGGCTGGTGGGCAGGATTTTAAGTGCCGGAAAGGATACGGCGAAAGTGATCGGTATATCGGATGAATCTAACAATGTAAGTTTTATGGTGCTTAGAAATCCGGATTACCTGGGGGTGCTTCAAGGTGACGGAAAAGGCGGGCTTTCAGGATTTATGCTTGATGACAAGGCACAGGTAATAGAGGGTGATGAACTTGTGACGTCGGGAATGGGAGTATATCCTGCAGGAATTCCTGTCGGAAAAGTGGAATCTGTAAAAATGGACAGGAACACACTTTTGAAGACTGTTAAAATTTCACCGGCAGCCTCGTTCAGGAGCATTACAAAAGTGGTGGTGTTAACATGAAGTATAAATTCGCAATTCCGGTTTATCTTATATCATTTATTATAGAAACGACCATAATGCCGCATATGAGAATATTTGACATGACTGCAAATTTGACATTGGCGGTTACTGTGGTATTCGTTTATCTTTATGACAGCATGGCGGGCATAGTCTTAGGAACCGCATTCACATTTTTGAGAGATATTATTGCAGAACCTGTTGTAGGTATAGGGGCAATATGTACTTTCGCTGTTGCGATTTTAGTATATATATTTAGAGTTTATTTTAATAAGGAAAATTTTATTGCCATGCTGCTTTTTTCAGCATGCAGCACATTTGTATACAGCTTGATGTACTGGGTATTCGTTAGAATAGCGGGATATTCAAGTGGTATTTTGTATTTGCTCGGGAAATTGCCGTTGATGATAATACTTAATACCGCAGTGGTGACAATTATATATTTGATACTGATCAAGAGGGTCACAAGGTATAAGAGGGATGACAAATACACAGGAGGATATTCTCCTTATAGGATAATGCTAAAAAAATAATAAAGGGAAAAATATGGATAATCCGGATAAAAGAGCAAAACAGCTATTCATTGTTTTTGTAGCGTTGATAGTTTTAATGGCGGGAAGACTGGGAATGTTGACAGTTTTTGAAAATAATTACTGGGAAACCATGTCTGAGAACCTTAGTGTTAAGAATATAATAACACCGGCTCCAAGGGGAGAGATAAGAGACAGGCGAGGAAGATTGGTTGCAGGTAACCTTGCCAGTTTTGACGTACAAATGAGCTCGGGAGACAGGGAGAATAGCGAAGTTAATAAAATAGTATTGACAACAGTAAAAATTCTTGAAGCCAACGGTGATTCATACATAGACAACTTGCCTATAGTGATTTCAAACGGAAAATTTGCATATAAGTATGATGAGGAAATCAAGCAGTGGCTTATTTCTCAGGATATGTCGGTGAATTATACGGCAAGACAGGCATTTGACGAGCTTAGAGGAAGATTCGAGATTGACAACAGTGTATCGGATTTTGAGGCACAAAGTATATTACAGACCAAGTATAATGTGTTTCCGCCGATTTCAGTAAGGAGCATGGAGTTTACCAAAGAGCTTGAAAAGCAGAGATTTTTGGGGAAATATCATCTTGATAAAAAAACAATAGGAAAAAATTTGACAGCGAGGCAGGCATTTTTTTCATTGAAAGAGCATTTTGAAATACCTGAGGAATATGATGATGAATTAAGCAGAAAGATAATGGTAATCAGAAACGAAACATTGGTAGGATTTCTGAACTATATGCCGGCAACTATAGCCAAAAGAATAAGCAGCAAAAGTGTTGTCGAATTGAAAGAAAACAGCGAATTGATACAGGGTGTCAGAGTCGTTTCCGAAGCTAAAAGGTTTTACCCTTATGGAGAAATCGGAGCTCATGCTATAGGGTATCTCGGTCAGATATCTGAGAGTCAGAGAAATGAATATGTCAATAAAAAGCATTACGACCCGAACCAATTGATAGGTAAAGACGGTCTGGAGAGAACATATGAAAGCACACTTAAGGGAAAAGACGGTGTAAAAAAGCTTCAGGTGAATGCATCCGGCAGGTTAGTCAGAGTACTCAGCGAGACGAAGCCGAGGAAAGGCAAAGATATATACATGACAATAGATATGGAACTCGAAAAAACCATGGTTGAGGCTTTGAACAATACTGTTAAGGCAATCAGATCGGGAACCGTTTTTCCTAGTGAATATGGAGCATACAAGATGAAGCAGGCGGCAAATGCCAATGTTGCTGCCGCTGTGGCTATAGACCCGAAGACCGGAGAAGTTCTGGCTATGGCATCCACACCGGCGTTTGATCCCAACTTATTTTCAGAAGGGATATCGGCAGATGTTTGGAAGAGTTTGCAGCCGGAGAATGACAGAGATTTGCTTGCTCCAAGACCTTTATTCAATGTTGCTACAATGACGGCTGTACAGCCGGGATCGACATTTAAGCCGGTAACTGCTACGGCGGCTCTTGAAAGCGGGCTGTCTCCGGAAAGAAAACTGTATGATGACGGAGCCGTTAAGATGGGAGGACGCTCTTTCGGATGTTGGCTTTGGAACACGAAACATGCTAAGCATGGATCTATTAATGTTTCACAGGCACTGGAAGTTTCATGCAATTACTTTTTTTATGATCTTGTGGCAAATAAGGATTTTGCAAAAAACAGTTTTCTGGGACTTAACAAAGATATGGGCGTAAAGAAGGTAACCGAATATGCAAAGCAATATGGGCTTGGTGAATCTACAGGGATAGAGATACCTGAAGTGGTGACATCGGTTCCTACAGAGGAGCAGAAAAAAAATTCAATTAAGACCATATTGAAAAATACGTTATATAGTAAAGGTGAATTGTATTTCGGAGAAAAAACTTTTAAAAATTCCAAGTTAATGGATAAAAAAGTTGCGTATATCTTAGGATGGATGGAAGAAAATCCTACATTTAAAGAGGTATATGAAAGGTTGAAGAGAATAGGTGTTAAGGAGAAGTACCTTGGGGAACTGGCAAGATATGTGAAATATGATTGCTTCACTCAAGCGAAATGGACTTTGGGAGACTCGCTTAATATAGCTATCGGCCAGGGCGATAATTCTTTTACACCGATTCAAATGGCCAATTATGCAGCGACGATTGCAAACAAGGGAGAAAGATACAAGGTAACGCTTGTTAAGGATATACAGGGTGAAAGAACAACCGTACCTAAAGTTACAGGAAAAGTTGATGTCAAAAATGATAAGACTTATGATGCTGTCACAAAAGGTATGATAGCTGTAGGAAAAGGATCGAAAGGAAGCTTAAAGGGCGTGTTCGGACATTTTCCTATGAAAGTAATATGTAAGACAGGAACAGCTCAAAAATCAGGAAGAATACCTGTAAAAAATGAAGTCGAATATGTTAAGAAGAATCTTGGAAAGATAGCTCCGAAGTTATCTTGGGCTCAGATAGATAAAAAGATGAAAGAACTCATGAAAGAGAAGCCGACGGTCTACAGAACGGAAAATTCCGCTGTAAGACAGGCTATAATAACATTGAGTGACGGTAAGGTGACAGCGGAACAGATAGACGCCTACAAGGGAACATATGATTCGTTTGCATGGGTAATAGCTGCCGCTCCGGCAGATGATCCGAAAATAGCGGTGGCAGTACTGGTATTTCAAGGCGGTACGGCGGCAAATGCAGGTCCATGTGCGAGAGAAATTATAGGAAAATACTTCGCATTAAACAGCGGTGAAAATTATACGAATTTTTCTATTATGAACAAGTCGACTAATTAGTATGGAGGAAGAAATGGGTGAAGTTATATTAGTGGCATCAGGAAAAGGAGGAGTAGGAAAGACATCTTTCGTTGCGAATTCCGGTGTCGTATTATCACAGATGGGATATAAGGTCTTGTTGATAGATATGAATATGGGGCTTAGGAATCTTGATATTTATTTGGGAATGGAGAGCAAAGTTGTATATGATATAGCGGATGTTCTTACAGGTGTATGCCGAATAAAGCAGGCTATAGTTAAGGATAGAAAATTTCCCAATCTATTTTTGATGTCCTCATCTCAGTATAAAGATAAAGCTGATATTGCACCGGCTCATATGAAAGTGATTTGTGATAAGTTAAAACCGCTGTATGATTTTATAATAATTGATGCTCCGGCAGGAGTGGATGACGGATTAATATTGGCTGCTGCAGGGGCGGAAAAGGCTGTAATCATCACCGTTCCTGAAAATGCGGCAGTAAGGGATGCGGATATGCTTGACAGAGTTCTAGGCAAAATAGGTATTCCAAAAAGAACATATGTCGTAAATAAAGTCAGAGAGAATTTGATAGGGGCGGTGTTTCTACCATCACTGGAGAGTATAGCTGATGTTATGAGAGCGGTACCGTCGGGATTTATACTTTACGATGAGAATTTTCACATAGCTGCAAATACGGGAATACCTATAGCCTCAAAAGAAGACAGCTATATCAAAGACAATATGGAAAATATCATCAAAAGAGTGATTGATTTATAGAAAATAACGATATGCTTTTGTTTTACTGAGAAAGGAAAAACATGAAAAACCTTGTTGCAGGGATTTTTGCTCATGTTGATGCCGGCAAAACCACTTTGAGTGAAAGCATTTTGTTTGAAGCAGGCATTATAAAAGAGATGGGGAGAGTTGATAAAAAGAATACGTTTTTTGACACCTATGAACAGGAGAGAGCCAGAGGAATAACTATTTTTTCAAAACAGGCGACACTTAAAATAGGTGATTTTAACGTTACGCTCATTGATACACCCGGACATATTGATTTTTCATCCGAATTATGCAAGGTTATTTCTGTAATAGACTACGGTATTATCGTGATAAGCGGAACGGAAAAGCTGAAACCCCATACATTTACCATATGGAATCTACTCAAGGAAAATAATATTCCTGTTTTTATATTTGTAAACAAGATGGATTATACTCACGTGGATAGGGATTTAATTCTCATGGAACTTTCGGACAGACTCGATGAAAGAATAGTTGATTTCAGCGGATTCGATTCCGGGAACAGACATGATTTACTGGAGCATATTGCCATGACTGATGAACTTGCGATGGACGAATTTATATCGGAAGGAACCTTGAAGGATGAAAGAATAAAAAAGTTGGTGGCAAAGAGGAAAGTATTTCCGTGTTACTTCGGATCAGCTTTGAAATACCAAGGCATAACGACTTTCTTTGAAGGTATGGGCACTTTTTTTCAAGAAAAAAAGCCTGAAAAAAACTTTGGAGGAAGAATTTTTAAAGTATCTCATGATGACAAGGGAAACAGACTTACCCATATGAAAATTACGGGAGGAAGTCTGAAAGTAAAGGATTTAATAAAATGTTCTTCATGGGAGGGCAAAGCGAATGAAATCAGGATATATTCGGGTGAAAAATATGTAAATGCAACGGAAGTTCGACAAGGAGAGGTGTGTGCAATTACAGGTCTTAAAGATTCAATGCCGGGAGACGGTGTAGGATTTGAAAACAAGTATCAAACTTCCGGAATTGAGCCGGTACTTTCATACAGAATGATTTTTCCGGGCGGTGAGACTGCAAAAGAAATGTTCCCGCAACTACAAATAATCAAGGATGACTTTTCAGAGATAGATATGAGATACAGGGAGGAATCCGATGAAATAACTGTGAAGCTTATGGGTGAGGTGCAGATAGAAGTTCTTGAACAAATTATCTCAAAAAAACTGGGGGTAGGTGTGAAATTCGGGGAAGGCAGGGTTCTGTACAAAGAGACTATAGACAATACAGTAGAGGGAGTCGGACACTTTGAGCCTTTGCGTCACTATGCCGAGGTGCATGTTATTATACGAAGAGGGGAACGTGGCTCAGGTATTGTTTTTAAAAATAAGAGCAAAGACGATATGCCGGCTAAAAATCGACAAAATTTGATAATGAATGTGCTTGAGACCTATGAGCATAAGGGAGTTTTGACAGGTGGAAAGCTTACGGATGTAGAAATAATTTTGGTTGCAGGAGCAGCGAATGTGAAGCACACGGATGGCGGAGATTTCAGAGAGGCGACGATAAGAGCTGTAAGGCAGGGATTGATGGAAGCGGAGAGCAGACTGCTTGAGCCTTATTATGAATATGAACTTGAGTTGCCGAGAAGATTGACAGGCAAGGCGGCAAACGATATAGAAAAAATGTCAGGCAGCATGGATATCCAAGATTTGAATGATGATTTTGTTTTGATTAAGGGCAGGGCACCCATGATAAATATTCATAACTACCGAAGAGAGGTTAACAGCTATTCCTCGGGAGAGGGAAGGCTTACGACGGCTATGGCGGGGTATGACATATGCCACAATGAAGATGAAGTTTTATCCGAAGTAGCATACAACCCTGAAGCCGACATGGAGAATCCTACGGGATCCATTTTCTGTACACACGGTGCGGGATATTATGTGCCTTATGACCAAGTGAAAGAGAAGATGCATATAAGAAGTTTTTTATCCGAGTACATGGAAACCGGGAATGAAATTATAAACAAGTCTGCAAGAGAATTTCAGCATGCTGATGACAGAGACAATATTGATCCGGATGAAGTAGAAAGAATTTTTTCCAAAACATTTTTCGCCAATTCTGCGGAGAAGACAAAGTGGAGAAGCAAACAGGCTATAGAAAGGGAAAAATATAAAAACTTTTTAGCGGACAAGCCCTCAGTACAGAAAAACAGGGTGCAAAAAGATAAGATAATGATTGTTGACGGATATAATGTGATACATGATTGGCAGGAACTTTCAAAACTTTTGCCGGGAATTATTGATGGAGCCAGAAGCAAGCTCTTGGAGATATTGTCGAATTACAGTTATTCTATAGATGAAAAAATAATAGTGGTGTTTGATGCATACAGGGTCAAAAACGCCGGTGAGAAAATTGAAAAATATGATGAAATGGATGTTGTCTTTACAAAAGAGGGTGAAACGGCTGATCAATATATTGAAAAGTTTGCATATGAAAATCGTAGCAAGTATGATATCAGAGTAGTTACATCTGATGCCATGCAGCAGCTGAGCACGAGAGTAAGCGGTGCATATAATATTTCTTCACGTGAGTTGTTGGAACTGGTAGAGGCGGCAGCTAAGGAATTGAGAATTAAGCATAAAATAGTTGTGGAATAAACAGGGGGTATATTTATGAGGGATAAGAGATTGGTTATGGTGCTGTGCGTTATTTTAGCAGTAATATGTATAATGATTGCTATATGGCTTGCAAACGTAGCTCCTCACAGAGAGTTTAAATTGGGTACAGGAAACAGAGAAAATGTAGAAAAAGAAAGGATCGATGTAAAAAGAATTAAGGATCTTGCAGTTTCAGGTGCATGGGGAGTGGAGATGAGAGAAACCGACAAAAAGCAGTTTAAGATAGAAATGATAGTTGATGAAGAATTGCTGAAAAAAGGAGATCAGAAAAATATCAAGGTGAGCTTAAAAAAAGGAAAACTCTCAGTAGACACCACAGCTTTTGATGAGAAGATGAAAAAATTTGCATCAAAAAATAATCCTGATAAAATTATTATGGTTCTTATACCTCGCAGTGCGGAACTAAGAAGTATAGCAGTAGATACCGTTTCAGGAAAATTGGAGCTGGACAATGTGACCTGTGAATACCTTAGAGCAAATATTAATTGCGGAAATTTTGAGATGAAGCGTACGAAGATAGATGAAATAGATGCTGATATTAATTCCGGGAATATCATAGGAAGCGTGACAGTAGGAAATGTCGATATGAAGAGCAATTCGGGCAATATTGACTTGAGGTTTGAGAATCTGCCGTATCAAATGGAACTTACAGCAAATGCTGGAGATTTGACGGTGGTAATGCCGGCGGACAAAGTAAAAATACCTTTGAGTTTCGGATATATGCAGATGGCGGGAGAGAGAGAATTTACAGGACTTCCCAAGCTCATGAAAATGCTGGAAATTGAAGACAATCAGAAAGCGAAAAAAAGCTTGAAGCATTTATTGACAGTGAATGCGGGGAATCTATATGTTTCAGCCGAATAATCAGATTACATACAACAAAATAGTCTGGATTTAGACTACATGGCTGTGATATAATTAACGGTAGTATTGTTGTGAGAGGAGAGGCAGAATGGAACCGAAATATAGACGAGTTTTATTGAAGATAAGCGGAGAGGCACTTGCAGGTGAAAACAAATTCGGACTCAGCGAGGATATGCTTAAGGAAGTGGCGTTGCAGGTAAAGGATTTATTTGAGCTTGGCATAGAAGTGGCAGTTGTAGTTGGTGGAGGAAACTTCTGGAGAGGCAGAACGAGCAAAAGTATGGATCGAGCCACAGCGGACTATATGGGTATGATGGCTACAGTGATCAATTCTTTGGCTTTACAGGAAGCTTTTGAAGCAAACGGAATACCTACAAGAGTACAGACAGCTATAGAAATGCGACAAATTGCAGAACCATATATCAGAAGACGAGCTATAAGACATCTTGAAAAAAGAACAGTAGTAATATTCGGTGCCGGAACAGGAAATCCATTCTTCTCAACAGATACAACAGCGGCACTCAGAGCGGCGGAAATCGAAGCGGATGTTATATTATTAGCGAAGAACATTGATGCTGTATATTCCGATGACCCTAATGTGAACCCGAATGCAGAGAGATATTCTCACCTGACGCATGGCGAAGTTTTACAGAAGGGACTTAAAGTTATGGATTCAACAGCTGCTTCGCTTTGTATGGATAACAATATTCCGATTCATGTGTTTGGACTTTCCGAGAAGGGTAATGTACTTAAGGCTGTTATGGGTGAATCAATAGGAACTATTATAAAATAAGATACAGGATATAATTAGGAGGAAAAACGATATGTTTATAGATGACCTTAAATTTGAAGATAAAATGAAAAAAACCATAGAGGTATTAAAGAATGAGCTTAATACAGTGAGGGCGGGAAGAGCGAACCCGGCACTTTTGGATAAGGTTATGGTTGAGTACTACGGTACGCCGACGCCTTTAAAAAACTTGTCAAACATTTCCGTTCCTGAACCTAGAACGCTGATGATTACTCCTTTTGATGCGGGTTCAATTTCTGATATAGAAAAAGCGATTAACGTAGCGGAATTAGGTGTTAACCCGTCAAATGACGGAAAGGTAATAAGAATTTCCATACCTGCATTGACAGAGGAACGAAGAAAAGAACTCACTAAGAATGTTAAAAAAATCGGAGAAGATGCAAAAGTTGCAATTAGAAATGAGAGAAGAGAAGCAAATGACAAGCTTAAAAAAGAGGAAAAATCCGGTGAGTTTTCAGAGGACGATTTAAAGAAGGAACTGGATGCAGTTCAAAAAATAACAGATAAATATACAAAAGAAATAGAAAGTCTTGTAGCAGCTAAAGAAGCGGAAATCATGGAGGTTTAATCGTTGCTGAATAAAGAAAGACTACTCGGAATGAAGATTGAAAATGCTGTGGCCCTTCTAAATATAGAGGGGCTTGATTTTAATATTAAAGAAACATCTGCAGCACGTCCGAGGCAGGAATTATCTGAAGAGAAAATAGTGATAAGAGTTAAAGAAACGGCAGGAAAAGTGGAATTGACCTGCTGCAGGGTTTGAAGATATGGAAGAAATTTTATTAAACAAAGAGCTGTTGCCGACACATGTGGCGATTATTATGGACGGAAACGGGAGATGGGCACAGAAGCGGAAACTTCCAAGGCTGGCAGGACATAATGCAGGTATGCAGGCGATGACGGAAATCGTAAGAGCATCCTCAAATATAGGCATAAAACATCTTACGGTATACGCTTTTTCAACTGAAAACTGGAAAAGGTCGGAGGAAGAAGTATCAGGTATTTTTAAACTCCTGATAGTGTATGTTGAAAAGAAACTTAAAGAACTGTGCAAAGAGAATGTAAGGCTGACGGTAATAGGGGATTATACAGCCTTGCCTGAGGCGGCAGTTAAAAGCTTAGAAAAGGCATTGGAAGACACTAAGAATAATACAGGACTTAATTTCAATATTGCCCTGAATTACGGGTCAAGGAATGAGATTCTTAGAGCTGCAAAAGATATGGCAAGAGATATAATGGCGGGCAAACTTGATATTGATGCGGTGACTGAAGAAGATTTTTCCGACAGGATGTTTACAAAGGGTATGCCCGACCCGGATTTGGTGATACGAACCAGCGGTGAAGAGAGATTGTCAAACTACCTGCTTTGGCAGTCAGCATACAGCGAGTTGGTATTTTCAGATGTTCTTTGGCCGGATTTTACTGTCAGTGAATACAAGAAAATGCTTAAAGTATATGAATCTAGAAATAGAAGATTCGGCGGCAGATAGGAGGATAAGATGAAAACAAGGATATTATCAGGATTGTTGATGTTGCCATTACTGTTGGTAGTCTTTTTTGGAGGAAAGGTGATTTTAGCAGGATGTTTGATTATAGGATTAATGGGAATCCGTGAGTTTTTTAAGGTGTTTGAAACATCGGGAACAAAGGCATCTTACCCTATAGCATGTGTTATGACGGCGGCGCTTTATGCAATCAATTTGTTCACGGATGATTCCAAGTATTATGTTGTATGGGTATTCGTAACAGTGTTGGTAAGCCTGTTATATATGTTTGATATAGATAACAGGAAACCCGAAGATAGTATGCTTACAGCATTCGGACTGTTTTATGTCGTTTTTTTCTCTTTTCATGTCGCATTGGTGGAGCAGGCGGATAAGTACGGAATACTGGTATGGCTAATATTTTTAACGGCATTCGGAACGGATGTTATGGCATATTTTTCGGGATTTTTATTCGGAAAGCATAAATTATGTCCGAAAATAAGTCCTAAAAAGACTATAGAAGGAGCGATAGGCGGAGTTTTAGGCAGCGTTGTTTTGTCGGGGATATTCGGATATTTTTTTGCACGGGAAGTTTTTATTCATTGCCTTCTGATAGGTATGCTTGGAGGAATCATATCGCAGTTCGGTGATCTTACCGCATCGATATTCAAGAGAAAACTCGGAATAAAAGATTATGGAAATTTAATTCCGGGACATGGAGGTATAATGGACAGATTTGACAGTGTACTGTTCACTGCACCTTTGGTATATTATTATATAAGATTCCTGATAATGAATTGACAGCAAATATATATAACAACAATAGATAGAGGAATAATTTGATTTTCTGTGGGATTGAGAGGGAAATTACACAGCATGAAAAAAATAGGTATTTTGGGATCTACAGGTTCTATCGGGACACAGGGTCTTGATATTGTAAGAGAAAACCCGGATTTATTCAAAGTTACGGCATTGGCTTGCAATGAAAATATAGAATTGCTTCAAAAGCAAATAACGGAGTTTTCACCGGAAGCAGTGTGTGTTTTTAATGAAGCAAGAGCTATGGAACTCAGCAGAAACTTGCCGAGACAAGAAATTTTAGCAGGATATCAGGGACTCTGTGATATAGCAGGAGCAGTGGATTATGATTTGCTTTTAAACGGTGTCATGGGAATGATAGGACTTGAACCCACATATCGAGCTATAGATTCGGGTAAAGATGTTGCTCTGGCAAACAAGGAAACATTGGTGGCAGCAGGTGAGATAATAATGAATGCTGCAAGATATAAGGGTGTAAACATATATCCCGTGGATAGTGAACACAGTGCTATATTTCAATGTTTGGCGGGCGAAAAAAAGGAATCCGTTAAAAATGTAATAATTACTGCATCGGGAGGCCCTTTTTTGGGTATGAAAAAGAAGCAGTTGGATAATGTTACTGCATCGGATGCTTTAAAACACCCTAATTGGTCGATGGGAAAAAAAATCACTATAGATTCCGCAACACTAATGAACAAAGGTCTGGAGGTAATAGAGGCTAAATGGCTTTTTGATTTGGAACCGGACCGGATTAAAGTGGTGGTGCATCCTCAGAGTATTATACATTCAATGGTGGAGTTCAAGGATAATGCCGTATTGGCACAGATGGGAGTTCCTGATATGAAAGTGCCCATATCACTGGGGCTTTCAGGATATTCAAGAATAGAGAACAAGTCTGACAGTTTGGATTTGGTAAAGATAGGCGAGCTGACATTTTTACAGCCTGATATGGATACATTTCCATGCTTGCAGTATGCTTTTGATGCATTGAAAATAGGCGGAACTGCCACATGCACATTGAACTCGGCAAATGAAGTTTTAGTATCAAAATTTTTAAAAGGGGAAATTAAATTCTTGGATATCCCGAAAGGGATAGAAAAGATAATGTCAGAATCAGAATTTATAAAAAATCCTTCTTTGGAGGAAATTCTGGAGCTGGATAAGGAAATAAGGGGGAGAATTTTAAAATGCTAACAATTATTGCAGCTATATTGATATTTTGTGTGCTTATATTCGTACATGAACTGGGTCACTTTATCGCAGCAAAGGCATGCGGGGTAGGTGTAATCGAGTTTTCGCTGGGAATGGGGCCGAGAATAATTCATTTTAAAGGTAAAGAGACGGAGTATTCTTTGAGGATACTTCCTATAGGCGGTTTTTGCAAGATGCTTGGAGAAGATGAGGAAAATCCGGATCCTAAAGCGTTAAATAATAAAAAAGCTTGGCAAAGGGGAATCGTATTCGGTGCAGGGGCATTTATGAACCTTGTTACTGCTGTCGTTATTATGATAGCTTTGGTGATGGCTACGGGATTCCCATCTGATGCAAATGTCATAGGCGGCTTGCAAAAAGGTATGCCGGCAGCGGTTTCGGGCTTTAAAGAGGGAGATAAGATAGTAAAAATAGACGGCAAACAAGTCGATACATGGAATGAAGTGACATCCACGATAGCGGCATCAGAGAACCGAGAATTATCAATAGTTGTAAATAGGGACGGTAACGAAATCAACCTCACATGTGATGTAGAGAAGGATAAAAACGGAGACAGTAAAATAGGAATAATACCGGTAATGGAAAAAGACTATACCAAGTCGGTAGGTAAAGGATTTGTTGCAACATGGAATTTAGGCAAAAACATGATTGCGGTATTGGGAAAATTAGTTACAGGTGAGGTTTCTCCAAGAAATTTAACGGGGCCTGTAGGTATAGTTGTGATGGTTGGAGACAGCGTAAAGACCGGGATATCAAACATAGCATTTTTAACTGCATTGATAAGCTTGAACCTGGCAATATTTAATTTGCTTCCATTCCCGGCTTTGGATGGCGGCAGAATATTGTTTTTGATTATCAGAAGTATTACCAAAAAGGAAATACCGGACTCGGTAGAAGGTAAGATACACATGGTAGGATTGCTGCTTTTGTTCGGATTAATGATAGTTGTTACCATACAGGATGTTTGGAGGTTTATCCTATGACGGTAAAGGTTATGGTGGGGGACGTTGCTATAGGCGGAGGAGCTCCTGTTTCAATACAGTCTATGTGTAATACGGATACAAGGGATGTAAAATCCACGTTACAGCAGATACAAAGATTGAATGAAGCAGGCTGTGATATAGTGCGGCTTGCAGTGCCGGATAAGGAAGCGGCTGAGGCGATAGCGGAGATAAAGAAGCGCAGTCCTTTACCTATAGTTGCAGATATTCATTTCGACTATCGTTTGGCACTTTTGTCCTTGGATAACGGGGCTGATAAACTCCGTATAAATCCCGGAAACATAGGCGGCAAGGATAAACTGCTTGAAGTAGTGAACAAGGCTAAAGAAAAAAAAGTACCTATAAGAGTGGGTGTGAATGCGGGCTCATTGGAAAAAGCCTTGCTTGAAAAATATGGAGGCATAACACCCGAAGCATTGTGTGAAAGTGCAGAAAACACTTTGGAATATATGTATGCTGCCGGATTTTATGATGTTGTCCTATCAATTAAAGCCTCTGATGTAAGGCTTAATTATGATAGCCACTTATTGATAAAAGAAAAATTGGATGTACCTCTTCACATAGGAATCACAGAAGCAGGAACAGGAAGCAGCGGAATCATTAAATCGGCAGTCGGGATAGGGGCACTTTTACTTAACGGCATAGGTGATACAATAAGGGTGTCGCTCACAGGGGATCCGGTGCAGGAAGTGCATACGGCGAAAGAAATATTGAGGTCCATAGGATTACAAGATAACTATATAAATTTGATTTCTTGCCCCACATGCGGAAGGTGTCAGATAGATTTAAAAAGAATTACCGACGATGTGCAGGAGATGATAAGGAAAATTGAACCGGAAATTCAGAGAAGGAAGATCGGTAAAATAGATGTTGCGGTAATGGGTTGCTCGGTAAATGGTCCCGGAGAGGCTAAGAATGCTGATATAGGAATAGCAGGAGGCAAGAAAAACGGACTGCTTATAAGCAAAGGAGAGATAATAGCCAGGGTACCCGAGAAAGAATTAAAGGAAGTACTCTATAAAGAGATTCAAAAAAGATATCTTGGAGAGATTGATGATTGAGATTTTTGAAAAAAATATTCCATGGGAAAAAATAAACATTGATAAAAGTCAGTGCAAAATAGAAATTTTAAAAGGTACCGTTTCCAGAGAAACAGGTGCTTTTACATTGCATGTCCTTTTGGATTTCATCATACCATATGAAAACCATTTGGACATAATAGATGAGCTTAAGAAAAAAATAGGCAGTGAAACATCTGTTTATATTGAGTATGTGTATGAAAAAGGTGTACGGAATATACACGCCGTTCCTGAATTGTTGACACCGTATGCAATAAATGCCGTTTTCGATAAGGCGAGGTATATTGCCAGCAGCATTGATATTTCAGGGATATCCGTCGAGGATAATAAGGTGTTGATACCTGTGCTGGGTAAAGCCGTCGAGGAAAATCTGAATGCAGGAGCGAAAAATTCAATCGAAAAATACATTAAAGAAAAAACAGGAACAGAGGTTGATGTAATATTTGTAAATAATCAAAAGTCGTGCGAAGACAGAAAAGAGCAGGCAAGAGCTGTTGACAACAAGGAAATGGCAGAGATGGAAAGAGAGATTTCCAAGCAGAAGAAAATTAATGTTTCCAACAAGAATAAGGCTAATTCAGATAAATCGGACGGTAAGAAATATAGCAGAGGTGAGACGGAAGTTGTAGGTAATTTAATTTATGGTAAAAAAATTTCCATTCAGCCGGTTGCACTGTCAGGCATAGGAAAAGACAGCGGGAATGTTGCAGTCGAGGGAACTGTATTTAAACTTGACAGTAGGGATACAAAAAATGGAAATAAGATTGCGATGATTTATATTACAGACGAAAACACATCGATATACATAAAATGTTTTATGTCGCATAAAAAATGGGAAGATTTAAATGATCATATACAGATAGGTTCCAATGTTAGAATTCAGGGAGAGGCGGAGTTCGATCCATTTGAAAGATGCGTTGCAATAAACGGAAGAGCTATAGAAAAGACAGCGGAGAAAAAAGTAAGACAGGACAATTCCGAGATTAAAAGAGTAGAACTTCATACGCACACTAAGATGAGTGCCATGGACGGACTGAGCGAGCCGAAAGAAATGGTGAAATTGGCAGCAGAATTTGGACATAAGGCGGTGGCGGTCACGGATCACGGTGTGGTGCAGGCATTTCCGGACTGTGCAGGTGCCGCAAAAAAAGCCGGGATTAAGATGATATATGGCGTGGAAGGGTATTTAGTTGAGGAAATATCGGATGCTAAGGGCAATATAGACTATAAATCAAACAAGACGAATCACATTATACTTTTGGCAAAAGATAATGTGGGGCTTAAAAATTTGTATAAAATAGTTTCACTTTCTCATATAAAATATTTTTACAGAAAACCGAGAATAACAAGAGCATTACTTGAAGAATACAGAGAGGGTATCATAGTAGGCGGAGCTTGTGAGGCGGGTGAAATATATCAGGCTTTTTTGAGAGGTAAAACCGAAGCCGAGAAATTATCAATAGCCGAACGTTATGATTATTTTGAAATACAGCCACTATGCAATAATAAATTTCTTATAGATAACGGTTCGGTTGCTTCCGAAGAAGAACTGAAAAATATAAACAAGGAAATAATTGAATTTGGTAAAAAATTGGGCAAGCTTACAGTGGCGACATGCGATGCACACTATTTGGAGGAAAAGCACGACATATACAGGACGATATTGCAGGCGGGTCAGGGCTATCAAGATATTGAGGGTAATAAGGGACTATATTTCAGAACCACGGAAGAGATGCTCAGTGAGTTTGAGTATTTAGGAGAAGATTTGGCATATGAGGTAGTAGTAAAGAATACCAATATAATCGCAGACATGATTGAAGAGATTAAGCCGGTACCTGACGGAAAGTTTCCTCCAAAGATAGAAGGAGCGGACGAGAGACTGAGAGATACCTGCATGAAAAGAGTACATGCCATATACGGTGAAACTTTACCGGATATAGTAAAAGAAAGGCTTGATAAGGAATTAAACTCCATCATAAGCAACGGATATGCGGTGATGTATGTTTCAGCAGAAAAATTGGTGCAAAAATCCATAAAGGACGGATATTTGGTCGGGTCAAGAGGATCCGTGGGATCATCATTTGCAGCCACGATGGGAGGGATTACAGAAGTTAATCCTTTACCTGCTCATTATGTTTGTCCGGATTGCTGCCATTCGGAGTTTCCTGCCGGATATGATTGCGGTGTTGATATGCCGGACAAAAATTGCCCGATTTGCGGCTCCAAATATAAAAAAGACGGATTTAATATACCGTTTGAAGTCTTCTTGGGCTTTGAGGGTGATAAAGAGCCGGATATAGATTTGAACTTTGCAGGTGAATACCAGCCGGTGGCACATAGGTATGTAGAAGAAATGTTCGGTAAGGACAATGTTTTTAGAGCCGGAACTATAGGAACCATCGCACAGAAGACAGCGTTCGGATTTGTAGCGAAGTACTGTGAGGAGTCGAATCGTGTACTTAACAGATTTGAAATGGAAAGGATAGCGGGATGTTGTGTGGGTGTAAGGAGAACAACGGGACAGCATCCGGGGGGCATAATAATAGTTCCGGACGGACATGAGATTTATGAATTCTGCCCTATACAAAGACCTGCAAATGACAGCAGCACGGATATTATTACCACACATTTTGATTATCATTCTATAGATCAAAATCTTTTAAAACTGGATATTCTGGGGCACGACGTGCCGTCCATGATAAGACATTTACAGGATCTTACCGATATTGATCCATTAAGTGTTCCGTTGAGTGATGATAGGGTGACGAGCATATTCAACGGCATTTCAGGATTGGATATCAAGGATAAAGACTATAAATTCAAGCATGGTAGTTACGGAATACCCGAATTCGGTACTAAGTTTGTAAGACAGATGCTGGATGATACCAAACCTCAAAATTTTGCGGATTTAATCAGAATATCGGGGTTTTCACACGGGACGGATGTGTGGCTTAACAATGCTCAGGAATTTTTGAAAAACGAAACGGCTACCATGAAGGAAGTTATTTCTACGAGGGATGATATAATGCTTTACTTAATTGATAAGCATGTTCCGAACAAGCAAGCATTTAAGATAATGGAGTCCGTGAGAAAGGGAAAGGGGCTTACCGAAGAACAGGAGGCCGAGATGAGATCCCATGATGTTCCGGAGTGGTACATAGAGTCATGCAAAAGGATTCAATACATGTTTCCGAAAGCTCATGCGGTTGCTTACGTAATGATGGCTTACAGAATAGCCTATTATAAAGTTTACTATCCTGTGGAGTTTTATGCGGTTATATTTACAACCAAGATTGCATCCTTTGATACGGAAACTATTTTGAAAGGTCAAAAAGCGGTGGAAGATAAACTCTATGAGTTGGAAAATTATCCGGAAAAACTGACGCAAAAGCAGGTTGATCAGGTGGTTGTATATGAACTTGCATATGAAATGTATGCGAGGGGATTTGAGTTTATGCCTCCTGACATAGACATATCCGAGGCTATGAGATTCACAAAAAGGGACGGAAAAGTTCTGCTGCCTCTGGGAGCATTGGAGGGAGTCGGCGAAAATGCAGCTAAAGCCATAAAGGAGGAATTAAACAAGAGAGAGTTTTGCTCCGTGGAAGATATGAGAATAAGGTGCAAGCTTAACAAAAATGCCATAGAGGCTCTGATGGAGAGCAATGCGGCAGGAGGATTGCCGACTACAAACCAGATAAGTATGTTTTAGTTGGTTAAAGCTGTTGTTTATACCATTGTTTATCGGGTATAATATAAATATGCTGAATAAATGTGATTATTATTGTTAAATATAATATGTGAAAGAGAGGAAAGTATCATGAAAGAACCTAAATTTTTTATTTGTAAACACTGTGGAAACATTATAGGAATGGTAGTAGATAAAGGTGTTCCTATGGTTTGTTGTGGCGAGAAAATGCATGAGTTGGTGCCTAACACTGAAGATGCGGCAACAGAAAAGCATGTACCTGTAGTTTCACAGGAAGGCAATTTGGTTAAAGTAAGTGTAGGTAGCGTGGAACATCCTATGATGGACGAACATTATATTCAATATATTTACTTGCTAACTAAGCAGGGTGGACAGAGAAAACCGTTGAAGCCGGGTGAAAAACCGGAGGTACAGTTCGCACTTGCTCCCGGAGATGAAGCGGTGGCAGCTTACGAATATTGCAACCTTCACGGATTGTGGAAGAAAGAAATATAATCGATTTAAACATTTTAGTTGAGAAGTCGAATTGTATTAATATAATTTAATCTGCAAAAAATCTCCCGCTTGGGTTATCCAAGTGGGAGATTTTTGATTTTTCAACGTGTTTGTGGTAAAATACTAGAAAATATATTTTTGATCCGGCAGGTGAATATGGAGAGTATTTCAGACAGAACAGAGCTGCTTATAGGCAGTGAATCAATAGAAAAAATAAAGAATTTAAAAGTGCTGATTTTCGGGGTAGGCGGTGTCGGATCTTATGTTGTCGAGACACTTTGTCGACTCGGTGTAGGTAAAATAGGGATATGTGATAAAGATAAGGTTTCCATAAGCAATATAAACAGGCAGATACCTGCGCTTCACAGCACGGTGGGTATGGCAAAAGTGGATGTAATGGAAAAAAGGATGAAGGATATAAATCCCGATATAATCGTGGAAAAGTATGAATTTTTTTATGGGGAAGATTCATCCTGTGATATAGAATTGAAGGAATATGATTATATAGTTGATGCAATAGACAGTATAAAATCAAAGCTTTTTCTTATAAAAAAAGCTGATGAATACGGGATACGAATAATATCATCTATGGGTGCGGGAAATAAATTCAATCCCGGAGGCTTTATGGTAGATGATATATACAATACACAGGTAGACCCTATTGCAAAAATAATGAGACGAGAACTTAAGAAAATGGGGATTAAAAGCTTGAAGGTTGTTTATTCAAGGGAAAACCCTGTAGGAAACGATTCCGGGGTGATAGGAAGCATGCCGTTTGTACCGGGAGCATGCGGACTCGTTATAGCCGGTGAGGTTTTTAAGGAACTCGTGCTGGAGAAGGAGTAGAAGTTATGAGTAAAATATATGAAAATATCACGGAATTGGTTGGAAATACACCGCTATTTCGTGCAAAAAATTTAGAAAAAAAATTGGGATTGGATGCTAAGATTTTCTTGAAATTGGAGTACTTTAATCCGACAGGAAGCGTTAAGGACAGGGCAGCTAGAGAAATTATTGAGGATGCGGAGAAAAAGGGCAGATTGACCGCAGGTGCAACGATTATAGAGCCGACAAGCGGAAATACGGGAATAGGTCTTGCTGCAATAGGCGTTGCAAAGGGATATGAAGTTGTGATAGTAATGCCGGATACTATGTCAAAGGAGAGAATAAAGATTATGTCTGCACTTGGTGCAAAGGTGATATTGACAGACGGCAAATTGGGCATGAAGGGTGCTATTGCAAAGGCTGAGGAGATGAACGCCGAAATCGACGGAAGCATAGTTGCAGGTCAATTTACAAATCAGGCGAATCCGGATGCACATTACCGTACAACAGGCCCCGAGATATATGAGGATATGGACGGAAAAGTCGATGTTTTGGTAGCAGGTATCGGTACAGGAGGAACGGTTACAGGTACAGGTAAATACTTAAAGGAGAAAATTAAAGAGTTAAAGATAGTTGCAGTAGAGCCTGAGAATTCCCCGGTGCTTTCAAAAGGAACTGCGGGAAAGCATGCTATTCAAGGTATAGGGGCAGGATTCATTCCGGAAATTCTTGATACAAAAGTCTTTGATGAGATTTTTACTGTCAGCGATGAAGCAGCTGTAGACACGGCAAGGGAACTGGCGGCTACGGAAGGTATTTTAACAGGAATATCGTCGGGGGCGGCACTTAATGCGGCACTTGCGGAGGCAGGAAAGAAAGAGAATGCAGGCAAAAATATAGTTTGCGTATTGCCTGATTCGGCAGATAGATATTTCTCTACTGCGCTTTTTGAGTAAATATAAAAAATAATATAAATTAAAAGGATACAGTGTATGTACAGAATAATAATCACATCCGGCGGTACAAGAGAACCGATAGATGATGTACGAGCGATTACGAACGGATCTACGGGTACCCTCGGCAGCAAAATTGCAGACAGATTTTTATCGGATTTTGAATCCGAAATATCGGAGTTGGTATACATTCATGGGATAGGAGCAAAAATACCGTCCGTTAAGAGTATGAAACTACGTAAAGTAGAGATAGAAAGTGCTTTAGATTTGCTTGAAACACTTAAACTTGAGATGAATAAAAAAACCGACATTGTAATACAGGCGATGGCGGTAAGCGATTATAGAGTGGACAGCATATTGAAAAAACATGAGGATGGTTTTGTTAAGATTGATAATCAAAAAAAGATAAGTTCGGAAATAGAAGAGATGGCTGTAGTGCTGAAAAAGAATCCTAAAGTGATATCGGAGATAAAAAAAATCAGTCCGGGAACTGCCCTTGTAGGATTTAAGTTGCTGAGCCATGTTGCGAGAGAAGAACTTTTCAGAGTTGCATTAGAAATCGGAACTAAAAATGACTGTGACTTTGTTTTTGCAAATGATTTAAGAGATATAGACGGAAATAAACACATCGGATTCCTTATGGACAGAGAAGGAAATCATATGGAATATCACAGCAAAGATGAAATTGCACAGGGGATATCACAGGAATGTATGAATCTTTTGAGGAGAAAAAATGAAGGAAAATAAACAGATAATACTGGGTGTTACGGGCAGTATTTCATGCTATAAGGCATGCGATATTGCGAATCAGCTTACAAAACAGGGGCACAAGGTAGATGTAATAATGACAAAGTCGGCACAGGAATTTGTCACAGCTTTGACGTTTCAGACATTAACAAAAAGAAAGGTGCATGTTGACATGTTTGAAGAATACGAGCCTGCGAAAGTTGAACACATATCTTTGGCAAAAGGAGCGGATTTGATGGTTATAGCACCCGCTACAGCAAATATTATAGCAAAACTGGCAAATGGAATTGCGGATGACATGCTTTCATCAGTAGCTTTGGCTTGGGGACAGAAGCCTACAATAATATGCCCTGCTATGAACACCGCCATGTACGAAAATACTATTACACAGGAGAATATAGACAGGCTGAAAAAACGTGGAGTGAGATTTGTCGATCCTAAAGAAACATTATTGGCATGCGGTGATGTAGGAAAAGGCGGTCTTGCAGATATAGATGTGATTTTGGCAGCAATAGACGATGCCCCGGAGGGAAAAAATGAGTAGGGTATTGTTGGGCATGAGCGGCGGTGTCGACAGTTCGGTAGCTTTGTCGATGCTTTTGGAGCAGGGATATGATGTTGAGGGGCTGACGATGAGCCTGTTTGACAAAAAAAAAATATTCGGAATTATGTCTGAAGAGGAGGCTGCCAAGGAAATTGAATGTGCAAGGAAAGTGGCGGAACATTTCGGAGTGAGACATAGAGTAATGGATTTCAGTAGGGAATTTTCCTGTGATGTTATGGAACCTTTTATGGAAATATACCATGAGGGAAAAACTCCTAATCCTTGTGTTACTTGCAACAAAAAAATTAAATTCGGAACGTTTCTGGAGTATGCCTTAGAAAACGGGTTTGATTATGTGGCAACCGGACACTATGTAAATCGTATATACAATGAAGAAAATGACAGATATCTGCTAAAAAGAGCCTTCGATGAGAAAAAAGATCAGTCATACTTTTTATACGGGCTTAAACAACATCAAATAAAACATTCTTTGTTTCCGCTTGGGGGTATTGCAAAGGAAGAAGTAAGAAAAATTGCTGCGGAAAAAGGAATTCAGGTAGCAGAAAAAAAAGACAGTCAGGATATCTGTTTTATAAAAAACGGTGAATATGGGGAGTTTATTCGCAAGCACTCTACAAGACCTGTCAAAGCCGGAAACTTTGTAAAAAAAGACGGTACGATAGTAGGAAAACATTCAGGGCTGATAAACTATACTATAGGTCAGAGAAAGGGGCTGGGTATAGCATTGGGAAAACCGATGTTTGTCATAGATAAGGATGTTGAAAAAAATCGAGTCATAATTGGAGAAAACAAGGATTTATTCAGTAGAGAATTGTCTGTATCGGATTTAAACTGGGTCATATCCGATGTTATGGGTGAAAGAGAGAAAATCCTCTGCAAAATAAGATCGACGCAAAATCCCCAGCCGGCAACTCTAATAAATCAAGGCGAAGGAAAGGCTAAGGTGGTATTTGACGAACCGCAGAGAGCTTTTTCGCCGGGACAGTCGGCTGTTTTTTATAGAGGTGATATTTTAGCAGGTGGAGGAATTATTTTAAAATAGTGTACAAAGTTTTTAATTGCTTTTACAATCAAGAAAGAAGAGGGACAAGTTATGATTATTGCAATCGACGGCATGGGCGGAGATAATGCACCGCTGGAAATAGTTAAGGGTGCAGTGCTTGCCGGCAGAGAAGTTGAAAATCACAAAATTTGTATTGTAGGTCCGGAGGAGACAATAAGAAAAGAGCTGGATAAGTACGAATATGATAAGGAAAAAATTATCATAAGAAATGCAACAGAGGTAATAGAAAATTGCGATGCCCCCGTTAAGGCAATCAGAACCAAGAAAGATTCATCCATGGTGTCGGGTATAAGGATGGTAAAGGATAAAGAAGCTGATATTTTTATATCTGCCGGAAATACAGGAGCACTTATGGCAGGAAGTCTCTTGATATTGGACAGGATAAAAGGCATTGAAAGACCGGCTATTGCCAGTTCATATCCTATTTTAGATACTAAAAATCCCGGAGTCTCACTGATGGTTGATTCGGGTGCAAATTCGGAATGCAAAGCAACAAACTTTTTGGAATTTGCAATCATGGGGAGCATTTATATGGAAAAAGTTCTGGGAATCAATGAACCAAGAGTGGGCCTTGTAAACATAGGATCCGAGGAAATAAAGGGAACAGCTGTCATTAAAGAAGCGCATCAACTTTTAAAGGAGAGCAAACTTAATTTTTTGGGAAATGTGGAAGCGAGGGATGTCCCACATGGAGCGGTAGATGTCGTTGTGTGTGACGGATTCGTAGGAAATGTCATATTGAAATTGACAGAGGGTTTGGCAAAGCAAATATCAAGTCTCATAAAATCTAAATTTACAGAGGGATTTATTGCCAAACTTGGTGCAGCATTGCTGTACGGAAAGATGAAGGACATAAAGAAAATGTTTGATTACTCCGAATACGGCGGTGCTCCCATTTTGGGTGTAAGGGGTGCCGTTGTAAAAACTCACGGTTCTGCAAATGCGAATGCAGTGAAAAATACTATTTTAAAAGGCATAGTGTATGCAGAGAAAGATGTAGTATCATTGATAGAAGAGTCGGCGGAAAAATTGGGGGATATAAAGACAGGTGTTTAGAACAGAGCTACTAGAAGAAAAATTGAAATATAAATTCCAAAATCCCGTTTATTTGACCGAGGCCCTTACACACAGTTCATATGTAGGTAGCACTAACAATGAAAGGTTGGAATTTCTTGGAGATGCAGTTTTGGATATCATTGTCAGTGAGTATATTTTTCGTAAAAAAAATCTTGACGAAGGCAAGTTGACAAAAATAAGGGCATTGGTGGTCTGCGAAGAATCCTTGGCGAATGTGGGGAACAGTATTCAATTGGGCAAATTCTTAAAAATGGGAGCCGGAGAAGAAAAGAGCGGAGGCAGACACAAAAAATCCATCATTGCCGATGCTATGGAAGCCGTTATAGGAGCTGTTTTTATTGATGCAGATCTTGAGACTGCAAGATCGGTTGTTTTAGATTTGTTTGAGAAAAGGATACAGCAGGTGATTGACGGTAAGGTTTATTCCGATTACAAATCGAGGCTTCAGGAACTTGTGCAGGAAAAGAACCCTGCGGGAGGACTGCCGATGTATTCTGTAGAAAAAGAAGACGGCCCCGACCACGATAAGGTTTTTCATGTGATAGTAAGATATGCAGGCAAGACAATAGGACGGGGAAAGGGAGCAAATAAAAAATCTGCGGAGCAGGATGCGGCAAAAAACGCATTAATTTTAGGAGGTACAGATGTATTTTGAGAAAATATATATGCATGGATTCAAGTCATTTGCAGATCCTGTAACTATAGATTTTAATGAGGGGATCACTTGTATTGTGGGGCCGAACGGCAGCGGAAAGAGCAATATAAGCGATGCCATCAGATGGGTTTTGGGGGAGCAGAGCCCCAAGATGCTGCGAGGCGGAAAAATGGAAGAGGTCATTTTTGCAGGTACGGAGACAAGGAAATCCAGAGGAATGGCGGAAGTGACTCTTGTTATAGATAATACTACCGGTATACTACCGATCGACTATCAAAAAGTTGCCATTACGAGAAGAATGTATCGTTCGGGTGAGGGAGAGTATTTTATAAATGGAAACCACTGTAGACTCAGAGATATAAGAGAGCTGATAATGGATACAGGAATAGGTGTGGATGGATATTCTCTTATAGGACAGGGGAAAATTTCCGATATTGTTTCCAGTAAGCCTGAATCCAGACGAGAAATATTTGAGGAAGCTGCCGGTATAGTCAAATATAGAACAAAGAAATATGATGCAGAGCGAAAATTGGATAATTCCATGCAAAATATGGACAGAGTTACCGATATAATAAATGAAATTGAGGGGAGAATCGGTGGACTTAAGACGGATAGTGAAAAAGCTAAGGAATATTTGGAGCTTAAAAACAGATACGATAAACTGGAAATAAATATTACATTAAAGACGATAGAAGATACAGACATAAAAAACGAATATTTAAAAGATGATATACTTCAGTTGTCCGGTAGGCTGTCGCAAGCCAGGGAAGATAAGGATGAACTGAATCATGACCTTTTGAAGGCAAAGGATAAGAATTTTGAAACGGAAAGTCTCATAAGTGAAAACAATGTAAAATCAATCGCTGCCAGAGATACATTGGCTAATTTAGTCAAGGATAGCGAGTTGACGAGAGAAAAAATTGAGGGGTTTTCGAGGCAGAAGTCAGGTATTGAAAAGCAGACGGAGTCTTATAGAGAAAAACTTTCTAAGGAGGAAACTGATGAAAAATCTTTAATGGAGAGATTGGAGGTTTATACTTTAGAAAAGGAGAAACTGGATAAGGAACTAAATGACAGTATAACTGAATACGAACTGAAAAATCAGACGGCGAATGATGCAATTATTTCTATTGATGACAGTAGAAATAAGATTTTTGAGTTGCAAACCGGAATAAGCTCGAAAAAGAGTGAGATTTCAGGCATTCAGAACATGAAAGAAAGCCTTGTAGCCAGACGGAAGGAACTTGAAGAGGAAATAACATCTCAAGAAGAAAATTTGAACTTGAAAGAGTTTGAGAATATAAAAGAATTGAAAAAAAATCACGACGAAGAGATTCAAAAATTGAATCAGGAGATCGAACATTTTGAGTCGAACAAGAGATTGATAGAAAATGACATTTTTAAATTGGAACAGAAACAGAGGGAGAACTCTATTGTAATTGAGGGGGCAAAATCAAGAAAGAGAACATTGGAAGAACTGGAACAATCATATGAAGGTTACGGCCACGGGGTCAAATTTATAATGTCGGCAGGAATCTCGGGAGTTTACGGTACGGTCGCCGATGTGATATCTGTTGATAAGGATAAGCAGTTGGCAGTGGAAACGGCACTGGGATATGGGCTACAGAATATAGTATGTGAAAATGATTCCGTTGCAAAATCATCAATAAAAATATTGAAAGAAAAAAGAGCGGGCAGGCTGACGTTCTTACCTCTTAAAAGCATGAAGGGATCACCTGTTTCCGAGAATGTATCGATGCAGAGCGGGTTCATAGGGGTAGGTAGTGATTGTGTAAAATTTGAAGAGAAATATAGACCTGTTATAGAATATCTGCTTGGGAAAGTTGCTATAGTAAATGATATTGATACAGCTGTCAAAATGAGTAAAAAATATAGAGGTTTTTCGAGATTTGTAACTCTGGACGGTGAAGTGGTAAGCTCGTCGGGTGCTATGACAGGAGGAAATCTTAAGACAAACAAGGGAGGTTTGCTGACACGAAAAGCGGAGCTTTCAGAGTTGACTCATAAGATTTCAGAGAAAGAAAGAGAAAATAAGGAGCTGTTTTCAAGGCTTGAAGGGCGGAGAAAAGAGTTTCAGGAAACGGTTCTAAAGAGCGAAAAAGCTGTAGATGAAAGACGGAATCTTGAAGAAAATATTGAACAGGTTAACAGAGACTTGCTGATTATAGAGACAAGGAACAAGGAACTCGAAATTTCCTATGAGAAGAAGAAGTCCGAAATAGAGAAAATAATTCATCAGCTGAACGAATCTGACGGTATGATAGCCGAGATAGAAAAAGAAGTGGTTTCTCGTGAATCTGAAATGAAAATATTACTTGAGGAAGCGGAAAACAGACAGATTGAAAATGAGAAAATAAAAGATGATTTAAGAGAATTTGCTGAGGTTATTACTCGCAGAAGAGTTGCACTTTCCAAGATAACTGCAGAATATGAAGCTGTTAATACTTCTTTGAGGGCGGTAAGGGATCGTATAGAAGAGTATACAAAAGAAATAGAAATCAACGAAGATGTGCTTTGTTCAATTAATGAAAATGAGAAATTGATGTCGGATCAAGTCAGGGAACTTTCGATGAAAATAAGTATGTCGGAGTTGGAAATCGAGAATATCTGTAAATATGAAGAAGAGCTTGTAGAAGAACGGGCGGAAACCAGAGATTTAATTGAAAAGCTTGAACAGAAGATTTCATTGCTCGAAAATGATATCAACGGGTTCAGCGGTCAAAAATATGAGCTGGAAATAAAGCAGGCAAAGCAGGAAACCGTGCTTGAGAATTTAAAAAACAAGCTTTGGGAAGAATTTGAAATTTCATATGTACAGGCTGTAGAATATAAAGACAGGCAGATTGATTTGAAGGAGGCACAAAAAGAAGTAAAGCATCTGAAATCCAGGTTGAAAGCGATAGGAAATGTCAATCTCGGATCAATAGAAGAATATGAAGATGTCAGGAAAAGATATGATTTTCTTGTTGCTCAGAGAGACGATTTGGAAAATGCAATGAAGAGCTTGAAAGATATAATATCTCAGATGGACAGGAATATTAAGAAAAATTTCAGTGAAAGTTTTGCAAGTATACAGAAGAACTTTGATGAGACATTCAGTGAACTTTTCGGAGGAGGAGTCGCAAAATTGACATTGGAGGATGAATCCAGACCGTTGGAATGTAATATTGAAATCACGGCACAGCCACCGGGTAAAAAACTTCAAAATATAAATTTGATGTCGGGAGGAGAAAAAACGATGACTGCAATAGCTTTGATGTTTGCAGTGCTCAAGTCAAAACCGACACCGTTTTGTGTTTTGGATGAGGTGGAGGCAGCTCTTGATGATGCCAACATCGAGCGATTTGCCAAGTATTTAAAAACATTTAAGGATATACAATTTGCCTTGGTAACACACCAAAAAGTGACCATGGAGCATGGAGATTCGTTGTTCGGAGTGACCATGCCGGAGCATGGTATATCCAAGGTGTTATCGCTTAAATTGGGTGATGAGTTTGAAATCTGATAATGAGGAGTGAACAAATATGGGATTTTTAGATAGAGAAAAAAAATCTTTTTTCGGGAAGCTTCAGGAAAAAATACAAGATGTTATTCTAATGCGTCCTGAAATAGATGAAAACACATTGGATGAACTGGAAGAAGTTTTGATTACATCGGACATAGGTATGGATACCACAATGAAGATAACGGATACCTTAAGGCATGATATTAAAAAAATGAGGCTTACGGGTGTGGATGAAGTACAAAACAGAATGAAAGAAATTATTAAAGATTTAATAAATAAAGGCGAAGGAAAACACAAACTGTCCGACAGTTATCCTCTGATAATCCTTATGGTGGGAGTAAACGGCGGCGGCAAGACCACTACAATTGCCAAATTGACGGGAAGATACCTTAAGGAAGGGAAAACTGTTTTGTTGGCGGCGGCAGATACATTTAGGGCAGCAGCAGCGGAGCAGTTAAAGGTATGGGGAGACAGAGCAGGCGTTAATGTAATAAAACATCAGGAAGGGGCGGATCCGGCTGCAGTTATATATGATGCGGTTCAGGCGGCAAAAGCCAGGAATATTGATGTTCTGATATGTGACACGGCAGGACGACTTCAAAACAAAAAAAACCTCATGCTTGAACTGGAAAAAATGAGCAAAATAATAACCAATGAATTCCCCGAGGCTACGAGAGAAACTCTTTTAGTGTTGGATGCCACTACCGGCAAAAACGCGGTTTCACAGGCGGAGGAGTTCGGAAGCATTGCGGAAATAACAGGGATAGTAATCACAAAGCTTGACGGCACTGCAAAAGGAGGCATAGCTATTACTATTTCGGATGAATATGAACTGCCGATTAAATTGATAGGCGTTGGTGAAAAAATGGAAGATTTAAAAGACTTTGATCCTGTTGAATTCGCTGACAGTATTTTTGAATAAGGAGGAATGCAACATGGCAAAGCCGATTGTCGCTGTAGTGGGCAGACCTAATGTAGGCAAATCCACATTTTTTAATAAGATTGTAGGCAGAAGGGTTTCGATAGTTGAAGATACCCCGGGAGTAACAAGAGATAGGATATATGCGGAGGCGGAGTGGAAAGGCATTACTTTCGCTCTGGTCGATACCGGAGGAATAGAGCCTGATTCGGATGACGTGATACTGTCACAGATGAGGGAACAGGCGCAGCTGGCAATGGAAATGGCGGATGTGATACTTTTCATGCTGGACGGAAGAGACGGTATTACAAATTCCGACAGGGAAGTTGCAAACATGCTGATGAGAACGGGGAAAGATGTTATTCCTGTGGTGAACAAGGTGGATTCACCCAATTTGCATGACGTGATATATGATTTTTACGAACTTGGGCTTGGTGAACCCATTTGCATATCCGCAGCCAATATGTTAAACCTGGGTGACGTTCTGGATAGAGTAGTTGAAAATTTCATCGGTGTGCCTATGGATGACGATGATGATATAACAAAAATTGCGGTAATTGGAAAACCTAATGTCGGTAAAAGCTCTTTAGTAAATGCATTGGTCGGAGAGAAAAGGGTAATAGTGAGTAACATTGCAGGAACAACAAGGGATTCTATAGATACGCCTTTCAGGTGGAATAATGAAGACTATATTCTGATAGATACGGCAGGTATAAGACGTAGAAGCAAGGTGTACGGGGATATAGAAAGATACAGTGTTATAAGGGCAATCGCCGCAATCGAAAGATGTGATGTTTGCCTTTTGATGATTGATGCAACAGAGGGCGTTACAGACCAGGACAAAAAAATAGCAGGACTGGCACATGAAGCAGGCAAGGGTATTGTAGTCGTGGTAAATAAGTGGGATTTACTGACAAAGGAAACCAATACCATGGCAGAGTTTAAAAAAAGAGTCCAAAATGAACTCATTTTTATGAATTATGCCCCGATAATATTCATATCCGTACTGACCAAGCAAAGAATAGGACAGGTAATGGAGAATGCTGAATATGTAGCACAGAGCAGGAGTTTGCGTGTTTCGACCGGACAGCTGAACGGACTGATAGAAGATGCTATAATGATGAATCCGCCACCTAGTGATAAGGGTAAGAGATTGAAAATATATTATGTGAGTCAGGTAGGAATAAAGCCGCCTCTATTTTCATTCAAAGTCAATTCAAGGGATCTTGTACATTTTTCATATTCAAGGTATCTTGAGAATAAAATCAGAGATGCATTCGGATTTGACGGCACATCGGTTAAATTTGTATTTAGAGAAAAAAATGAGAAGCAGGTGTAATTATGTGTTATTTAAATGCATGTGGTATTCAGTGGTATGTAGCAGTACTGGCAGCGTTATGCGGGTATGCAATGGGCAATATTTCTCCTGCCACTATACTGGGCAAAATTAAGAATGTAGATATAAGAAAAGAGGGAAGCGGAAATCCCGGAACAACCAATGTTTTGAGAGTACTTGGGAAAAAATATGCTGTAATAACACTGCTTGTTGATATTTTAAAAGGTGTGGTTGCTGTCATTTTGGGAAAACTTCTATTTGGCGACATTGTCGGAATGATTGCGGGTTTGTTCGCGTTTATTGGGCATGTATTTCCTGTGATCTTCAAATTCAAAGGTGGAAAGGGAGTAGCTACAGCTCTTGGGATTGTTTTAACCGTAAGCTGGCAAATCGGACTTGCGGTTTTAGGTATAGCGTTGTTCTTTATGATTATCACAAGGACGGTCTCGGCAGGATCTGTTGCAGGAGCGATTGTATTTCCTGTAATAATTTATTTCAATCATCCGGAGCTTACAGTGTGGGCTGTACTGATGGCACTTATAGTTTTGGTGAGGCATAGGGAAAATATAAAGAGGTTGATGTCGGGGACAGAATCCAAAATCAGTTTTAAAAAATGACGGTATGATTAAAATCATGAAGCTGACACGATTCATGGAAATATACAGGAAGTTGAGAGGAGATTTCGTCTAATGAAAAAGATTGCTTTTATAGGAGCAGGAAGTTGGGGGACGGCATTGGCAATAAGCCTGAGTAATAAAGGCCATTCGGTTTCCATGTGGGATATTGATGAAGAGCATGTTAAGGATATGCAGCAAAACAGGGAGAACAGAAAATATTTACCGGAAATAAAATTCGGAGATAATTTAAAAGTATTTAAGGATATTCCTGAGGCTGTATCGGGAGCGGAGATTGTGGTTTTCGCAGCTCCGGCACAAAGATTCAGAACTGCTTTACAATCCACAGTGAAATACATATCAAGTGAAGCAACGATAGTAAATGTAGCAAAAGGAATAGAGCAGAAAACTTTGATGAGAATGTCGGAAATAGCAAAAGAAGTAATGCCGGCAATAAAATATGTCGTGCTTTCGGGACCTTCGCATGCCGAAGAGGTTGGAAGAAGACTTCCCACTACCGTGGTATGTGCGTCTGAGGACATGCAGCTTGCAAAGGAAATGCAGGACGTATTTATGACAGACAGCCTGAGAGTTTATACGAACGATGATGTCGTGGGAGTGGAACTTGGGGGAGCACTTAAGAATATAATAGCATTGGGTGCCGGAATATCTGATGGAATGGGATATGGAGATAACGCAAAGGCAGCTTTGATGACACGAGGGATGGCTGAAATGAGCAGGCTGGGCGAGAAGCTCGGTGCAAAGGAAGAAACCTTTGCCGGACTTACGGGCATGGGAGATTTGATAGTAACATGTACCAGTATGCATAGCCGAAACAGAAGATGCGGCATTATGATAGGTGAAGGCATCTCTCCGGATGAAGCCGTGAAAAAGGTGGGCATGGTGGTAGAAGGCATGTTTACAGCCCAGGCGGCATATGAACTGGCTAAACAGGTTAATGTCGAAATGCCTATAACCGAAGCTATATTTGAGATGATAAACGGCAATATAGATCCGAGAAAAGCGGTACACGACCTTATGACAAGAAGCAAAAAAAATGAGAATTGAATTATAACACATGAGCAATAGGGATTGCAAAACGAGAAAAAGAAAAGACATCCGGTCAATTTGTTCTGCTAAAAGAGCAACAAATAGGGATGTCCTTTTATTTTTATTTTTTGTTTAAAGATTCAGTTCGCCTGAATGCCATAAACAGTACTGCAGATATGAACATCAAAATCGGATAATACAGGTTAGGTATGATATCAAACGGTGTCAATTTGACCAATGTCGCTGCGGAAAGCAGCTGTGCACCGTATGGGATGAGCCCCTGACCGACAGAAGCGAAAATATCCAATATGGAAGCAACTCTTTTTGAATCCAATTTAAATTCGTCTCCTATTTCTTTTGCGATAGGACCTGCCATAACTATGGCAACTGTATTATTTGCCGTGCATATATCAACTAATAGAGTCAATATGGCAATTCCGAATTCAGCACCCTTTTTTCCTTTGATACGTTTTCTGATAAAGTTGATAATGAGTTCAATACCTCCATTTTCTTTGACAAGAGATACGATACAAGCTACTATTAGCGATATAAGGGCAATTTCAAAAAGACCGTTCATACCTTCGCCGATATGTGAAAAACTTTCTATGAGTGTAAACTTGCCATAAGTAACTCCTACTATAGTGGAAAGAACTATTCCAAGTACCAGCACCAAGAATACGTTAAGCCCTAGAAGGGCAGTAATTAAAACAAATAAATATGGAATAATCTGCGGAAGATGATACGTCAAATCTCCGTCGACACCATCTGTGGATATTCCCTTGGTACGAAAATAAAATAAAAAAACAGTTATTATTGCGGCAGGTAAGACAATAAGGAAATTCTGTCTGAATTTATCTTTCATTTCACAACCTTGTGTTCTTACAGCTGCAATAGTAGTATCTGAAATCATGGATAGGTTATCTCCGAACATTGCTCCCGAAACTACAGCTCCTATGCATATAGCGATGGAAAACTCGGTTTTCTCGGCAACTCCCATGGCAATAGGTGCAAGAGCGGCAATAGTGCCCATTGAAGTTCCCATTGAAATAGATATAAAGCATCCTATTATGAACAGACCGACAACCATCATATTAGCAGGAATGATTGACAGTCCGAAGTTTACTGTGCTCGCAGCTCCGCCGGCAGCAGATACGACACCCGAGAAAGCTCCTGCTAAAAGGAATATCAGGACCATAGTTATGATGTTAACATCTCCTGCACCTTTAGATATGATTGCCAATTTTTCATTGAATGAAAGCTTTCTGTTCTGAAGCAAGCCGACAAGTAAAGCTGATAAAAAAGCGACAATTGCAGGCATACTGTAAAAATTGTTGCTGATAATACCAACTCCTGCAAATAATGCAAGAAAAACAAAAATCGGCAACAAAGATGAAATTCGATATTTTTTCTCCATAATCTTCAACTCCTCATAAAATATATGTAACAAACAGTATTATATTTCAACGAACAGATTTAAATCAAGTAAAAAATGTAGAAACTCCTGTTTTTATGTGTTCTTGTTTACTAAAGATTGATTTTAGAGTATACTTATTATGTGGTAATATATAAAAATTCAGTGAGGTGTTCTATGTCACAATTTAGCGATAAAGAAAGAAAAGAGCTTAAAAAACTGATAGAAAAATTTTATCAGGATGTATTGGATCCATACAAGGAGTTTGAGAGAACCGTTATGAGAGAGTCAAGATTGAGTACCATGTTTAAACGAGTGGACTATGCAGGCAGACTCAAAGAACTTGATAAAATCAAAAAAATAAATAACAGTATAAAACCGGACAAAATAACGATTTCCGACGAGGATAAGGACGGAAGGTCACTCAGCACTACTTTGGCGGCAGCACAGAAAGTATTGAATGAAGTCATAGACAGACAGGCAGATTTCAATGAGTTGCTGTATAAAAAAAGCAAGGGTGAAAAAGCCGGATTCCTTGAGTCAAAAAAAGCACATAAAGCCATAAAAGAAGCCATTTTACAATCAAGAGAACCTCTAAAGACACTTGATGTTGATTTTTCTCTGATGTTTTATTAAGGAGATGGCAATGAAAGAAACCGGAAGTGTTCTACATATTTTAGGTCTGGATAGATTCAAAATAACGGATTTGATTTTCATACCGTTTTTTGTGGCAATGTATTACAAAATGGAATTTTTTTATCAAAGCATGAAGATAATAAGAAATGTGGAGATTATAATTCCATTATCCTGTGTAATAATGGCATTGATATTAATAGGAATAAAAAACAGGTTTGTAGCTTGGGTATATTATTTGGCATTATCGGCACTTATGTTTGCCGACGTGGCGTACAATAATTATTATTTCAGATATTTATCAGTAGGGATGCTTAGGGCGGTGAAGTTTTTATTCAGTGTCAGAACGAGCGTTGATTCTGCCGTAAAGTCGGAATTTTATTGGATGTTTGCCGATGCGGGAATTCTTTTGATTTTGGTGATAGCGGATTTTGTAATAAGGCGAATTACAGCTCGCAGAAAGAAGCTCGAAAACGATTCTATAATCAGCTGTGATAATAGTGATTATCACGAAACGACTGTCCTGAAAAAAATAGCTGTTTTCTTCACATCAAGATTTTCGATCTTGTTAGCCATGGTTTTGATTTTTGTTATAGTGATAAACCCGATGGGCAATACAACGCTTAAATCAGTAGCAAATCAGGAATTCATGTCTTATCATACAAAAGATGTTTTAGAAGCAACAGGAATATACAAGGATATAGAGTGGAAAAATGAACTGAATGGCAGCATAATGAAGTACGAAGAGGAAAAAAATGTACCGTTGTTCGGTGTGGCAAAAGGAAGAAACCTTATCGTTATACAGATAGAATCATTCATGAACTTTCTTATTAATCAAAAATATAATGGACAGGAGTTGACCCCCAACATAAACAGATTGCTTAAGGATGATACAATTTATTTTGATAATTACTATCAGGAAGTGTCTGCAGGTAATACCAGTGATTCGGAATTTGCCACCAATAATTCTATATATGGAACAATAAACAGTTTCACATATGAGATTTATCAAGACAATCACTATAAAGGGCTGCCGTGGATATTGAGGGAACATGGATATGAAACCGCCGTGTTTCACGCATACAAAAAGGATTTTTGGAATAGAGATAAGGCATATCCGAACCTGGGATTTCAGAGATATGACAGTCGAGGGGACTTTAAAAAGGGTGAGAAAATAGGAATGGGATTGTCCGATGAGGACATGTTTGATCAGGTGATTGAAAAAATGAAACATCAGAGAGAACCTTTCTATGATTTTATAATTACGCTCACAAACCATTATCCGTACTATATGCCTTATGATAAATATAATATAGAGTTGAAAAAGGTTGATAAAAACACCACATTCGGACATTATCTGAACAGTGCTCATTATACGGATTATTGTATCGGTAAATTTATAAAAAAATTAAAAAAGGAAAAGCTTTATAAAAACAGTATTATTGCAATGTATGGAGATCACACAGGGTTGACGAAGGCGGATTTGCTTATTAAAAAGTCAATGGACAGGTATCTGCAGCACGAGTATGACTATGATGTAATGCTTAATATCCCGTTGATGATACACATTCCGGATAAGAAAAGAAATTTAGAACAGAAGATTAATACAACAGGCGGGAATTTGGATTTTATGCCTACGATTGCGGCATTGATGGGGATAGATAAGCTGGACACATTTTATTTAGGGCATAATCTTTTATATGTTAAAGATAACCTGGTTGCAAATCAGTATTACATGCCTAAAGGCTCATTCATAAAAGGAGACATAATTTATGTTATGTCAAGAGATGGGGTTTTTGAGCATGGCAGAGCATTTGATAAAAATACACGTGAAAAGATACCTTTGGAACAATGTAGAGACTATTATAAAAAATCAACAGCCATAATCAATGCGTCGGAGGAGATTTTGGAGAAAGATAAACTTCGGGGTAAATATGAGCATTATTTGTATTCGGCATTTGATTCTCCAGGTTCGGATACTGTTAAAAAACATTGAATCTTTATGGGGAAAATTTAATCAAGGGGAGACGATTATGGAAAAATTTTTTATACCTGTGCTACTGTTGCTTGCAGCTATAATAATATTGCTGATATTCATGCTTGTCGGCAACAGAAATAGAAAAGACGATTTTAAAAGAGAAGTGTCAGATGAGATTAATGCGAAAATTGAATTGATGACAAGCACAATTTCTCAAGCCAACATGCAGATAAACAGTTTGCAGGATGTTAGAATAAAAGAATTATCCGAAAGTGTATATCGAAGCAACGAGATGATGAGGAAAATCGTTTCAGAAAACTTGGAGCACGTGAGGAGTACGGTCGATGAAAAGCTGGATAAAACTTTAAACACAAGATTGTCTGAGTCCTTTGATTCGGTAAATCGCAGACTGGCAGAGGTTCATAAAGGGCTTGGGCAGATGCAAAGCCTAGCTGAAGGAGTGGGTGATCTAAAGAAAGTTCTATCGAATGTAAAGACAAGAGGAATTGTCGGTGAACTGCAGCTTGGAGCGTTACTTGGGGATGTTTTGGCTCCGGGACAGTATTTGGAAAATACTCCTACCGTACCTAACAGTTCGGATAGAGTAGAGTTTGCCATCAAATTTCCGGGATTGGATGAAAATCATGTTTTACTCCCTGTCGATTCAAAATTTCCACAGGATATTTATGAAAGATTATTATCCGCACAGAAAGATGCGGATAAGGATGCGGTTTTGTCGGCTGAAAAAGAAATGGTAAAGACAATAAAAGTTTTTGCAAAGACTATAAGGGACAAATATGTCAAGCCGCCTTTCACGACTGATTTTGCAATCATGTTTTTGCCGTTTGAGGGGCTTTATGCAGAAGTGATCAGACTTGGTATGGTACAAACGTTGCAAAATGAGTATAAAATTTGTATTGCAGGACCTACAACTATGGCGGTTCTGCTTAACAGCCTGAATATGGGATTTAAGAGTGTCGCTATACAGAAAAGGTCGGGAGAAGTTTGGCAAATATTAGCTAATGTCAAGACTGAATTTGAGAATTTTGCCAATGTACTTGAAAAAACTCAGCAAAGATTAAATCAAGCAAACAGTGAGCTTGATGCATTGGTAGGGGTGAGAACAAGGAAGATTCAAAAGACTTTGAGCAAGATAGAAATGATAGAAGATAACGGGCAAATAAAGGACGAAGAATAATATAAAAATGATGGGGAAAATATATGAGAATGTACGCTATTGCTGATTTACACCTGTCTTTTTCGTCTCCTGATAAGGCAATGGATATATTTGGGGGACAATGGATAGAACATTGGAAAAAAGTGATGAAAAACTGGGACAGGATTGTGGAGCCGGACGATTTGGTCATAATACCGGGAGACATATCTTGGGCATTAAAGTTTGAAGATGCACTTGAAGATATAAAATGGATACATGAAAGACCGGGTAAAAAAATACTGGTAAAAGGAAACCATGACTTGTGGTGGACATCAATCAGCAAACTTAATGCCCTATATTCAGATGTTTTTTTCTTACAAAATAATTTTGCAGGATGTGGTAACGGATGGGCTGTCTGTGGCACCAGGGGCTGGGTTTGTCCCGGAGACAGGGAGTTTTCGGAGCACGATGAAAAGATTTATAAGAGAGAAATTTTGAGATTGGAATCCTCTTTATTACAAGCTAAAGAAAATGGATACGAAAAAATAATAGGTGTGCTTCATTACCCGCCGACGAACGAAAAGCATGAAGAGTCAGGGTTTACCGAGCTTTTTTCAAAATATAATGTCGCTAATGTGGTATATGGGCATTTACATGGTCCGGATGTTTGTATCAAAGGACTTCAGGGTGTTCACAACGGTGTTAACTATATCTTAACATCGCTTGATCATGTTAGGGCAATTCCGAAACTGATAGTTTAGAAAATTAGAGGGAAAGTTATGAAGAGAGTTATTCTTATAGTTATGGACAGCCTCGGTGTTGGAGCAATGCCTGATGCCGAGCAGTATAAAGATGAGGGAAGCCATACTTTAGGTCACATAATGCATGCATATCCGGAACTTTATGTTCCAAACTTAGCAGGCATGGGGATTTTCAAAATTGACGGCATGGAAAACTACTCGGAGCATTTAAAAAATAGAGACAAACACCTCAAACAAAATATAATAGGCAGTTATGGAAGATTGAAAGAAAAGTCAAAGGGCAAGGATACCATAACAGGGCATTGGGAAATTGCAGGCATTATAACGGATAATCCGTTCAATACATTTGAGAGATTTCCCGATAAATTTATAGATGAATTTGAAAAGCGAACAGGTAGAAAAACAATAGGTAATTATCCTGCATCCGGAACAGAAATCATTGATAAGCTGGGTGAAGAACACGAGAGGACAGGAGCTGTCATAGTTTACACATCGGCTGACAGCGTATTTCAAATAGCGGCAAACACTGCAGTGGTTCCGCTGAAAGAGCTTTATAATATTTGTGAAGTTGCAAGGGAACTACTCATAGGAGATTTACAGGTAGGCAGGGTCATTGCAAGACCATACATTAAAGATGAATACGGCAAAAGGAAGAGAACTGCAGATAGAAAAGACTATGCAATAAGTCCGCCGGGTGATACAATGCTGTCAAACATAAAAAAATCCGGTCAAAGAGTTGTGGCAGTAGGAAAAATAGGAGATATATATAACGGCAAAGGAGTATCGGACTCATATCATACGGATGATAATACAGCAGGTGTTGACAAAACTGTAGAAATGATGAAGTTGGATTTTTCAGGGCTGATTTTCACAAACTTGGTTGATTTTGATTCAAAGTTCGGGCATAGGCGAGATGCTTGTGGTTATGGAAAAGCCTTGGAGGAATTTGACGAAAGATTAAGCGGCATAACGGGAGCAATGAGAGAAGATGATATTTTGATTCTTTGTGCAGATCATGGGAACGACCCCCTGGCAGAGGGATGGGATCATACAAGGGAAACGGTACCTGTTCTTGTATCGGGGAAATGTGTTAAAACGGATATAAACCTGGGCACGAGAGAAAGCTTTGCAGATATCGGTGCGACCGTGTGCGAATATCTCGGTGTTGAAAACAGCCTTGCCGGAGAAAGTTTCCTCCACAAGATAATTATTGAAGAAGAAAAGTAAATATGGAGAAACAGGAATGAATATAAATGAATTTTATGAAGGTTTGGATGAACTTTTCGGGAATACGAACCATGAGGAGATAGAGGAATATTTAGTGAGGAGTCTGGCACAGGCAAAAGGTGCCGGAGATTTGAGCTTGGAGATTGCTGTCAGAAACGAGCTTGGAGGATTTTATAGAGCTTCGGGCAGAGTGGAAAGCGCTGTCGAAAATTACGATATGGTCTTAAAGACGTTTGAGAACATGGGTATGACGAATACGGAAAATTATGCCACCACTCTTATTAATGCAGGAGATGTTTACATCATCATAGGGGATTATGACAGAGCATTAAATATGTTTTTGTCCGCAAAAGAAATACTTATTGCTTTGGGCTTTGAAAAGGATTATAGAATGGCTGCGTTATCAAACAATATAAGTGCTGTTTACAGAATGCTTAGCGACTTTAATAATGCTGAAAAGTCACTGATGACAGCGTTTGAGATTATATCAGGTATTCCTGAGGCAAAGAGTGAACTTGCGGTAACTTATGTGAATTTGGCACAGCTGCAGATAAAGCAAGGTAAAACGACAGAGGCTAAAGAAAATTTGGGGATGGCGGTAAATATCTTTGAAAATGATTTTCAAGGAAGAGATGTGCATTACTCACAAGCTATGGCAGCTTTCGGAGAGGCATATTACTATGAGGGCAACTATAAGGATTCTATTGCCTGTTATGAGAAGGCGATGGAGTTGGTGAAAAGGGACTTTGGAGAAAATATCAATTATAATAAATTGAAGGATACCGTGGAGCATATTAAAAAGTTGGAGGTGGCAAGATGAAAGGGATGGAGCTTTCAAAAAAATATTTTGAGGAATATGGCTTGCCTATGCTTCAAAACGAGTTCCCGGAGGATATGAAGCAAGTAGCTGTGGGACTTGTGGGAGAGGGATCGGAATGTTTCGGGTATGATGACGAGATATCTAAGGACCACGACTTCGGGCCGGGGTTTTGTATATGGATTCCCATTGAAACATATAGTGCTGTAGGAGAAAAGATGCAGGAAGCATATGACAGGTTACCTGCTGTCTTTATGGGGCATGAAAGAATATCGACTTCCATGTCGGATAAGAGAGTCGGAGTGATACCGCTTGAAACTTTTTACTCAAGATACACTAACTGCGGTCCTTTTCCGACGGATAATGTTAATTGGATGAACATACCCGAAAGTTATCTTGCGACCGTCACAAACGGAGAGATATTCATGGATAATTACGGGGTATTTACAAAGGCGAGGGAGCATATCCTAAAATTTTATCCTGAAGATGTGTTAAGAAAAAAACTTGCAAACAGGGTAGCCGTGATGGCACAATCAGGACAATATAACTATGTAAGGTCTTCAAAAAGAGGAGATTACGGATCGGCATATTTGGCATGTGCAGAGTTCGTGAAAGCAGCATTGTCATGCATATTTTTGCTTAACAGGCAATATGCTCCGTTTTATAAGTGGATATTTAGAGCGGCAAGACAACTGCCTAAGATGAAAGAGACTGTTTCAAGTTTGGAAAGACTGATTAAAATAGCAGATGATGCAAATACCGTTCATATAAAGCAGGATATGATAGAGAATATATGCTCGGATGTTGCAGACGAGTTGAGAGCGACAGGATTTACGAAAGAGAAAGATAACTTTTTACAGCTTCATATAAAGGAGCTTATGGCAGGTATAGAGGATGTAAGAATCAGAAGTATGCATGTTATGGAGGACTGTTAAATGAATATAGATATATTGAGAAAGAATACTCCTAAAGACAATATGATTAATGAAATAATCGATATTGAGTGGGAAATGTTTCAACATGTATCCGGACTTACAGGAAGAGCGCCGTGCCAGGATGATATGAAAACGTTTTATATTATGAGATATTCACAGCATTCCGCATTTCAAGTTACAACACTTTTCAGCTATAAAAATGACCTTATGAATGCCAAGGAAAATTCGAGAAATCTCATTGCGGAAAAATATGCGTATATGATGGAATACAGTGATCCCGAGCTCTATAAAAAAGATATTGAAGATAAAGTACCGGAAATATCCGCAATAAAGATGGAACTTATTTATAAGATAATGTCAATGATGGATGCCGATAAAAAAATTGTTCAGGCAAGGTATCCTAATATAGACAAGTATTCACGACCTGAAACGGACGGAGAAGCGGGAACTTCAAGTAAAGCATACAATATAGGTGAGCTCAAAACATATTCGTTTAAAACGCTGAAAAAAATGGAAGAAGATATTCTGGAAGCACATTCAAGGGGAGAAAATATTGTTGAAACCATTTATACCAACACTATGGAGTTTTACGGATTTGCAGATCTTGACAGGGCGGAGCAGGTTTACTCAAAATAAGGAGGGGTGAGTCATGCGAGATAAGAAACATTATTCGATAGGTGAAGTGAGTGAAATATGCAATGTTACCAGAAAGGCATTGAGATTTTACGATAAAATCGGCATGATTGTGCCGGATGAGGTTGGAGAAAACAACTACAGATATTATTCAAGACAAACCCTTTTGGAAGTTCCTATAATTAAATATTATAAACAAATGGGATTCAGGCTGGAAGAAATGAAAAAACTCATAAGCGGAAGTGATTATGAGGAATTGGAACGCAGCTTCAGAAGCAAAATGGATGAACTGAACGAGCTTGAAAAAGAAATATTGATACAAAAGACATCTGTTAGAGACTGGTACAATCTAATCCTTGAGGCCGAGGGGGTAATAAAGCATAGGGTAACGGAGGTTTCAATAAAATACGTGGAACCTGTTAAGTGCTGTGCCATGGATTATGATTTTAATTATTCTTATATGGAGGCGATTATCAATATAGATTTTACCAATTTTGTTGAAAAGATCAATAATGCTATAACAGGACCTGTAATGATGGTTTTTCCAAACCTGGCGGAGCATATGAACGGAAAAGCAAAGAAAGTAAAGGTTATACAAAAAACATTGGAGCCTGCGAGTGAAGATGTGACACATACTATCGAGGGAGGTATGTATGCAAGTTGTTACCATATAGGGACGCATAAGAATATTAATGAAACATATGATAAAATTATTACATGGCTGTTGCAGAACAACTACGAATATGAAAATTGCTCCATAGAGAGATATGTTACTGATTTTTGGAGCACGAGATTTGAGGAAAACTTCGTTACGGAGATTTTTCTCAAAGTATCAAGAAATAAATAAGATTACCATAGAGGTAAAGTTTTCGCATACGGAAAAAAAGTTCGAGATAAACGGGTGCGATGTATACGAAATTGACCATAAATGTTGCAAATAGTGGAGTTTGCAGAGAAAAAACAGATATAAAAACAATTTATATTTTGTGTATTGGGGCTGAAAAAGCCTCTTTTTTTATTGCGTTAACTTGAAAAATAGGGCGAAAAAAAGCTGTTGACATTGACCATAGCAGTAAATCTATAATGTAGATTAAGGAAGAGAATGACAGCAAAATATTTTTGTGCAATATTTTTTTGATTTATTTCTAAATCCTTCATAAAAACTTTCTACATAAAAAGTAAAAGTAAAGTAGTTCAGGTTTAAATTATACAGACGCAAAAATAACGTTCCCCTAACGGCAATGTTGTTCAGACGAATTATAACTTTCAGTGTTAAAATTTCATGAATATCTTATGTTAAATTTGTGTGACAGCCATAAACGTTGAAAACACTGGAGAAATACGTTCTGAATTTTGCGTCAATTTAAACAAAATTGTGTGAAAAAAGCGTTTTTTGGAAAAAAATATCAACCTCAAAAAGACAAAAAAATTAGCTTGAATAACAAAAAAGCACCTGAAATAAGATGTTGACATTACCCTCAAGGTTAATATGTATAATATATATGAACTATTTTATATTAATTTTATTATGGAGGGTTTAGAAATGAATCAAGAAAAGACAGCTTTACAGGCTAAAGCGAAACTTCAGAGCAGTTTCTTGAAAAAGGGTGTAACAGTTGCAATCCTTTCAGGAATGTGTTACGGAATGTATTCGGCATTTCTATATGTCGGTACATCAAAAGGAATTTGGGCTGATTGGTATTCAGGAGCAATAGCTTTACCGGCAGCGGCAACAGTGTACTTATTGGGTTCAATGGGTAGTGCTATCAACGACACTGCATCAGGTATATGGTGTCTTATTATTGCAGCAATCAAAGGTAAATTGGGTGACTATTTCAGAACATTGAAGACAAAACCGGGTCACATTATGATTTTTGCCGCATTGGTTGGAGGTCCGGTAGCATCCACTGCATATGTAGTTGCATTCAAAATGGCAGGATCCATCATTATTCCTATTACCGCTCTTTGTCCGGCTATAGGAGCTATACTTGGAAGAATATTGTATAAGCAGCGTTTGAATGTAAGAATGCTTATAGGTATAGCTGTCTGCATAGGTTCAAGTATTCTTATCGGAAGCCAGAGTATAGGTGCGGATAACGGAGATGATATCATGCTTGGATGTCTTATCGCATTGATTGCAGCTTTCGGTTGGGGATTTGAAGGATGTGTAGCAGGTCACGGTACTATGCTTATTGATTATGAAATCGGTATTACAATCCGTCAGATTACATCCGGTCTTTCAAATTTAATTATTCTTGTTCCTATTTTCGGTATGCTTACAGGAGTGGGTGCAGGAGCAGCTTTCGGATTGGTAGGAGATGCTATCACTTCAAGTGCTATTATTTATTTCATAATTTCAGGTTTCTTTGCAGTATATGCTTACAGTCTATGGTACAAAGGAAATTCAATGTGCGGAGCGGCATTGGGTATGGCTTGTAACGGAATGTACTCTTTCTGGGGTCCGTTATTCACATGGATAGTTGGAGGTCTTGCATTCGGTATAGACGGATTGAACCTTGCAACAAGATCATGGGTAGGAGCTGTGACTATGGCTATCGGTATCTTTATTATCGCAGTTAATCCGGCAGAATTTTTCAAGAAAAAGGAGGCATAAAAAATGAAACAGCCATTAAATTATGCAATTTTAAAATATTTTACTCAGGTTGAAGAGGCTTGTGCTGATGATGTTATTAATGCACTTAAAAATGATTATGGTCACTACAGACCGTTTAAAAAAGCGGCAGTTGTAGAAGCTCTTATGACAGCTGAAAGTAATGCTGTGCTTCATGAAACGAGATTTGACCTTGATGATAACGGTGACATTAGAGTTTATTATGGGGCGAGCGAAGAAGAGAGAGCAACAATAAATTATTATATCAAATAGATTATTTTAAGTTATAGTTGAATTTTAAAGAAAGAAATGGAGGTCATGAGATGAGGTATTATGGCGAAGAGGCTCTTGGGCTTGTTGAAACCATAGGTATGGTTCCGGCACTTGAGGCTTGTGACAAAATGCTTAAGGCCGCAGATGTGGAGTTGATTTCGTACGAGAATATCGGATCGACTTTGGTAACAATCATGGTCAAAGGTGATGTGGCAGCTGTAAAATCATCTGTGAAAGCAGGTGCTGAAGCAGCGGCAGCTATAGGTACTTTGACCGCATCAAATGTAATGCCACGTCCGATTGCCGGAGTAGGCGATATAGTATCGGTACATGATATTGATGCTTAATTAATCAAAAGAGAGGAACAAACTATGAGCAGAGTAAGTAGCGAAGCGCTTGGATTAATCGAAACCTTTGGTCTGGTATTTGTACTTGAAGCTTGCGATGCCATGTGCAAAGCAGCGGATGTTGAGTTGGTAGGCTATGAGAATGTTGCTTCAGGATACATTTCGGTACTGGTAAGAGGGGACGTAGGTGCATGTAAGACAGCAGTAAATGCAGGTGTAGCAGCAGTAGAGGCTATGGGCGCAACAGTGTACAGTCATGTAGTTATTGCAAGACCTCATGCTGATTTAGAAAAAATCACGGACAGATATACACTTGACAAGTTGCTGCCTTAAAGACTAAAGAAAGATGAGGAGATGCTAAATGAATATTATTGATAATGATTTGCTCTCCGTACAGGAAGCCAGAATACTGGCAGAAAACGCACGGGAGGCTCAGAAAATTTTGGCTGATTTTTCTCAAGCAAGACTTGATAAAATCGTTGATGCTGTCGCCGATGAGATGAGCAGTAAAGCCCGTGAGCTTGCAGTGATGTCCTTTGAAGAGACCGATTACGGCAGATGGGAAGACAAGTGCGTGAAGAACAAATTCGCCAGCGAGTTTTTAAAAAATAAGTTAAGGGGAATGAAGTGTGTCGGAATTATAAATGAAGACAGAGAAAACAGCACGTGGGATGTCGGGGTACCCAGGGGAATGATAGTTTCCGTGGTGCCGTCCACCAGCCCGGTTTCCACAACTATATACAACACATTGATCTCTATTAAGTCGGGTAATGCCATTGTTTTTTCACCCAATGTAAGGGCTGTGAAATCAGTGGCATATGCCCTTGATTTAATGATAGAGGTAGGGGAAAGATTCGGGTTGCCGCAGGGAGCCATATCCTATTTAAAAACGGTAACGAAGGCCGGCACGGTGGAACTGATGAACCACTCGGCTTGCGGTCTGATAATGATAACAGGTGTACCCGGAATACTGGAAGATGCATATAGGACACAAAAGCCTGTGATTTATGGAGGAACGGGTAACGGACCTGCATTCATCGAAAGAACAGCAAATATACAGCAGGCAGTGAGGGATATTGTTGACAGCAAGAGCTTTGATTATGGCATAGTGCCATCGGCCGAACATTCTATTGTGGTGGAAGGCTGTATATTGGAGCAAGTGAAAAAAGCTCTTATCGGTGAAGGATGTTACTTTATGACGTCCGATGAGGCTCAGAGCTTAGGAAAACTTTTCTACAATCCGGATAATACTCCGAACATTGAAATGATAGGAAAGTCACCACAAGTATTAGCAAGAAGGGCAGGGTTTACGGTTGGAGATAATATAAGACTTCTTATTGCGGAAGAAAAATATGTTTCCATATATAACCCATATTCTAAAGAAAAATTGGGTCCGGTATTGTCTTTATATATTGAAGACGACTGGCAACATGCTTGTGAAAAGTGCATAGAATTATTGGTAACAGAGAAGAATGGGCATACTATGACTGTTCATTCAAATGATAAGGAAGTCATAAGACAGTTTGCATTGAAAAAACCGGTGGGAAGGGTTTTGGTAAATACACCGGCTGCATTCGGCAGTGTCGGTTGGACTACGAATCTGTTCCCGGCTCTGACATTGGGTAGCGGTTCTTCCGGGAGAGGAATGACTTCCGATAATGTATCACCGGAAAATCTGATTTATATAAGAAAAGTAGGCTTCGGTGTGAGAGACCTTATTTAAAGCACTAAGGAACAAACAAATAATTCGTTATCGCTAATGTTATTTCATGATTGAGAGGTAAGTATTTTGGATATTCGTGAATTTTCAAACAAACTTGCAGAGGCATCTAAGAACATGTCTGAAGAGGAACGTCAGGCACTGGGAAAGATGTTTGAAACTGTAACAAAGGGAATGTCAAACGACGGACAGACATTTAACACTCCTGTGGCACCGGCTGACAATGTTGCTGCCGAAGGCACAGATATTCCTGAGGGAATAACACAGAGATTATATAATCTGAAACAGAACTTCTTAAAACAGGTTCCAACTATTACAACACACCGTGCAAGAGCAATTACTAAAATCGCTCAGGAAAATCCGGGAATGCCGAAGATTATTTTGAGAGCTAAGTGCTTTAAGTATTGCTGTGAAACTGCACCGCTTGTAATTCAGGATGATGAGCTTATTGTAGGAGCACCTTGCGGAGCACCTAGAGCAGGAGCTTTTTCACCGGATATTGCTTGGAAATGGATGGTGGACGAGCTTGATACTATAGGTACAAGACCGCAGGATCCGTTCTTTATCTCGGACGAAGATAAAAGAATAATGAGAGAGGAATTATTTCCATACTGGGCAGGTAAGTCGGTAGACGAATATTGTGAAGACCAGTATAAAGAAGCCGGAGTTTGGGAACTTTCAGGAGAATCATTCGTTTCCGATTGTTCGTACCACGCACAAAACGGTGGTGGTGACTCAAATCCGGGATATGGCGTGATTTTGATGGAAAAGGGTATGTTGGATATCCAGAATGAAGCTAAGGAGCATTTGGCTCAGTTGGATTATGAAAACCCTGAAGATATAGATAAGATTTATTTTTACAAAGCAGTAATTGATACTACAGAGGGTGTAATGATTTACTCTCAGAGAATGGCAAACTATGCTTTAGAGTTGGCTGCAAAGGAAATGAATCCTAAGAGAAAAGCTGAACTACAGCAGATTGCTGAAAACTGTGCATGGGCACCGGCTCATAAACCGAGAACATTCTGGGAAGCAGTGCAGGCGGTATTTACAATAGAGTCTTTGCTTGTAGTTGAGGAAAATCAGACAGGAATGTCAATAGGAAGAGTGGACCAGTATATGTACCCGTTCTTCAAGGCTGATTTGGAGTCGGGCAGAATGAACAACTTCCAGGCTTTTGAAATCGCAGGATGTATGTTGATTAAGATGTCTGAAATGATGTGGGTAACAAGTGAGGGAGCATCAAAGTTCTTCGCAGGTTACCAGCCGTTTGTAAACATGTGTATAGGTGGTGTTACAAGAGAGGGTAGAGATGCTACAAATGATTTGACGTATCTGTTAATGGATGCTGTTAGACATGTCAGAATCTATCAGCCTTCACTTGCTTGTAGAATACACAATAAATCACCACAGAAATATATGAAGAAAATCGTTGATGTTGTACGTTCAGGTATGGGATTCCCTGCTTGTCACTTTGATGATACACACATAAAAATGATGTTGGCTAAGGGTGTATCTGTTGAAGATGCAAGAGACTATTGTTTGATGGGTTGCGTAGAGCCTCAGGTAGCCGGAAAAATGTATCAGTGGACGTCAACTGCATATACACAGTGGCCGATTGCCATTGAATTGACACTTAACCGCGGAGTGCCTCTATGGTATGGTAAGCAGGTAACACCTGATATGGGAGATCTTTCAAGCTTCAAGACATTTGAGCAGTTTGAAAAGGCGGTAAAAGATCAGATTTACTACATAACAAAGTGGACATCGGTTGCAACAGTAATATCTCAGAGAGTACACAGAGAATTGGCACCTAAGCCTTTGATGTCAATCATGTATAAGGGATGTATGGAAAACGGTAGAGGTGTTGAGTCCGGCGGAGCTATGTATAACTATGGACCGGGTGTTGTTTGGTCAGGTCTTGCTACATATGCCGATTCTATGGCGGCAATTAAAAAGTTGGTATTCGATGATAAGAAATATACTTTAGAACAGCTGAACGAGGGTCTTAAAGCGGATTTCGTGGGATATGAACAGATGAAAGCAGACTGCTTGAATGCTCCTAAGTTCGGTAATGATGATGACTATGCGGATGATATCGCAGCGGATATTATCCAGTACACAGAGCATATTCATAGAGAATTTAAGACATTATATTCAAGATTGTGCCACGGTACACTTTCAATCTCAAACAATACACCGTTCGGTCAGCTGACAGGAGCAAGTGCCAACGGAAGAGCTGCATGGTCTCCATTATCAGACGGTATCAGTCCTACTCAGGGTGCGGATTTCAAGGGTCCTACAGCTATCATCAAGTCGATATCGAAACTTTCAAATGATAACATGAACTTGGGTATGGTACATAACTTTAAGCTTATGAGCGGACTTCTTGATACGCCTGAAGGAGAGAACGGTCTTATCACTCTTCTAAGAACAGCTTGTCTGTACGGAAACGGTGAGATGCAGTTTAACTACCTTGATAACAACACTCTTCTTGAAGCTCAGAAGCATCCTGAACAGTATAAGGATCTGGTAGTTCGTGTAGCGGGATACAGTGCATTCTTCGTAGAACTTTGTGAAGATGTACAGAACGAAATAATCAGTAGAACGATGTTAACCAAATTCTAATTGCGTTAGTGATTAATAAGAAAACATTGTGAAAGATATAGGTAAAGAAGGGACATTATGACAAATAAAAATTCAGATATCTTGCAGAGAAAAGCATTAATCTTTAATGTCCAGAAATATAATACTTTTGACGGACCGGGTGTTAGAACTTTAGTGTTTTTTAAAGGGTGTCCACTGAGATGTAAATGGTGTGCAAACCCGGAAGGACTGGAAAGAAAATATCAGGTCATGTTTAAAACTAACAATTGTATCAACTGCGGTGCATGCGTGGCTGTTTGTCCTGTAGGAATTCATAAGATGGATGAGGAAGGAAACCACGTCATCAATAGACAGATTAACTGCATAGGATGTAGAGAATGTCAGGAAGCCTGTCTTACGAATGCACTTAATATCATGGGTGAAGAGAAGACTATTTCCGAAATCCTTGATATTATAGAAGAGGATAGAGAGTTTTATGATGTATCAGGCGGCGGAGTAACTCTTGGGGGAGGAGAAGTGCTGGCACAGCACGATGCAGCCAAGAGTTTGCTTATGGCATGCAAACAAGCAGGAATCAACACGGCTATAGAAACATCAGGCTATACTAAAAAAGAAAATATTTTGGAAATTGCCGATTATGTAGATTTATTCCTGTTTGATATAAAGCACATGAACCCTGAAAGACATATAGAACTTACAGGAGTTAATAATGAGGTGATACTCGAGAATCTCAAGACTCTGTTGTCAAAAAGATATAACGTGCATATCAGAATGCCTATGCTGAAAGGTATTAATGACAGTGATGAAGAGTTGGAGGCGGTTGTTAAGTTTTTGATGCCGTTTAAGGATTACAAGAATTTTAAAGGTATAGACTTGTTGCCTTATCATAAAATGGGTGTAGGTAAATATGTCCAGCTTGATAAGGAATACCCTATCGAAGGAGATCCCAGCCTGTCCGAGGAGGATTTATCAAGGATAGAGGGTATTGTTAAAAGTTATGATTTCCCTGTAAATGTGGTCAGACATTAGTATGGAGTGTAGGTGGTAAAAATGGGAATATTACATGAAGAAGCAACAGGAAGAATAATACAGGAATCGGTGCCCGGAAAGCAGGTCACCATTGCACATGTGATAGCGGCTCCGACACACGATATCTATGAGAGATTGGGTATTGATGACAAGGGAGCTATAGGGATTTTGACACTTTCTCCTTATGAAACGGCTATTATAGCAGCGGATATTGCAACCAAGGCAGCGGAAGTTCAAGTAGGATTCTTGGATCGTTTCACAGGTTCCGTGGTAATAACCGGTGATGTTCAAAGTGTGGAAACCGCTTTGACGCAGGTTACAGAGAAGCTCTGTGATATTTTAGGATTTGCAACATCGGAAATTACAAGAACATGAGAAAGAAGAGAATTATGATAATAGGTCCAAGCGGTTCAGGAAAAACCACCATAGCAAATATGCTTAATGATTATGATGGACCTTTAAGAAAAACACAGGATACGATATATGGGGAACGGACATTGGACGTACCGAGCTCATATCTGGAAATTCCATGGATGTACATGCACATGATTTCTTTGGCACAGGATGCATCTCACTTGCTAATCCTTGTGGATCAGTCAAGATGTGTAGACAAATATTCACCGAATTTGGCGAAAGCATTCAGAATACCGGTAATAGGGGTAATAACGAAATGTGATTTAAATCCTGAAAATGAGCAGAAATGTATAGATACTTTAAAAAGAATCGGTGTGGACGAACCATATATCAAATTGAGTATACCTAACGGTATAGGAATAGAGGAGCTTAAGGCTCGTTTATTCGGGGAAAATCTCTAAAAGTAAAGGGGGATAACATGAAGTTTATAACAGAAGATGAGTTGAGAACTTGTTACCGAAAAGAACCTTTTACCAGCTATCAGTTAGATGACGGGGTAAAACTTACTCCGGGCGCCAGACAGTTCTTGCAGGATAGAGGCATACTTATGTTTCAGGGAAGCAAGAGCAGTATATCAAATAAGGTGTCATCATCCCCAGAAGGAACTACTGTTAAGGAATCGGAATGCGACATTTTAAAGAAAAAGCTTTTCATTAAAGTAAAATATGTTGAACTGAAATTTCTTCAAGCAACCGGACAATTATTGAAAAGTGATGTTAAAGCAGCAGAATCACTGAGTGATTTGAGGAGAAAATTGTCTGAAATTAAAGAGGTGGCTGTGAAGGATGATGTGGCATTTGAAGCTAAATTAAGCACGCATGGAAGTGTGAGTGGAGAGAAATCTCAGGAGCTTGATATAACGGAATTGCATATTCAGTTAGAGAAAGGCGAACAAATACTTCTGTTTAGCGAATTGAAGCTTTTATTGGAAGAATTATTAATAAGTGTTCCATGCTATTTTGGAGAAGATGCAGCAGAACAGAAAAGATGCTCGAAAGTTTCCGCCGTAATAGAGCAGATCATGAATGAGCTTTCAGGAATGATTTTTGCAGCATATGGAGGTAATGTATGTCAGAGAAAGTAGTAGATTTCAGCTATTGTGACAAATTGGTTGAAGACTTTGAAAAAGTTATAAAAGACCCGATAGTAGAGAAGTCAAAGCAATACTATACAGGTGTCGACCTGGGTACAGCATGTGTAGTATTGGCAGTTCTTGATGACAACAAAAGACCTGTAGCAGGTGCTTACAGATATGCAGATGTAGTTAAAGACGGAATGGTAGTTGACTACATAGGTGCGGTAAACATTGTTAGAGAGCTTAAAGAGCAAATTGAAGAAAAGCTGGGTGTGGAGTTGGAATTGGCAGCAGCAGCTATCCCGCCGGGAACAGATGAACTGGATTCCGGAGCGATAAAGAATGTTGTTCAAGGTGCAGGATTCATGTTGACAAACCTTTTGGATGAACCGACTGCAGCAAATGAGGTTCTTAAGATTAAGAACGGTGCAGTGGTTGATATAGGAGGAGGCACGACAGGAATATCAATATTAAAAGATGGTGAAGTAATCTTTGTTGATGACGAACCGACAGGCGGTACGCATTTTTCACTTGTTGTATCCGGAGCTTATAAAATGCCTTTTAATGAGGCGGAGCTGTACAAGAGAAATGAGGATAACCACAAGGAACTTTTGCCGGTATTGAAACCGGTAATAGAAAAGGTTGCGGCTATTATCAAGAATAGTGCCGAAGGATATAATGTTGATGCTATTTCACTTGTAGGCGGTACGGCATGCCTTACAGGTATAGAGGGTATTATTGAAAAATGGACAGGATTTCCGACATATAAGCCGATAAATCCTATGTTCGTTACACCTCTGGGCATCGCATTAAGTTGTAAAGATGAAGAAATGTAGAGGGTGGTAATTATGGATTTTAGAATTATAAAATCTCCATCACGGGGAACCATAGATATACTTGCCAGGAGAAAAGGTTCCGGCAAATCAATGGACATTGACTGCATCGACGCAATCGGCTTAGTTCAAGGAAAAATGATAGAAATGGTGGTAGCAGCGGATATTGCGGAAAAAGCAGTGGGAGTGACAGTTGAAGACATAAGAGGAAGCTGTCCTCAAAATATGATTCTTTTAGCGATATTCGGTGATACAGCCTCTGTAGAATCGGCTATCAAAGAGATTAAACAGAAAATTAGGGAGGAAATTTAAAATGTTAACGGCTAGAATAATTGATAATATATGGTCAACACGAAAAGTTGAAGCCCTAAACGGAATGAAGTTGATGCTTGCAGAGGTGATAGGAGGAGCCAATGCCGGAGAGAGAATTGTGGCGGTTGACACAATAAGTGCCGGACGAGGCGACAGGGTGATTGTATGTACAGGTTCTTCAGCTAGAAGAATGCTTATGGATGATACCTTGCCGGTAGACGCAGTGGTAGTCGGGATTATAGATGAGGACTGCGAAATAGTTTAGAAAATCAGGAGGTAAGAAATATGCAGCTTCTGGATCAAATAAAAGAAGGTGGTATTATCGGTGCCGGCGGAGCAGGATTTCCAACCCATGCAAAACTGGCAGGCGAAGCGGAGTTCATTTTGATGAACGGTGCTGAGTGCGAACCACTGTTAAGAGTTGACCAGCAGTTAATGGAATTTATGCCTGATGAAATTATCCAAGGCTTCGCAGCTGCAGGAAAGATTGTTAAGGCTAAACGTGCCATTATCGGAATAAAGAAAAAACATGGCAGAGTTATAGAAATATTACGTGAAAGAATTAATGCATTAGGATATGGAGATTTCGTTTCGGTAGGTGAGCTGCCTGATATTTATCCGGCAGGAGACGAACAGGTGTTGGTGTATGAACTTACAGGAAGAGTGGTGCCTGAGACAGGCATTCCTATAATGGTGGGATGTGTTGTGGTTAACAGTGAAACATCGTTGAACATATACAGAGCTATGAATGGAAAACCTGTAACTGAAACATATGTAACACTCGCAGGTGATATACCTAACAGAGTAACCTTTAAAGTGCCTGTAGGGACACCTATAATAGATGTTTTGAAACAAAGCGGTGTTGATAATTTGGAAGACTATGCGGTGATTGACGGCGGTCCTATGATGGGACCTGTAATGCCTGAGATTGGCGGATATATGACAAAAAAGCAGAAGGGCTTTGTGCTTTTGAAGAAGAATCACCCGTTGATTAAGAAGAAGACTGCAACCATGCAGCAGGCTGTAAGGGTAAACAGAGGTGCATGTGAACAATGCAGAATGTGTACGGATCTTTGTCCAAGATACTTACTGGGACATGATATGCAGCCGCATAAAATGATGAGGGCTATGACATATAATTTTGGTGACAGTGAGGGGCAGAGAATAGCACAGCTTTGTTGCCAATGTGGATTATGTGAATTTTTCTCATGTCCTGCAGGACTTTTTCCGAAGCAAGCAAATATGTTCTTTAAGGCAAAACAGATGGAAAATGGTGAAAAGTACCAAAAAAAATATGAAGTTTTCGAGGCAAGAAGCGCCAGAGAATATAGACTGGTTCCAAGCAAGAGACTTATTGTAAGACTGGGACTTAAAGACTTTGACAAGCCGGCTCCCATGGAGGCTATAGAGTTGAGACCCGATGTTGTAAAAATCAGGCTCAGTCAACATGTTGGAGCACCTGCTGAACCTATAGTGTCAGTGGGAAGCATGGTGACGGAGGGTCAAATGATAGGCAAGATTCCCGAGGGGGCACTTGGAGCACCTATACATGCAAGTATATCAGGAAGAGTTGAAGAGGTCGCAGACGGCTATATCACAATAAGGAGGAACTAGTATGGCTAAGGCAATAGGAATGGTTGAATTTGTGAGCATTGCTCGTGGCATATATGTTGCCGACCAGATGGTGAAAATCGCAGATGTTGAAATCGTAACATCTACATCAACTTGCCCCGGTAAATATATTACTATAGTGCATGGTGATGTGGCAGCTGTTGAGACATCAGTGGCAATGGGCGAGAAGCTTGCAGGTGAATATTTTGTTGATTCTATAGTTATTGCAAATGTACATCCGGGAGTCTTTCCGGCAATTACGGGATCGTGTATACCGGACAGCATACAGGCAATAGGTGTTGTAGAGTCATTTGCAATGTCGACTATGATAATAGCGGCTGATGCGATATTAAAGGCAGCAGAGCTTGAATCAATAGAATTAAGACTGGGTAACGGTTTGGGTGGAAAGGCTTTCTTCGTTTTCACGGGAGATGTTGCGGCGGTTGAAACCGGAGTGGAAGCAGGAAAGAAAATAGCCGTGGAGAAAGGATTGTTGGTAGATACTGAGGTGATTCCTTCTCCGTCAGAGCTTGTAATTCCATCTTTATTATAAAAAGTAATAGTATAAGTTATTGTATCCGTTTGAAAGGAGGTGAATACGCATGAAGAGATTGATTTGTGCGAAAGAAGTTGAAGAAGCTTGCAAAAGTGGGAAAAAGTCAATTTACATTGATGCTGATACGTTAATTACACCGTCTGCAAAGGATGAGGCGGCAAGTTTGGGCGTAGAATTTGTTGAAGGTGATTGTTGTTGCCAGGGTAACACGGTGCAAAATACGGCTACAACTCCGTCAGCAGCGTGTTCTTCAGGAGATAACAAGGGTTTGGACAGCGACATGATATATAAGGCTTTACAGGCTATGCTTGCAAAGGGTCTTATTGACGGATCCAGCTTTGAAGGAGGATGTGCAGTATCAGGAGATGCACCTTATGCAGCTGATTCACATTGCAACGGATTGAAAGTGGTTAAGGGCGGCAGTGTTAGAATGGATGAGTTTGATACAGGCAATCCTAATGCTAAAGTCAGCTATCAGGAGTTGGTTCACAAAGAGGAAAGCCAGATGAGTGCAGGGTTCCTTGTGATAGACAATTCATCGTTTGAATGGGGACTTACATATGACGAAATCGACTATGTAATAGAAGGAACCGTTGTAGTAACAATTGACGGAAAACCTTACACAGCTAAGGCAGGGGACGTACTGTTCGTACCTAAGGGATCAAACGTTGTTTGGGGCTCTCCGGATAAGGCTAGGATATTCTATACAACTTATCCTGCTAACTGGCCGGATTTATTATAACCTAAGGAGGGTTAAAAAATGCAGGCAATAGGAATGGTAGAAACAAAAGGTTTGGTAGCAGCTATTGAAACTTCGGATGCGATGCTTAAGGCGGCAGATGTTACACTGCTTGACAGAACATTCGTAAAGGGCGGGTTGGTTAATATAACCGTCACAGGAGAGGTTTCTGCGGTGAAAGCATCTGTGGATGCAGGCGCAGCTTCAGTTCAGAGACTTGGAGAGCAATTCCTGATTTCAACACATGTAATACCGAGACCTCATGAATCTTTAGAAGCGTGTTATTTTAAAGTAAGCAAAGGCAGTTCTGAGCCACCGAAAAATGATCCTCCAAAGGGAGGCAATTTGAAGAAAGAAGAGAAATCGGCAGATTCGGCAAAAGATGAGGATTTACCCACCAAAAGCTTAAATATAGATGACATACATAAAGATGATTTGGATAATCTGGTGTCTAAGAATAAAGATTCTCTGGAAGAGATACTGGGCGGTCTAAGAGTTGTTAAGCTGAGAAATTTAGCAAGAGAATATGACGGTTTTGAAATTGCAGGAAGAGAAATTTCAAAAGCGGACAAGGCGACTCTAATAGAAGAATTTAAAAAATTTTATAGATAGATATAGGAAGGGAGGAAGCACAAAATGAATAATTTCGATTACGATTTAAGAGCTGTTCAGGAAGCCAGAGATCTTGCCAGACTTGGTAAAATTGCCACAGAGCAGTTCGCAAGATATACTGATGAACAGATTGATCGTATTTTGTGCAAAATGGTTCAAGTAGCCGAAGAAAATCAGGTACTGCTTGCACAGATGGCAGTAGAGGAGACCGGTTTCGGAAAGGTTGCTGACAAGGCGTATAAAAATCATATGGCGTCAAGAATGCTTTATGATGCGATAAAGGATATGAAAACTTCCGGCATAGTAAGTGAAGATCCTCAAAACAGAACAATTGAAATTGCAGAACCTGTAGGATTGATTATGGGTATTATACCGTCAACAAACCCTACATCGACAGCAATATTCAAGTCAATGATTGCAGTAAAATCAAGAAATGCTATTGTTTTCTCTGCTCATCCGTCAGCACAGAAATGTACTGAGAAAGCGGCTATGCTTATGGCTCAGGCAGCTTTGGAGGCAGGTGCACCGGCAAACATTATTTCATGCATTACGATGCCGTCAATGCAGGGCACAAATGAGCTGATGCATTCAAAAGAAGTAAAAATGATTATCGCTACAGGCGGCCCGGGAATGGTTAAGGCATCATACAGCTCCGGTAAGCCGGCACTTGGTGTAGGAGCAGGAAATTCTCCGGCATATATTGAGAGAACTGCAAACGTACAGCAGGCTGTTACAAATATCATGGCAAGTAAGACTTTTGATAACGGTACAATTTGTGCGTCAGAGCAGTCGATTATTTGTGAAGAATGCAATAGAGATGCGGTAGTTGCAGAGTTTAAGAGACAGGGTGGATATTTCATGACACCTGAAGAAACAGATAAAGTTTGTAAGTTGTTGTTCAAAAACGGACATAACATGAATGCAAAATTCGTCGGAAGATCGGCTGACGTTATTGCAGCAGCTGCCGGTATTAATATACCTGTAGGAACAAGAGTGCTTATAGGAGAGCAGCACGGTGTAGGCGACGGAAATCCTTTATCATTTGAAAAGCTTACAACAGTTCTCGGTTTCTACACAGTAAAAGATTGGCACGAAGCTTGTGAATTGAGTATAGAGTTATTGCAGAACGGTATCGGACATACAATGAGTTTGCATACTGAAGACCCTAATATTGTGAAGGAATTCTCAGTAAAACCGGCTTCAAGAATAATGGTAAACACCGGAAGCAGTATGGGAGGTACAGGTGCAAGTACAGGACTTATGCCTTCATTTACTCTAGGTTGCGGTACATGGGGAGGAAGCTCTGTTTCTGAAAATGTGAGCCCGCTTCATTTGGTAAACCTTAAAAAAGTAGCTTATGGAATAAAGAACTGTGCTACATTGGCACAGGATGACCCTACATTCTATGCAGCTAAGACCGGAGCATTGTCATCTTCTATGGGAGTTGCACCTATAGCGTCCGTGAACACTGTTCAGCCAACAGCAGCGGCTTCATATACTCCGGCAGCAAGTACACCTGCACCGGTAGCAAGTGCGCCGAACTTTGCTTCACCGGCAAGTTTTGCATCTATAAGCCCTGATGCGATTGCAGCCAAGGCTGCAGCACCGACACAGAACAATTCGGGTATTTCATATAGTGTGGGATGTAATTCATGTGGCACAGGAGCAGGCACACCGCAGGCGTCTGATGAGTCTATAGATCTTAACCAGTTGCAGGATATGGTTAATGAGCTTGTTAAGGCTTTGAAAGGGGAGTAATGATGGACAAGTACGAGGCAATGTTGGAACTGCTTTTAACAGCGGCGAAACAGGTTGCTAACAGTTCTGAATCTCACGGATGTGACGGATGTGTTCCGGTAGGAATTTCTAACAGACACGTACATTTATCACAGCAGGACTTGGAAGCTTTATTTGGAGCTGGATATCAATTGACGCCTACAAAGGACTTGTCGCAGCCGGGACAGTTTGCTTGTAAGGAAACAATTACAATTTGCGGTCCTAAGGGTGCTATAGAGAAAGTGAGAGTTTTAGGCCCGGTAAGATCAAAGACGCAGATTGAGATTTTGGCTGGAGATTGCTTCAAACTGGGAATAAAAACTGATGCAAGACTGTCGGGTGATTTGGTAGGTACACCGGGAGTTACCATCATAGGTCCTAAGGGTTCCGTACAGCTTAACGAAGGAGTTATACTGGCATTAAGACATATTCACATGTCTTTGCAAGATGCGAAGAATCTGGGCGTAAAAGATGGTGATATCGTAAGCTTGCAGGTGGACGGTCCTAGAGGCGGACTGCTCAACAATGTGGTTATAAGAGCAAATGATAGTTCCGCACTGGAATGCCATGTGGATACGGAAGAGGCAAATGCTATGAGTATTACATCTTCTACAAAGCTTAAGATAGTAAAATAAAGGATATAAAGTTCACTGTAAAAGAATAATATTAAATTTCATTTAAAATATGTTTTATAAGGAGGATTCAAAAATGGCTAATAAATATGATGCATTAGGAATGATCGAAACAAAAGGTCTTGTAGGATCTATTGAGGCTGCCGACGCAATGGTAAAGGCTGCTAACGTATATCTAATCGGTAGAGAGTTAGTAGGAGGCGGACTTGTAACAGTAATGGTAAGAGGAGATGTAGGAG
>JBGZBP010000009.1:0-5592 GCA_041844735.1 Bacillota bacterium
ACTCTTGCAAGTTTTACTAGAAAATTCGCCACATATGACGGTGTTAAAACTACATCATTCAGCTTATCTTGTGTAAAGCCTAACCAAGAATACATTTCATTAAATAGCTTGCCTGTAAAGTCTGTGGTTAAACCTATTTTGTAGTAAATGCCTAAGTCATCTACTATTTTAGAAAATATTCTTTTTAGTTGACTTTCTCCGTTTACAGGTTTGTTGATGTTATCTGAAAGCAGAGTATTTTTGAGTGTTCTTACTATTAGGTCTTGTTTTGTTTTTGGTAGATTTTTCTTTTTTAAGAACGCTTCTATTTTTCTGACTATAACTTCTCCGTCTGTGTTGCCGTCCTCTGTAGATGATTTCAAGTCTGATTTTTCTAAAGGGCTTACTTCTCCTGGTATTCCAAGAGTTGCCATAATTGAAGCTGATACAAGATATACTCTGTCATTTTCGCTAAGACCTTTTTCGTTTGCATAAATATCATTGTTTAGCTTTACAAGGCTTGTATTTATCTCTTTTTCTCTTTTATCTTTAAGTGCTTCCAATTCTTCGCTAGATAGAGAAAGCTCATTTACCTTTTTGATAAAATCAGTAAAGTTTTCTTTTCCTAAAAATGAAAGGTCTGTGTATTTTCCTACTTCCTGACCAATACCTAAATTATCTTTGGATACATAATAAACGCCTATGGAATGTTCTATTTCTCCATTGGTCTTTTTATATCCCGTAACACCGATAGCTATTACATCTGTGTAGCTTGTGTAATGAAGTATGGCATTAGCATAATGCACTGCTCCATTTACGGCATAGCTATTGATATTTTTGTAATTAGGCTCATTTTTACTTGTTCTATTATCTACTCTATTATCTCCATCAAGTTTAATTAGTTTATCTTTATAGCCTTTATACTCTATAAGTATCGGATAATAGTTTAGAGCTTCATCTTGCAATAAAAGCTTGGCATCCGGTCTATTTCCACCTGTTCCACCACTTTTTGATTTATACTCGTCTAGTGCCTTATCTATTTCTACATTCAGGCTTTCTTGTTCCAATTTATAATCTAAGCCATAGCTTTTAAGCCAACCATTTACAAGGTCTGCTATATTCGGTTCTATTGATTGTATTTTTCCCATTTTTTTATCCCTCCTGCACTATCATCCCAAAATGCCTTAACGCATCCATGATAGCATCTTCTTTTTCTTTCGGACACTCCGGCACTTTGCTGTTTTCTTTTTTGGACTTATTGTAATTTTCTCCAAGCTCAAGCCCACACTTCCTCTTAATCTGAGCTATATACAGCGTCGAAACCTTAAACCCATAGTTATCAAGCACATACTCTTTGATGTTCTCATAAGTTCCTTTGCTTTCGGCTTTGGTAACATCATCTTCGTCAAGCTCCAATTTTACCTCAATATGATTGTCGATATCTTTCCTGCACAAAAGTGCTACCGTCTCCACATGTATCAAGACTACCCTGATGATAACGCTACATCAAGAACAGCGGCTTCACCCTCCTTGTACGAGGAAAACAAGCAAAGGAACTGATGTCGGAAATAGGATGTCGAGATAGCAACTTTAAAAGCATTAACTAATAGAGGGGATTCCTACAAACCCCCTCTATATTTGTATGATATCACGCATTCTCCCCAAAGAAAAGTTTTAAATCATCATCAACGGTTCCTATTCCCGAAATGCCGAAATTTTTTACTAAAACATTTGCTACATTCGGCGAAAGGAACCCTGGGAGCGTTGGTCCCAAATGTATGTTCTTTACACCAAGATAGAGTAAAGCAAGCAGAACTATTACAGCTTTTTGCTCATACCAGGCAATATTGAACTCCAGCGGAAGGTCATTTATATCTTCCAAGCCGAAAACCTCTTTGAGTTTAAGAGCTATTAGTGCCAGGGAGTATGAGTCGTTACACTGTCCGGCATCAAGCACACGAGGAATTCCCCCTATTTCTCCCAAATTTAGTTTGTTATATCTGTACTTGGCACAACCTGCTGTAAGAATTACAACATCCTTCGGAAGCTTTTCTGCGAAGTCTCTGTAGTAGTCTCTTGACTTCATTCTTCCATCGCAGCCTCCCATTACTACAAATTTACGGATAGCTCCTGATTTTACTGCATCCACAATCTTATCTGCAAGTGCAAAGACCTGTTCATGGGCAAACCCGCCAATGATGCTTCCTGTTTCAATCTCTTGAGGCGGCTGACAATTCTTGGCTTGCTCAATTATAGCGGAGAAGTCTTTAATCGATCCATATTCTCCTTCAATATGTTTACATCCCGGATATCCAGCTGCGCCTGTAGTCCAAAGCCTATCCGCATAGCTATCTAAAGGAGGGACGATGCAGTTCGTGGTCATTAAGATAGGTCCGTTAAATTTATCGAATTCTTCTTTTTGTCTCCACCATGCATTGCCGTAATTTCCTACAAAGTGCGGATATTTTTTGAACGCCGGATAGTAATGTGCTGGCAACATCTCGGAGTGAGTATAAACGTCTATTCCTGTATCTTTTGTTTGCTCAAGCAACTGTTCGAAATCCTTAAGATCATGACCTGAAACGAGGATTCCAGGATTATTTCTGACACCTATGTCAACCTCAGTAATCTCAGGGTTTCCATAGGTTTCGGTATTCGCCTTATCTAAAAGTGCCATACCTTCTACACCATATTTACCTGTTTCCAAAGTTAATGCCACTAAATCATCAACACTTAAACTGTCATCAAGTGTTTTTGCTAATGCTCTTTGGATAAACGCATCTACCTCTTCATCATCATGCATGAGAGCATTGGCATGTTTGGAATATGCTGCCAGTCCCTTTAAACCATAGGTGATCATTTCTCGCAGGGAACGGATGTCTTCATCTTCTGTTGAAAGAATACCGACTTGCTGGGTAGCTGCTTTCTCTTCAAATTCAACCTCTTGCCCATTCCATAACGCTGCATCCGGCATTCCTTCTTTTCTTTCCAGTTGAGAAATGAGTCTTTCTTTTAATTCAATAGTTTTCTTTATTCTTTCTATAATCGCATTTTTGTTAAAATTTGCATTTGTAATTGTCGTAAAAAGATTAACAGTAATCAAATGATTAGTTTCTTTTGTGATTGTTTTTCCTTCATTACGCAGTTCAGTAGTCACAAAAGAAAGTCCTTTTGTAACATAAATCAGAAGATCCTGCATGCCGGCAACTTCAGGCTTCTTTCCACAAACTCCTACTGCTGTGCAGCCTGTGCCTCTTGCTGTTTCCTGGCACTGAAAACAAAACATTTTATTATCCATTTCAACTTGTTCCTTTCTTATAAAACTATCTTAAACATACTTTTGTCAACGTTACATACAGGGCAAACCCAGTCATCCGGAATATCCTCAAAGGCAGTTCCTGGTGCTATTCCCCCATCCGGATCTCCTACTTCTGGATCATAAATATAACCGCATGGTTCACATTCATATTTTTCCATTTTCATACCTCCTATACTATTCTTTGTTACGCCATTTTCTATATTTTCAACAGAGAATCCCTACTCTAAAGTTAAGAGCAGAGCCATTTTAAACTTTTTTGTAACCTCTACGGAATGCCGCCCTGCCTTGGCAAAATGAAAATTTTCGCCTGCCTTGATGGCATGGCTTACTCCCTCGTATACAATTACGCCTTCACCATCAAGAGCAAAAATGATTGCCTCACCCGGTGCAGCATGTTCAGACAGACCCGTACCCTCATCAAATGCCATTACAACAAATTTCATCTTGTCGTTATGGAGCAAATCCATGTTGACAATCTTGCCCTCTTGGTAAGGAACAAGTTCTGCCAGCTTAAATACCTCTCCTACCCTTACTGCTTCATTCATAATATCTTCCCTCCTTATCGCTATCTCTGCATAAACAGTCCCCGCCGATGTTCTTATTCCCACCGGCACATCTGTCATTGTCAAAATACTTTCGCTTGCTTTTAATATTTTAGAAAATCCATTCGACTCATATACTTCCATCATGCCATTAATGACGATCAGCAACTTATGATATGGATAAATCTCCGCACTGATATCCGTATTTTTAGCAAGAGAGAAATATGTTATGTGATTTTTTCCAGCATACACTTCTTTCGATATGGTACAACCAGAAACCGGTGGATTGTCCACTGCTATGGAAAAAACCTCTCCAACTTTCTCCTTCATAATTTCACCTGCTTTGCTGATGGTTTTTGATTATTTCGGTCAACTCGAAAATAATTTGTTCTGAATCCATTTCGGATTTTTTACCCATCTCGGTAATGTCTGCTTTTACCAGCATAACCTTTCCAATCGGAGTGTTCAGCATCTTAAATTTGTCATTAATCTTAATAATCTCATCCTTTATCCCTGGATATTCCATGAGAATGTCTTTTAACTTTGTATCTTTTGTAATATTCATATCAGCATCCACCTCCCTTCCCTACGTGATTCCCATCAGAAAATTTTTCCTTCAATGTCTTGTTTATCTCATCTCTGCCTTTACCCTGTTTTTCCATCTGTTTGATTGCCTTATAAGCTTGGAACGCTGGAGATGGTGCAATCTCTGAACTGAAGTATCCAATGCCCATATTCCATGCAAATTGCTCAAATACATCATCCAAAGCTCGCGAATCTAAACCATTTGCATATGCTTTCAAAATCTCACGTATTGCCTGCCGATTTCTGCCGGCACCGACCGCATTGGCAAGTGACAACAGCAGACGCATATTGTAATCCAAATACCTATTTTCGTTCTGCCATGTCAGTTCCCAGAATTCTACGGCAATTTGTCCAAGTTTCTCATCAATCATAGGATAATTTGTTATAACTGCCGGACGTTCCGGTGCTTCGTCAGGATTGCCCTTTTCTTCTATCCGGTAGAAGAATGCGTGATACTCGTTATCCGCTACTTTTTCCGTGTGTGACTCGTATCCAAGCAGTTCCATGATTTCGTAAAGTGGAATCGGCTCAAAGGTTTGTATAACTACCATTCCACTGCCTACCGGAAGCGATGCAGCTTGTTTTTTCAGTCCTGATAAAAAATTACCCGCTATTCCTCGCACATCCACTTTTTTAAAATCAACTGTTTTATCTTTCCAATCTATATATGCCATTTTGTTTTACCTCCATTTTTTATTTTGTAATTATCCTAACCGTACTTTTTAATCTCGTATGTGTCACAGCCACATAATTAAATTCAATCAACAATCTCTCCATCTCTTGAAATAGTCACAACCTGCCACGGGATGAACTTCCCGCTGTTTTTAAGCGCATTTTCCGCAGCTCTCTGCAAGCCGCCGCAGCACGGAACCTCCATGCGGACTATGGTAACACTCTTGATATCGTTATTAGTGATAATTTCTGTTAACTTATCCGTTTAATCTACATCGTCTAATTTAGGACATCCGATTATTGTAATCTTGCCCTTCATAAAACCTTCATGCATATTTGCATAGGCATAAGCTGTACAGTCAGCTGCAATTAGAAGTTTTGCTCCGTCATAAAATGGTGCCTGTGTAGGTAGAAGTTTTATCTGGCATGGCCACTGATTCAGGCGTGATTTGAGCTTTGTCGGCATGCAGCTGTCTACGAGCATAGACTTTCCCT
>JBGZBP010000010.1:0-13548 GCA_041844735.1 Bacillota bacterium
CAGAGAAGGTGGAAGAACGGTAGGATCCGGAGTTGTAACAGAGATTATCGAGTAATCCGAATTTGATGTTGGAGATGAACGGTTTAATTACTGAACTGTTTGTGTTATATTGACAATGTAAAAGAATTTTAAACGGAGAGGTTTTGTCCTCTCCGTTTTAAAATATAATTCTATCATAAAAACAAGAATAAAAAAAGTATTGTATATCCGGTTATGAGTTGATAGAATCTAAGTGCAGGCGAGATAGCCCGGCATGAATATTTTACCTTAAAATGGAGGAGACGGAAAAATGAGCAAAAAGTTTTACGGTTTGATCGCATTAGGTATTACTATGATTATAGCACTTGAAAGCCATAGCCGGTTGAGCATAAGTGGTCAGACTATTGAGGCAAAGTTTTATACATGGATGCAATTTCGTTTTATTCCGATAGCTATGTTTGTAATGCTGGTACTGTCAATATTCTGGTTGGCATGGGGGCTGCTGGAGGATATTTCGACCCTTAGAAAAAAATTCAGGCATTTTATAGAAAATTACGAGGATAAGGAGCTTTGATATATCAAAGCTGTTGACTTTTCATTAAAACATATAGTATAATTCTATGGTGACTTTTTATATGGTCAACATAGAATTATTTTAATTTACACACAGTGCAGCTGCCGGCGGTCCCTTATGGGTGAATGGTGGAGAATGCCTGTGGAAGTACAAAAACCGGGAGGAAACAAACATGGCAGTTATTTCGATGAAACAGTTATTGGAAGCAGGTGTACATTTCGGACACCAGACTAGAAGATGGAATCCTAAAATGGCTCCTTTTATTTTCACGGAGAGAAACGGAATTTATATTATTGACCTACAGAAGACCGTGAAAAAAATAGATGAGGCTTATGATTTCATGAGAGAAGTTGCAGAAACAGGCAGACCGATTCTTTTCGTAGGAACAAAGAAGCAGGCTCAGGCAGCTATAAAAGAAGAAGCACTAAGAGCAGGCATGTATTATGTTAACGAGAGATGGCTAGGCGGAATGCTTACAAACTACAAGACAATTGCAACAAGAATCAAGAGATTGAACGACATCAAAGAAATGGAAGAAAACGGAGTATTTGATGCACTTACAAAGAAAGAAGTAAGCAAATTAAAATTAGAAGAAGAAAAACTGGAAAAATTCTTGGGCGGCATCAAAGATATGAAAGGTATGCCGGCGGCACTTTTCGTTGTTGACCCTAAGAAAGAAAGAATTGCGATTAAAGAGGCAAGAATACTTGGTATTCCTATTATAGGTATTGTAGATACAAACTGTGACCCTGATGATGTTGATTATATCATTCCGGCAAATGATGATGCTATCAGAGCGGTAAAACTTATTGCAGGAAAGATGGCTGATGCGATTATTGAATCAAAGCAGGGCGAATCATTTGACGAAGGTCAGGTTGTTGAAGAAGAAGTAGAGGCTGAAGTGGAAAGTGAAGAAACAGAAGCTGAAGCTGATGCAGAATAGGAGGAAATATAGATGGCTGTTACAGCAAGTATGGTAAAAGAACTTCGTGAAAGAACAGGGGCAGGCATGATGGACTGCAAAAAGATCCTTGTTGAGGCTGACGGAGATATGGATAAGGCTATTGAACTTTTGAGAGAAAAAGGTTTGGCTAAGGCTGCAAAAAAAGCCGGAAGAGTAGCTGCTCAAGGTCTTGTTAAGTATGCTATATCGGCAGATGGAACAAAGGCTGCAATGGTTGAAGTAAACGCAGAAACCGATTTCGTAGCTAAGAATGATGAATTCGTTGAATTTGTTGACGGTTTGGCTGCTTTAGCGTTGGAAAATGACGCAGCGGATATGGATGCATTCCTTGCATTACCTTTTGCAGGAGCTAAAGTTCAGGATGTTCTTACAGAAAAGATTGCTAAGATAGGTGAAAATATGAATATCAGAAGGTTTGCAAAGCTTTCAGATAATGGAGTTAAATACGTAGGATATCTTCACGGAAACGGAAAAATCGGTGTTTTGGTGGGGCTTGAAACAGAAGCGACAGCCGAGGAAGTGGCAGTATGCGGCAGAGATGTTGCTATGCAGGTTGCATCAATGAATCCTAAATTCTTGGATGAGTCCGAGGTGGATCCTGAATATCTGGAGAACGAAAAGAAAATTTTGATGCAGCAGGCTATCAATGAGGGTAAATCTGCTGACATTGTCGAGAAAATGGTAGTAGGCAGACTTAAAAAAGAATTGAAAGAAACTTGCCTTGTTGAGCAGAAATTCGTTAAGGATAATGAAGTGACAGTAGCGCAGTATGTTGAAAATACGGCAAAGGCTATCGGCAAGTCTGCAAAAGTAGTATCTATGCTCAGATATGAAGTGGGTGAAGGTATTGAGAAAGTAGAAGAAAACTTTGCAGAGGAAGTTGCAAAGCAGATGGGAAAATAGTATCCTAATTAACATTTTAAATAAACATAACAATATAAGAGAGAGCTTTAAAATGAACTGACCTTAAAAAGTTGGACCTAAGAACCAACTTGGAGTAGGTCGGTTCAAGAGCTCTCTCTTAATAATTTGGCACAAATTGATGAGTGCGAGGAATCTTTTATTATCATTGTTTTTATGCTATAATTTTTGATAAGAAAAAGTCAATCTTTACAAGTAATATGAATTTAAAAAATAAGGTGGTACAGGCTTTGGGGAAAAAACTATATTTTATTACAGACAGCAGTGATGTTGATGATGAAAAACTGCTGGATACCGTGAGGCAGGCATGCGAAGCGGGTGTTGATATTATACAATTAAGAGAAAAAAACCGTTCGGACAGGTCGCTTTTGGATTTAACTCGAAAAGTCAAAAGAATAGTTGATGAATACAGCATACCTTTGGTGGTTGATGATAGAATAGATATCGCAAAGATTGCAGGATGTGGAGTGCATTTAGGACAAAATGATATTCCGATAAAACATGCCAGAGAATTGCTGGGTCAAAACAGTATTATAGGAGCAACTGCCAAAACTGTGGAACAGTCCAAGATTGCTCAAGAAGAGGGGGCAAGCTATCTGGGGGTAGGAGCTATATATCCGACAACTACCAAGGTAATAACAATACGTACATCCGTAGAGACATTAAATGCAATCTGTGATATGTCGGATATACCGGTGTTTGCTATAGGTGGGCTGAATGTGAGTAATATAGATATTTTAAGAAAATCCGATATAGCCGGAATATGCGTGGTTTCTGCAATTATGAAAGCGGAAAATCCTTATATGGCAGCGAGAGAATTGAAAGAAAAACTTGCTACATTTTAGTGCAAATATGGGTTCGGTGTTATGCAGGAAAGGCATTGAAGTCGGCAGAAAGGAGACAATGGTATGAAATATAAAGTTCTGGTGATAGAAGATAATGATGATATTAACGATATGCTCAAAGAACTGTTACAGGGAGAATATGATGTATCACAGGCATTTTCAGGTACGGAAGCATTCAGAATCTGGAATGAAGCCAAGGAGGGAGATATAGATATAATTTTATTGGATTTAATGTTGCCGGGCATGACAGGAGAGGAGCTTATAAGGGAAATCAGAAAGACATCTTCAGTTCCGATAATTGTACTTACAGCAAAGGGAGACACGGGCAGCCTGGTGAGAGTCTTAGAGTTGGGGGCGGATGATTATGTTCCGAAGCCGTTTAAAACTGCTGAAGTTTTAGCAAGAATGAAGGCAAACCTAAGACGATTGAACAAGTCTGCAGGAGATTCAAGCAAAGAAGATGAGGACATCGTAATCGGTGATATATCAATTAATCAATATACAAAAACCGTCCTCGCTAAAAACAAAAAAGTCGACCTTACCCAAAAAGAGTTTGAACTGCTGTATTGCCTTATGATTGAGCCTGACAGAGTATTTACAAAGGAAGTGCTGTATACAATAGTATGGCAGCAGGAACCCGGGTACATGGAAGAAAATACAATAAATGTTCACATTTCAAGACTCAGAAATAAGATAAAATCAGCATCGGGCATTGATCCTGTGAGAACAATATGGGGAATAGGATTAAAATATTATTTTGATTTAAGAAATAATTAATGATTTATTTAATACATTTGTAAACCCCTATTGGTAAAATGATTTAAGTAAAATTAAAGGAGGGGTTGCAATGCAAGAAATAATATCCACTTACAGTTTGAAAAAGAAATATGCTAAAACTACAGCATTGGAAGATGTCAACTTTACATTATACAAAGGGGATATATACGGTCTAATCGGAAGAAATGGAGCCGGGAAATCAACACTGCTCGGTATTATAACAGGAGCGCTTAAACCGACAGGCGGAAGCATAAATATACAGGGAGAAACTAAGAACAAGGATTTGATAAGAGCGAGAAGAAATATAGGATACATGTTGAATCCGGATTTTTTCAAATACTTGACAGCTGAAGAGAATCTCAGATATATATGCAAAATGAAAGGGATTTTGAATGAAAAGAAACAAGTAGGAAGAGTACTTGAACTTATGGGGCTTTCAGATAACCGCAAGAAAGTTAAAGATTATTCTATGGGTATGAGACAGAGGCTCGGTATAGCATCGTCTCTTTTGGGGAACCCGGATGTAGTGATTCTGGATGAACCTATAAACGGATTGGACCCTCAGGGAATAATGGATTTCAGAAACATGATAGTGGATATTAATAAAGAGAGCGGGACAACATTTATAATAAGCTCTCATATACTTACGGAGCTTGGAGTGATGGCAACAAGATTCGGGTTTCTTGAGAAGGGTAGACTGCTCAGGGAAATGAATGAAAATGAATTGAGTAACGCATGCAAAAAACAGCTTGTTATTAAAACGGACAACCAGGACAGAGCCGCAGTACTTTTGGAAACAAAGCTCGGAGTAGACAAGTATAGAATAAACGATACGCAGGATATAATAATAGAGAATTTTGCGGACAATCCCCGTATAGTGGCAGATATGATATATGAAAACGGTCTTCATCTATCAAAACTGACGGAACAATCAATTACACTTGAAGAATTTTTCTTTAATATGATAGGGGAGGGCGTGAAAAATGATTAATATAATAAAATCGGATTTGTACAGGCTGATGCATAAAAAGTCGAATTTTGTATTTATAGGAGTTTTGGTAGGATTATATGCGTTGTTTTCTATAGCGGCAGCTTTTAAGGCAGGAGGATTTCAAGTTTCTCTGCTTTACACACCGAGCGACATGATGCTTATATCGCTTGCTATAATGGACATTGCACTTATAGTTCTTGCAATACAGATGTTTATATGTGTGTATGCAGACGATATTTCGTCGAGGCGGTTTGCAAATATTTTAGGAAGCGGCAAGACAGTAATTGAATATACAATGGCGAAAATAGTGACATCGGCTATATATTCCGCTATGGTAATGCTGGTGTTGGGCATAGTTTTTGTAGGACATTTCGGGATTATGAGTAAAGGATTTTCAGCAAATGGAAATTTTTCAACAACAATTCCGAATATAATTAATATAGGTGTTGCCGGATACATAAATATGGTGATATATGGTATGTTTGGCATGTTGTTTCTATTTTTAACAAGAAAAATAACATCAAGTGTGGTGATGATGTCATTGATAATATTTCAGATTCCGGGAAGTATGATGAAGCTGATTGCCGTAAAATTCGACTTGCCGAAAAAACCGATAACATATATGTGGGATATAATTGCGGATACCCCGTTTAAAAGTGAGGGGATAATAACAAAGGAATATTTAATAACAGCAGGAATATATTTGGTGTGTCTTGCGATATTGATACCTTTTATAATAAAGAGAAGAGATTTGGTTTACTAGAATTCGGAGCGGAAGACGGACGCAATTCTTAAAGCAAACGGCAGGAGATAAGCTATGTTAAAGATATTTTGTTTGATTTTGATAGGTATATTGGTTTTATTTATCGGCTATTATATAAAAAGAAAAATGTTTGAGAGGGAAATAGCAAATCAACTTGCAAGAATTAATAAGGGGATTTCATCAAACAGGATAGAGGGCGGACATATCTTTTTTTCTAAGAATCTGATTAGTGAAATAAACACCACAATAGATAAATTGATAGAAGAGCAGAAAAAACTTAATAGCGAAAAACAGAATATGAAAGAGATAATCACAGCAATTTCTCATGATTTTAGAACGCCACTTACATCAATAAGTGGCTATGTTCAATTTTTGACAGAGGACAAGGATATAGATGAAGATAAGAGAAAAAATTTTTTAAATATAATCAAAATGAGAAGCGAGTCTCTTGCGACACTGGTAGAAGATTTTTATGTAAACAGCAGTATTGAGAGTCAGGAGTATCCGAAGAGAAAAAGCAAGGTGATGATACTGGATGTATTGCGAAATTCAATTTTTCAATATTACAGAGAACTGGAGGCACGTTTTGAGAATGTTAATATAAACTTGCCGGAAGAACAAATAGAAATAGAAGCAGACATTGCTTATATTCAGAGAATTTTTTCAAATATCATTAAGAATGCGTTCACACATGGAGTGAAGAATTTCAGCATTGTGGGTGAAAAAGATGAATCGGGGAAGTTAAAAATATATATTGGTAACAAAATCAATAAAGATGACGAAAAAAACAACTTCGACGTTCAAAAAATATTTGAAAGAAACTATTCGGTCAATTGGTTTGCGGGTAATAAATCTACAGGACTTGGCATGTCCATAGCTCAGAAACTTATGCATGAGATGGGATACAACATATATGCGACAGTAGATGATGATGAAATCAGCATAATACTGGAGTTTTGATTAGCAAGAACAGAGAAAAGGAGTATGGTAAAATGGAATACAAACTAAAGGACAAAAAGATAGTTTTAGAGGATGAAAATCAGGAAAAAGGCAAGATTACGTGGGAAGATTCAATGATTGAAAAGGATGTAATGTATGTAACGCACACAATCGTAGATTCCTCTATGCAGGGCAAGGGGATTGCACAGCAGCTTTTGGATCAGATGGTGGAATATGCAAGAGGGAAGAACAAGAAGATAGTGCCGGTTTGCTCATACGTGCAGAAAAAGTTCAATCAGGACGAGCAGTATGAAGATGTTTATTGCAAAACAGTCAGCCCTGACACATACATTGGAGATTGATACAGCTTAGCGAATGCAGCCCAAAATAGGAAAGGACTGCACGTGGTCATAGTGGAGGAAGACATGCTAAATAAAATTCAGGCTATAAAAGATGATTTTAAAGAACATGGAATAGAGGTTCCATCAAAAATATTAATGCCGATGATATTTGCTTTCGGACCATTATCATATATAGGATTGTTATATATAGAACGTCCCGTGTTACTTACTTTTATTGGACTTGCAGTTTCGATTAATGTTCCTCTTTATTGTGACTACAGATCTGTTAAGAGACGGGCTTGCGAAAAGAACCTAAAAAATAAGATTTCGGCATTAAGGTTTTACTATATAGGTACATCAGTTTTTGCAATTATACTCCTTTTAGGAGCTGCAGGAATTATGTACTTGGGTTTGAAAAATAGTACCCCTCTGTATTAATAGGGATAAACTTTAACTTTAAGAAACCCTTAAGAATTTTTACAGCGAATACTTAATAATTAAATGATAGAATCTATGCTATAAGGAGGTAGCGGACATAAATGAACAAGATTTTAGTATGCGACGATGATAAAGATATTGTAAAAATAATTTCCGTATATTTATCAAATGAAGGATACTCTGTAGTTTGTGCCTACAATGGCAAAGAAGCACTGTCAATACTTGAGCAGGAAGAAATTCATTTAATTATTTTAGATATCATGATGCCGGAAATGGACGGTATAAATACTGCCATGAAAGTAAGGGAAAGCTATGCGATGCCTATCATTATGTTATCTGCAAAGAGCGAAGATATGGATAAAATTATGGGACTGAATGTAGGGGCGGATGATTATCTTACAAAGCCTTTTAATCCACTAGAGCTAATTGCCAGAGTTAAATCACAAATAAGAAGATATACATTGCTGGGCGGAAAACAGATGACAAATGAGCAATCCGTTTACAAAACAGGACAACTGATAGTAGATGATAACAGAAAATTTGTCGAAGTTGACGGAAAAGAAGTAAAGTTGACACCTATAGAGTATAAGATAATTTTATATTTGATAAAGAATGCAGGAAGAGTATACAGCAGCTCGCAGCTATATGAAGAGATATGGAGTGGAGAAGCTGTAGGGATGGACAATATCATTGCTGTTCATATTCGTCACATACGTGAAAAGATTGAGATTAATCCGAAAGAGCCCAGATATTTGAAAGTAATATGGGGAATCGGATATAAAATCGAGGAGATTAAGAACTGATGAGGGGGGCGAAACAATGAAAGCAAAGAGAAGGCTGTTGATTGCAGCTCAGCTGGTAATGGCATTCATAGTGACTGTGAGTTTTATTAACTATATGAGTTTCATGGGCACAGGTTATAGTCAAAAAGCGGAGAAACGGGGATTTTATTCGAGCCAAGGATATACAAGATTACTTTACGAGGATGCGGGAATTATTAATGAGGTGGTATGGGCAAATGAGCTGTTTGCAGATAAGGAAAAAGAGATTGATCTGATGTACTATTTGAGGAACAGGACAGGGGAACTCCACTCTTATGTCACATCAGATGATATCAGAACATTAATGCCTGCAATAACGTACAAAGTAGGCGATATAGTTAAATGGATAGAGGAAAATAACAGTAAAGTCTCAAATGTTTTGGAAGTGTCAAAAGACTCATTTGTAAAAAATGTGAATCCGACAGGTAAATACAAGACATTTAATGAATACATCGCAGGGGAAAACATTGACAGCTATGAAAAGATAGAAGTAATGGAAGCTATCAATGATGCGGTAGAGGAATTGGCAGAAGACTATAAGATATATCTTAAAAAGAACGAGGTAATGTCACAAATAAGAAAAGATTTCCAATATGATATTACGAGGAAAGCTACAGGCGTTAGTGCATATAAGAGCAGTGCTGCTGACGACATGGTAGGCAAAATTAAAATATCTGTTGAAGATCAGGAGATATATGGCAATCTTGACAGGATACACCCTGATTATAAGATGACTATAGGCGTTAAACATGATCTGGCAAAAGACGGTGATTATTATAAAGTTAAAGAAACTTTTAAAAGTTTGAACCGTGTGGACAAAGATAAACTTTTTGCGATATTTATAGCATCTCTGGTTGTGATGCTTGCAATTTTGGTCTTGTTGGCTGTGGATATATTAAAAAGAAAAGAGGACCTTAAGGGATTTGACAAGCTTAAGACGGAGATTGCGTGTTTCATCGTGTTGTTTGCCATGTCAATACCTTTCGGATTGGGTTTCTCGTTTATGAATGACATTTCCGGATATATAGGCTTGCTTAACAATTCAGGATTTGATGAGGCTATAAGAAATCGTGGGATTGTCGAAATTTATTCAGGTATATGGATATTTAAGAGTTTCCACGAAATTCAGATGTTGGTTGCAGTTCTTTTGCTTAATGTTATAGCGTTGGTCGGATATATCAGCCTGTTTAAGAGAATTGCAAAGAATGAATTATGGAGTAACAGTCTGCTTAAATGCATTTTAGATGCTCTCAAAAACGGCAAGGGTATATTTGACGGAGTAAATGCATACGGCAAGGATTTTGTTGTAAAAACAGGAATTCTTTTAGCTGCAAATTTATTTGTACCGCTCGTTTTCACAGAGGTATATTATGCATCAGGCATAGGTATTTTAATCATGATAGTAATCGATGTATTTTATATAAGAAAATACCTTGTCAGAGAAAAAGAGCTGGAAGTATTGATGAATGGTATTCGCAAACTTAAAGAGGGTGACTTGCAGAAAAAAATTGATTCCGGGAGCATGATAACATCTGTAAAAAATATGGCGGAAGAATTGAATGATATAGGTGACGGACTGGAAATCGCCGTAGAGGAAAGAATAAAAAGTGAAAGGATGCAGACCGAACTCATAACAAACGTGAGCCATGATATTAAGACACCGTTGACATCAATAATAGGATATGTAGATCTGATTAAGAAAGAAGACATCCAAGGAGAACGGATTAAAGAGTATTTGGAGGGACTGGAGAGGACATCCAACAAACTCAAAGTACTTATGGAAGATTTAATTGAAGTTTCAAAGAGTGGAGCCGGAAAGATGGACTTGGATATGACAGAGCTGGATTTTGCGGAGATAACAAAACAGCTCTTGGGAGATTGGAAAGACAGGTTCGATAAGAAAAAATTTGAGTTGGTTCTGTCCCTGGAGGAAGAAACCTCGGTAATGGCTGACGGACGAGCGACATCAAGGATATTGGACAACATTTTCAGCAATGTATGTAAATATGCACTTGAGGGAAGTAGAGTCTATGTAGATTTAAGAACAGCGAATGATGCCGACATGGCGGTGCTGACGGTAAGAAATATTTCGGCAAATAAGATTGAGCAGAGTGCCGATGAATTGCTTTCACGATTTGTGAAAGGTGATAGTGCAAGATCGGATCAGGGAAACGGACTTGGGCTTGCAATTGCCGGAAATTTGTCCGAGCTTATGGGAGGAGACTTCAAACTGACGATAGACGGCGATCTCTTCAAAGTAGAAATTTCGTTGAAAAAAGCGTAAGGGATAAAACATGACTAAATTTGATAAACATAATAGCTAATCAGGTAATTGCTTGATTAACAGCAGAGCAAAGTGGTATAATAGAAATTGAAAGATTGATGCTAAATATTAACACTTTGGAGGTATGTTATGCAAAAATATGAATGTGAATTGTGCGGTTATGTTTATGATCCCGAGAAAGGTGATAAAAAGACCGGAATAGAGCCGGGAACTGCTTTTGAGGACCTACCGGAATCATGGGAATGCCCTCTTTGCGGAGCAGGAAAATCACAGTTTAAAAAAGTTGATTAATTACGGGCTATGGTCAAGTAACGGCTGATAGTCACAATGTAAAGCTACTCGCTGATTGTCGGGTAGCTTTATTTTGCCTCAAGGCGAATAATATTGCTATTGTATCGGTAAATAGGTATAATTAATTGATTAATATCATATACGATATATGCATGATGATGAGGTGGATATAATGGCAGGATACGTACTGGCTATAGATCAGGGCACTACAAGCAGCAGAGCTATAATATTTGATAAGAGTATGAAGATTGTAAGCGTTGCTCAGAAAGAATTCACACAAATTTTTCCGGCATCCGGATGGGTGGAACATGATGCAAACGAAATTTGGGTTACCACTGCAACCGTAATGACGGAGGCGATGTTGAAGAGCAATGTGGGTCACAATGAAATTGTTGCTATAGGTATTACCAACCAAAGAGAAACTACAGTGGTATGGGACAAAAATACCGGCAAGCCCGTGTATAATGCGATAGTTTGGCAGTCGACACAGACTGACAGGATATGTGAAGAAATAAAGTCCCGGGGATTTGAAAATAAGATTCGTGAAAAAACAGGTTTGATTATCAGTCCCTACTTTTCTGCAAGTAAAATAAAATGGATACTGGATAATGTTGCAGGAGCGAGGGAAAAAGCCGAGTCCGGAGATTTGCTGTTCGGAACCATAGACTCATGGCTTATCTGGAAACTCTCAGGCGGAGAATGCCATGCAACAGATTACAGCAATGCTTCAAGGACACAGCTGTTTAATATAAATACGTGCAAATGGGATGAAGAGCTGCTGAATATATATAATGTACCAAATAACATGATGCCGGAGGTGAAGCCGTCTTCCGGGATATTCGGATATACACAGCCAAGCGATACTTTTAATGCGAAAGTTCCGATTGCAGGCGTGGCAGGAGACCAGCAGGCTGCACTGTTCGGGCAGGGATGTTTTAAAGAAGGCATGGTTAAAAACACCTATGGCACAGGATGTTTCACACTTATGAATACGGGTAATAAACCTGTATTCTCGGAGAACGGACTTCTTACTACCATTGCATGGAACATAGGCGGAGAGACGACCTATGCTATAGAGGGCAGCGTATTTGTGGCGGGCAGCGCAGTACAATGGTTGAGAGACGGCATGAAAATGGTGAAGACCGCTTCTGAGACTGAGGGATTTGCAAAAGAAGTACAAGACAGCGGCGGAGTTTATGTTGTTCCGGCATTTGTCGGGTTGGGAGCACCATACTGGGATCATCATGCCCGGGGAGCGGTATTCGGCTTGACAAGAGGAACAGAAAAAGAACATTTCATAAGAGCAACTCTGGAATCCCTGGCATATCAGTCAAGAGACGTTATAGACGCTATGGAGAGTGACAGCGGTATAAAAACAACCAGCCTAAAGGTAGACGGAGGGGCATGTGACAATGATTTTATAATGCAGTTCCAATCAGATATAATGAATGTTTGTGTTGAAAGACCGGAAATACTTGAAACTACAGCTTTGGGAGCAGCATTCCTGGCAGGTTTGGCAGTAGGCTTCTGGAAAGATAAAGAAGAGATTTCGGACTGTTATAGAAAAGACAGGGTTTTCACACCTGATATGACGGAGCAGCGTAGGGAAGAATTATATTCGGGATGGAAAAGAGCAGTGAATGCGGCGAGAAATTTCTAGAGAAAGGAAACGATGATACTATGATTAAAAAGAACAACCTTTTTAAATCGGCAGACGGGGTCACAGATATAAATTATATAACATGGCGACCCGATGGGGAAATAAAAGCCATATTGCAAATTGCACACGGTATGGTCGAATATATTGACAGATATGACGAATTCGCATGCTACCTCGCAAGAAACGGCATTATGGTGACGGGTAATGATCACTTGGGTCACGGAGAATCCGTAAGAGATGTGAGTTACCGGGGCTACTTTGCTGACGAAGGAGGAAACGAAAAAGTTTTAGCTGACATGAACAGCCTTATGGATATAAACAAGAACGAATATCCGGGGATTCCGTATTTCTTTATGGGGCACAGCATGGGATCATTCCTGGTTAGGCAATTTCTTCATACCTACACTCATCAGAAACTGAATGGAGCCGTTATAATGGGAACAGGGTATGCGCCATATGCAATCGTGAGGTTGGCAAGAATTATGGCGCAGATGGAGTCCAAAATTTTTGGAGCTACGGCCGAAAGCAAATTAGTTAACAGGCTGGCATTGGGTAAGAACAACGAGTTTGTGAAAAATCCGAGGACAAAGAATGACTGGCTTACAAAGGATGAAAAAATAGTGGATATGTACAATAATGAACCGAGAAATAAATTTGTATTTACCAACAGTGCATATGTAGATATGTTCAGCGGAATAGAAACGCTTTATGACGATGCGAACCTGGAGAAAATGGATAAGAATCTGCCGGTATTTATTGTCAGCGGAGATAAAGACCCTGTGGGGAATATGGGTAAAGATATAATAAAACTCAGACATTCCTATGTTAAATTGGGTATTAATGATCTGCAACTTAAACTTTATGAAAACGATAGACACGAAATACTTAACGAACTTGACAGGGATCAAGTGTATCAGGATATATTGGAGTGGATGGAAAGGCATATATGATATATGCAGA
>JBGZBP010000011.1:0-12434 GCA_041844735.1 Bacillota bacterium
TCATCCGTTTAATGACGGTAACGGAAGAATGAGCAGACTTCTTACGTTGCTGCTGTTATATAGAGCCGGATACATCGTAGGAAAATATATCAGTATCGAATATTTGATAGAGAAGACCAAGACCTCATATTACGAATGCCTACAGGAAAGCTCGCTGCACTGGCATAATGCGGAGAATAATTACGTTCCGTTTGTACGCTATATGCTCGGCGTTGTAGTTGCCGCATACAGAGATTTTTCTAATAGGGCAGACACATTGGTTACCTGCGGTCTTTCAAAACCTGAGCGTGTGGCTGAGCTGATCAGGAACACCTACGGAGAGATTACAAAGTCACAGATCATTGATAAATGCCCCGATATCAGCCGTATAACGATAGCACGAGCATTGGCAGAGCTTTTGTCGTCGAAAAGCATTATTAAGATCGGAGGCGGCAGATATACAAAATACGTTTGGAACAGAGAAAAGGGATAAAGGAGAAAGAAAATGACCGGAGAACTTGGGAATAAGATTGACAGCTTGTGGGAAATTTTTTGGAACGGAGGAATTACCAATCCGCTTGATGTGGTTGAGCAGATGACATATCTTATGTTCATAAGAGATCTGGATGATACGGACAACATTCGTGCCAAGGAGGCCGCCATGCTTGGACTTCCGTATAAGAGTATCTTTGCGGATGAGGTTGAGATTGGCGGTCGCAAGGTTGACGGCAATCAGCTTAAGTGGTCTACATTTCATGATTTCCCGGCACAGAGAATGTATTCCGTTGTTCAGGAATGGATATTCCCTTTTATAAAAAATCTTCACGGGGATAAAAACTCTGCATACAGTAAATATATGGATGATGCAATCTTCAAGATAAATACTCCGCTGATGCTTTCCAAGATTGTGGATGCCATGGACGAGCTTTATTCCATGATGGAAGAACTTCATCAGACGGATATACGTGGCGATGTATATGAGTACCTTCTTTCCAAGATTGCTCAGTCCGGTGTTAATGGGCAGTTCAGAACGCCCAGACATATCATCCGTATGATGGTAGCGATGATGGATCCTAAGCCGACAGACATTATCTGCGATCCGGCTTGCGGAACTTCCGGATTTTTGGTTGCCGTCGGAGATTATTTAAGAGAAAGATATAAGGAGGAAGTCCTTCTTGATAAACAGAATAGAAATCATTTTATGAACGATATGTTCCATGGTTATGATATGGATAGAACTATGCTTCGCATCGGTGCCATGAATATGATGACTCACGGTGTGGAAAATCCGTTTATCGAATACCGTGACAGTTTATCTGATCAAAACCCGGATAAGGATATGTATTCCCTTATTTTGGCAAATCCGCCTTTTAAGGGTAACCTTGATGCGGATATTGTTTCGACAGATCTGCAGAAGGTATGTAAGACCAAGAAGACAGAACTTTTATTCCTTGCGTTGTTTGTAAGAATGCTTAAAGTAGGCGGCAGATGTGCTTGCATCGTTCCGGATGGAGTGCTTTTTGGATCTTCGAATGCACATAAGGCAATTAGGAAAGAAATTGTGGAAAATCAGAGACTTGAAGCAGTTATCTCCATGCCCTCCGGAGTGTTTAAGCCTTATGCCGGAGTTTCAACCGGAATACTTATCTTTACCAAGACGGGGCACGGAGGGACGGATGACGTATGGTTTTATGATATGACTGCCGATGGATTCAGCCTGGATGATAAGCGTACAGAGGTTAAGTATAATGATATCCCAGATATCATCAGTCGTTTCAAGAACCTTGAGGCTGAAAAAGATAGAAAGCGTACAGACAAGTCATTTATGGTTTCTAAGAAAGAAATTATTGATAATGACTATGCTCTCTCTATTAACAAATACAAAGAAGTTGAGTACGTAGTGGTAGAATATCCGCCGACATCCGAGATCATGGCAAATATCAGAGAAATTGAGCGGCAGATAGCAGTTGAAATGGATGAGCTTGAAAAGCTTTTGAATAAGTAACTGTAGTGTCCTTGGGGACGTGGTAAAACAAATTAAGGTTTGTAGGGATGAAAGATGGAAAAAATACTTTTAGAAGATTGCTGTGAAATATTAGACTCAATGCGTGTTCCGATTACATCTTCTGACAGAGTAGCGGGACCATATCCGTATTACGGAGCTAATGGCATCCAAGACCATGTCGCAGAGTATATATTTGATGCCGAATTAGTTCTTCTTGCCGAGGATGGTGGGAATTTTGGATCTAAGGACAAACCAATTGCATATCGCGTTTCAGGAAAGTGTTGGGTTAATAATCATGCACATGTTTTGAAACCAAAAGAGGGATTAGATGTAGATTATCTGTGCTATTCACTGATGTTTTACAACGTGGGCTCAATGGTCAATGGTGCGACAAGACAGAAATTGACTCAGGCTGCAATGAGACAGATGTTAATTCCGAAAAGAACAATAGAAGAACAGAAGCATATTGTTGATTTGATAGGAAAAGTTGTTTCTATAAAAGAAAAAAGACAAAAGGAGTTAGAAGAATTAGACAAACTTATCAAAGCTCGATTTGTCGAGATGTTTGGGGATATTAATATAAATGATAAGAAATGGAATTCAGAGCCTTTGGGAGAGCTTTGTACGATTGTTAGAGGCGGTTCACCTAGACCGATAGAGCAGTTTTTAGGTGGAGATGTACCGTGGATTAAAATCGGTGACGCGACTGAAGGCGAAAATATTTACTTAAACTCAACAAAAGAGCACATAATTCAAGAAGGTGTGAAAAAAAGTAGGCTTGTTAAAGCTGGCAGCTTGATATTTGCAAATTGTGGGGTATCTTTAGGATTTGCACGCATTATTACGTTTGATGGTTGCATTCATGATGGTTGGCTTGCGATGGAAGATATAGATGAACGCTTAGATAAAATTTTTCTGTTGCAAGCACTTAATCAAATGACGGATCATTTCCGGAGAATTGCACCCGCAGGAACACAACCAAATCTGAATACAGCAATTATGAAAGCATATAAGCAGATTTTACCGCCAATTGATTTACAAAAGGACTATATCGACTTCGTCAAACAAGTCGACAAATCAAAAGTTGTGGTACAGAAAGCACTGAATAAAACTCGTACTCTTTTTGACAGTTTGATGCAGGAGTATTTCGGTTAAGTATACACTATGGTTGAAGGATGCTGGTATCAACGAAAGGAGATGCCGGTATGGAAGAAAAAGTTGTTGTTATTTTAAACGAGATGTCTGAGTATTTGTCAGTTGCTCAGATGAAGAAATTGCAGGAGGTAATGCTGAAAGCATTCTCTGAAAAAACAGAAACCAAGAAAACGATCCCTAATGAGGAATACCTGACAATGTTTCTTGATGCCAAGACGATAGAAGGCTGTTCAGTGCGAACAATACAGTATTATAGAGTTACCGTTGAAAGAATGCTGGATAAAGTTACAGAGTCTATAAGAAAGATAACTACAGAGGATATGCGGTCATATTTATCCGACTATCAGAAGATAAATAATTGCAGTAAGGTTACGGTTGATAACGTCCGAAGGAATCTGTCCAGCTTCTTTTCTTGGCTGGAGGAGGAAAATTACATTCTTAAGAGTCCTATGAGGCGTATTCATAAGATAAAGACTAATCGGCAGGTTAAAGAGGTTATCAGCGATGAGGATATCGAAAGACTTCGAGATAAATGTACCTGCAAAAGAGACCTTGCTATGATAGATCTTCTCTACTCTACGGGGATCCGTGTTGGAGAGTTGGTAAATCTAAATATTTCAGATGTCGATTTCGACGCACGTGAATGCGTTGTTTTTGGTAAAGGCGGCAAGGAAAGAAAAGTGTATTTTGATGCAAAGGCGAAGCTGCATCTGCAGAAGTATATAGCAAGTAGAACTGATTCAAATCCGGCTCTTTTTGTTACATTAGACTCACCTTATGATCGATTGAAAATAAGCGGTGTTGAAATACGAATGCGAGAACTTGGACGCAGTTTGAAGTTACCGAAGCTTCATCCGCATAAGTTTAGGCGGACAATGGCAACGCGCGCTATAGATAAAGGGATGCCTATAGAACAAGTTCAGAAGATCTTGGGGCACTCACAGATAGATACAACTCTGCAGTATGCGATGGTAAATCAGAATAATGTAAAATCTTCTCATCAAAAGTTCATATCCTAAACAAATTAAGGTTTGTAGGGATGAACAATGAAAACACTTTTGTTTACAGACTGTGTTGATTTAGTAGGAACGACATGTAAGACGTTTGAAGGAACAAAAAAATATATCAGTACAGGAGCGGTTAATATTGATCACATTGTCGAGTCAGATGTTGAGATAGTTGATTATTCAGAAAAACCATCAAGAGCAAATCTTGAGGTTAAAAATGCTGATATTTTATTCGCAAAAATGCAAGGCACAAAGAAAACTTTGATTATCGACTTAGAAAAATCCGAGCATATTTATTCAACAGGGTTTTGTGCTGTACGTGCAAAAAAAGGAATCCTGACTGAAAGATGTCTTTATCATTTGCTTACAAGTGATACTTTTCTGTCTCAGAAAGATCAGAATTGTTCAGGAGCAACACAAAAGGCAATAAATAATGCGGGACTGGAAAAAATAACGATTAAGGTTCCGAGTATAGATAGACAGGGTGAGATTGCAGACCAGTTAGATGCCGTTGTTAGAATAATCAAAATGTGCCAGAGAGAGTTGAACACTTTGAATGACCTCATCAAAGCTCGATTTGTCGAGGTCTTTGGAGAACCGATAAAGAATCCAAAGGGATGGGAAGTACATCCTATTGGAGATTTAGTGACGGAAGTAAGATACGGAACAAGTAAACCTGCCGTTGAGGGCGGGAAATATCCTTATTTGAGAATGAACAATTTAACAGTAGATGGTCATCTGGATTTGTCGGATTTAAAGTACATTGATGTTTCAGATGATGAAATTGAAAAATATGTTGTCAGAAAAGGGGACGTTCTTTTCAACAGAACAAATAGCGTGGAGTTAGTTGGAAAGACGGCTGTTTTTGATTTACCTGAGGATATGGTTATAGCTGGATATATTATTCGAGTGAGATTAAAGGAAATGCTATTGCCAGAAGTCCTATCACAATATATGAATCTTGAAGCTTTGAAAGACAAACTGTGCGGAATGGCAAAAGGCGCCGTAAATCAGGCTAATATAAATGCTCAAGAATTGCAGAGCATTAAGGTTTATGTTCCGGATTTTGGATTGCAGAAGCAGTTTGTAGATTTTAAGGAACAAGTCGACAAATCAAAAGTTGTAGCATAGTATGAAATGAAGGAGGCAATTATATGACCAATTTCGATTATTTGAAAAAAGAGCCGAAATTCAACACATTTTCCGATGTGGCAATTGCGGCTGAAAAAATATTATCTATAGATCCTCCTTCCTGCATTATCAACTGCCGCAGGGCGATGGAATTTGCCATAAAATGGATGTATTCCGTTGATGCATCACTTATCAAGCCTTATCAGGATAATTTGATAAGCCTTATGAGTACAGAGGAATTCAGGGATATTATCGATGCAGATCTTATGAAACGTATGGACTTCATACGAAAGATGGGAAATAATGCCGCGCATTCCGCTAATAAGATTACAGAGGATCAGGCTGTTCTTTGTCTTGAAAACCTTCAGATTTTCTTTGATTTCGTGTGCTACTGCTATGCAGACGAGTATGAAGAACATAACTTTGATAAAGCTTTACTTGTAAAAGACGAAATTGCACGGATTAAAAAGGACTTCCCTGATGTTGACATTGAAAAGCTCATTGCAGAAAATGCTACGTTAAAGAAGATGATGACTTCTCGTCGTGAGGATCAGGCTGAAACTTATGTGCCGAAGCCGCTGGATCTTTCCGAGTATAAAACACGTAAGATTTATATTGATGCTATGCTCATGGATGCCGGATGGAAAGAAGGCTCAGACTGTATCAACGAAGTAGAGCTTTCGGGAATGCCTAATAAATCTGAAATCGGATATGCGGATTATGTGCTTTATGACAACTCACATAAGCCCCTTGCCGTTATAGAAGCAAAGAAAACCTGTGTAGATGTATCAAAGGGGCGTCAACAGGCAAAGCTTTATGCGGATCTTTTGGAAAAACAGTACAAGAGAAGACCTTGCATTTTTCTAACCAACGGTTTTGAAACCAGAATTATAGACGGACGGTATCCGGAAAGAAAGGTTGCGTGTATATATTCCAAGGCGGATCTTGAGAAGATGTTTAATCTTATGAGTATGCGAACATCCCTTGGCAGTATAAATGTAGACAAAAAGATTGCCGGTCGTTATTATCAGGAGGCTGCAATAAAGGCAGTATGTGACAGTTTTGATAAAAAGAACCGCCGTAAAGCGCTTCTTGTAATGGCGACAGGCTCCGGTAAGACAAGAACCGTAATTGAACTGTGTCATGTTCTTCTTGATGCCGGATGGATTAAAAATATACTTTTTCTTGCGGATCGAACATCGCTTATAACCCAAGCTAAGCGAGCATTTGTAAATAACTACTCCTCTCTATCGGTGACAAACCTTTGCGAAGAAAAAGATAACTATAATGCGCATTGTGTTTTTTCAACCTACCAGACAATGATGAATTGCATTGATTGTGTAAAGGTTGAGGATAAGAAGCTGTTTACAGGCGGACATTTCGACCTCGTAATATGCGATGAGGCTCATAGATCCATTTATAACAAATACAGAGATATATTTACCTATTTTGATGCGCTGCTTGTAGGTCTTACGGCTACGCCTAAGGATGATATCGACAAGAATACTTATGAGATATTCGAGTTGGAACCGGGAGTTCCGACATACGGATATGAACTCGGACAGGCAGTAACCGACGGATATCTTGTGGATTTCCTGTCTGTAGAAACAAGGCTTAAGTTCATTGAGCAGGGAATTGTATACGCGGATCTTTCCGATGAAGATAAAGCAGTCTACGAGAGTACTTTTGAGATGGAAGACGGGAATGTGCCGGAGGCAATCGGTTCATCAGCGCTTAACTCGTGGATTTTTAATGAGGATACCATCCGTCAGGTACTGCATACAGTTATGACCGAGGGCATCAAGATAGATTATGGTCAGAAGCTTGGAAAGACAATTATTTTTGCCAAGACTCATAATCATGCTGAAAAGATTTTTGAGATCTTTAATAAGAATTATCCGCATTTAAACGGATTTGCGCAGGTTATTGATAATAGGATTAATTATGCACAGACTTTAATAGACGAGTTTTCTGCTCTTAATAAGCTGCCTCAAATAGCGATATCCGTTGATATGATGGATACGGGTATTGATGTGCCGGAAGTTTTGAACCTTGTATTTTTTAAGAAGGTAATGAGTTATGCCAAGTTCTGGCAGATGATAGGACGTGGTACCAGACTTTGCCCGGGGCTCATCAACGGGGAAGACAAGAGCAAGTTTTACATTTTTGACTTCTGTGGCAACTTTGAGTTTTTCCGTATGAGCAAAGGAAAACCTACTGCAAATATGATTGCAATTCAGGGGGCAATCTTTAAGTTGCAGTTTGAAATTGCGTATAAGCTGCAAGATCCGGAATATCAGATAGACGGGCTTATAGAGTATCGTAAGGCTCTGATAGAAATGATGGCTGAAAAAGTGCGGAAGCTTCCGCGTGAAAGCTTTGTGGTAAGGCAGCATCTGAAATATGTTGATCTGTATTCGGTTGAGGCAAATTATCAAACATTGACCTACGAAGATACATTGGTAGTCCGAGAAGAGCTTGCTCCGCTAATTCTTCCTAATGATGATGAAGCAAGTGCTGTGCGTTTTGATGCTCTTATGTACGGCATAGAACTTGCATATCTTGTGGGTAAGAAATACGGTAAAGCCCGCAGTGATTTATTTAAGCATGTTAAGGGTATTGCAAGTGTTGCCAATATCCCTGAGATAAAGGTGCAGGCGGAACTCATTGACAAGATTCTTCATACGGATTATATCGACAGCTGCGGCATTAACGAGTTTGAAGAGATCAGAGAAAAACTCCGTAATCTTATGAAGTATATTATTAGCACCAAGCCTCGTTATGATACGAATTTTGAGGATGATATCCTTGATATATCGTGGAATGAGTCGGAGCTTGAAAATGATGCCCTGAAGAACTATAAGGCTAAAGCGGAATACTATATCCGAGAGCATCAGGACAATGAGGTAATCAAGAAGCTTAAGTCCAACGTTCCGCTGTCCGATTGCGATATAGAGGAACTGGAAAGGGTGCTTTGGTCTGAGCTTGGCACTAAGGAGGAATATGAGCAGGAATACGGGTCCAAGCCGTTAGGTGAGCTGGTTCGTGAAATTGTCGGTCTTGATATGAATGCAGCCAAGGCGGCATTTTCAGAATATCTTGAGAGCAATAATCTTGATAGCCGACAGATATATTTTGTAAATCAGATAGTTGAATATATTGTTCACAATGGTATAATGAAAGATTTGTCCGTACTTCAGGACTCTCCTTTCACGGATTATGGCAGCGTGGTTGAGGTATTTACGGATCTTAATGTCTGGATGGGGATACGGAAGGTTATAGAAGACATAAATAATAACGCTATAGCGGCGTAAGAAATAATAGCGAGAAGAATGGAATGAAATAGACAGGCGAAGCAAAATGTAAGCCTGCACACCATCCCGTTATTTTATTTTTAAGCAGGAGGCTATATGATATGACAAAAATATTAGTTATTGATGATGATATAGAACTATGTGCATTGATTAGGCGCTTGGCTTTAAATGAAAATATTGATGCGGACTGTTGCCATTCCGGAAAAGAATGCTTGGAAAAATTAAACAATTCGGAGTACCGGTTGATTATTTTAGATGTTATGCTACCGGGAATGAACGGATTTGAAGTGCTGGAACAGATTAGAAAAATAAGCAGCATTCCGGTCTATCTTTAATTTAGCATTAATTCAAGAGGATGTATATCACATATCAGGTTTACACAAAATTTAAGCCTCACTTAATAATGGTGATACAAATACCGACTAAAACTAAAATGATGCCAATTATCAATTCGATGATACCAACTTTTTAGCATATGCTTCTGTTTTTATACCTGCTTTATAGTCAAATTCAAAACCATTAATAAGATTGTACTGCTTTTTAAAGTAAATTAAATATCCAAATATTGAAAAAGTTACACCAAGAATCATTGTAATAATTTTTAATATAATCATAAAATTACCTCTACAAATTCCGATTATACCACACCTCACTAAGCTCAAGTTTACTTTTCTCTGATATGAGTCGTTTCCACTATTCGCTTTTTCTAAGTGAGGGGGTATCACTTTAGCTAAATTCGCAAATCGCGTTCGCTCTTGCTCATTAAGCGTTCATATTATAAAATAAAATATCATAAATCGCCACTAACGCTATCAACATTCAATAGTGAAAAGAGGGTTGAAAAATGATACAATACATATAGTCAATAGGACAAGTTCTAATTAAAGGAGTTTGATAATTATGAAAAAATCGGTAGGAACCAAAATACTTGGCATTCACCCTATGCCACAGACAATCGTATCTTGCAGAGATAAGGACGGCAAAAACAATGCTCTTGCAGTGGGTTTTGTTGCAAATGTAAGCCTTAACCCGGCAATGGTTATGATCGGCATAATGCCTACTCGTTACTCACACCATATTATTAAGGAAAGTGGTTGCTTTGTTATCAATTTTCCCCAAAAGAGTTTCCAAAAGGAATACGCTTACCTCGGCAGTAAATCGGGCAGAGACGGCGACAAATTTGAAGTCTTAAATATTAATTGGGAGAACGCAAAATATGTAAATGCACCTGTACTTACCGATTGTCCCGTAAGCATTGAGTGTAGCGTTGTCGAAAGCACAATGCCAGGCTCACACGAACTGTTTATCGGCAAGGTCGAAGCAGTAAATGTTGACGAAGAATATCTCAATGCAAGCGGCAATATCCTTTGGGATAAAATGAACTTGATTTGAGGAGGAATTCATTATGCCTACAAAGGTTCTTTTCGGCTCCGGCAAGTTCGATGAATTGCACACGGAAAAGCTTTCGGGAAAAAAAGGCTTTAATTGTCACCGCCAACTGGTTATAAATCCTGTTTAGTGAAAAGATTGCATCGCCTTATGCAACATCGATTCACAGATTCACCCACAAAGTCGGTCGAATCCCTCGGATATCCACATAGACATAATATCCGCCATCATGCATGGAGCCGTCATCATTGACATAAGCCGCATCATACTGAGAAAGCCCCGGAGAGCGTAGCCAATAATAATCACAGCTGTCCATACCCTCTATATACCTTATAGCGGCGTCCGCTTCTTCGGGCGTCTTTCCCTGTTCATTAATATAATGCTTTCTATAAATGACCTTGTAATTCTCAGTCACCTTCGCTTTCCTGTCATAATCGGATTTGAAATACTTACCGGCTTCACCTATTTATGAAAACAGTATACAATAATAACAGAAAAAAGCAAGAAAGGCGGTGAAAATTTTGGATTTGTATCAAGCTGACCCCATCTATAAGTAAAACAAATAAATATAATTAAAATATTAGAAAAGGCGATTTGTCAAATGAACAGATATATTGCAATTAAAAAATTATTGAACTTAATAGTTTTACCAAAGCAGCCGACACACTGGGATATACGCAATCTGCTATCAGTCAAATGATTGCATCTTTAGAAAAAGAATTGTCTATAAAATTACTTCATCGCTCTCGTGTTGGAGTAAGATTGACAAAAGAGGGCTAAGAATTATACCCATTTATTGAGAAAATGATTTTGCAATATCACGGGATACAGGAAAAAGTAAAAGAGATAAAAGGATTAGATACCGGTATTATTCGTGTTGGTGCACTTGCCAGTATCACTTGCCATTGGCTACCCCAATTAATAAAAGAATTTCAAGTGCTGTATCCAAATGTGCAGTTTATACTTCATCAAGGAGATTATAGTTCAATACAAGAGTGGATAAAAATTGGAGCTGTGGATTTTGGTTTTACTACTCCACCTGCTGTAACGGGAATGGAAACTCGGGTTATAAAGGATGGAAAAATGTTAGCGATCTTGCCGGAAAATCACCCTCTATCTTCTTTTGAAACTATTAAATTAGAGAATATTTCAAATGAAGCATTTATCTTATTAGAAGAAGGTCATTACAGCGAACCATTAGAAGCATTTCAATCTCTCGGACTAAAACCGAATATTAAATATACAATCCATGATGATTATGCAATTATGACAATGGTAGAAGCGGAACTCGGTGTCAGTATTCTTGCAGAGCTTATTTTACAACGCACAAATTATAGAATTAGCATCCATCCGACAGATCCGCCAATTACCCGAACAATCGCAATAGGCTACAAAGAAAAAAATAACTTGCCGACTGCAAGTCAATACTTTATTGAGTATCTCTTTGCAAATAAGGACAGATTGTTATAAAAAATAAAGAAAGTCTGAAAAGGCTTTTATACATCTTGTTTTAACGATTAGTGTGTGTTACACTATGTTTGAGAAATAAGCTCAGGTACAGTACTTACCTCTTTCCTGAAACAGAGAGGTTAGAAATCGACTGTGGCGGCTAAAAGTGCAGGATATATTAAAAATATTTGCAACTCTTAATAATTCATAGGTTGAAATACAGTCTGAAACTCTTACCTTTAGTATGATTTTTTAAGAACTCAAGGGCTGCATTTGTTGAAAATTCGTTACATATACGGTGATTTTAGAAATGTTAGGTGTATCATTCCATTTGGAGTTGATGCAGAAGTAAATGTAGACAAACAAGTAATTATTTTAAATAATTAAATTAAAGAAAAACAAATCCCGGTTTGTCGAGCTAAATCAAACTAAATACTGAAGATACAAGGCGATTAAGAAATAGAAATCTTAGTCGCTTTTTCTTATGCAAAAAATTAAAAGAGAGGAGGTGATAGAAGTGGAATTTGATTATTTTTATAACCGTGACGGAGACCGTTTCAGCTACTATATGCTACCGAAAATCATAGTAACTGATGAAAGGTTTAAGAACTTATCCTCAGACGCAAAGATTTTGTATTCCTGTCTATTGGAGCGAACAAGTTTGTCATTTAGGAATAAATGGCTCGATGAAGAAAACAGAGTATATATCATCTTTACTGTGGAAGAGATTATGGAGATTTTAGGAAGATCCAATAAGACCGCAGTTAAAATCCTTAACGAGCTTGACAGTACCGCAGGTGGTATAGGGCTTATTGAAAGAAAGAAGCGAGGTCTTGGAAAGCCCAATATCATCTATGTTAAAGACTTTATGAGCGTATTTCGCTCGGAGTGTAAAAATTACACTTCAGAAGTGAAGAATTTACACTTCAGAAGTGTGGAAACTACACCTCAAGAAATTAAGAATGTACACGGAAGTAATCTTAATAGAAACAATCCTAATAGAAA
>JBGZBP010000012.1:0-26509 GCA_041844735.1 Bacillota bacterium
ATCTATTGAGGCTGCCGACGCAATGGTAAAGGCTGCTAACGTATATCTAATCGGTAGAGAGTTAGTAGGAGGCGGACTTGTAACAGTAATGGTAAGAGGAGATGTAGGAGCTGTAAAGGCGGCAACAGATGCAGGAGCAGCAGCAGCACAGAGAGTAGGAGAATTGCTTTCAGTGCACGTAATCCCAAGACCACACGTAGAAGTTGAGGGTATTTTACCTGCAATGAAATAGTCATAAGATGTAAGTATTCTTACTTTATACTTTTGAAAGCAGTTTTTGAATATCAAAAGACATTAAAAGAGGGAGAGTTGTTTCCCTCTTTTAAAAAATAATGAAAACTTCATTTTGGGCAGAGTTGCTTTTCATATGAAAAGGATGTGATTAAATGAGTAAAGATATGTTCAATATTACGCCGGCAGAGTATGCCAAAATGTCTGAAGGAAAAGTATTGGAACCTCCAAAGGTGCCCACACCATATGTGGATGCTCTAGCTGCAAAGGAAACGGTACCTACGGAAAATGCTCTGGATTTGGATCAGCTTAAGGAAATGGTGTCAAAATTGACATCAGAGATTCATAATCCTGAAGAATAGATAGGAATAGATAGTAGCAGTAAAATCAGGTATAATTCAAATTTTATTTTACATTATGCCTGATTTTTTATATATTTATATATAGTAATAGTATGTTTCAATCGGATCGAGGTGTAAGCTAAAGAGAAGAATGTAAGTTAAAGGGAGGAATGATTAAATGAGCAACCATATTAGTGCAAATAGAAGCGATATAGCAGAATCAATACTGCTGCCGGGAGATCCTTTAAGAGCAAAGTATATTGCAGAGAATTTTTTAGATGCTCCTTTTCAATTCAACAACATAAGAAATATGCTGGGATACACAGGAAAATACAAGGGAGTTCCTGTATCGGTTATGGGAACCGGCATGGGTATGCCTTCGATGGGCATATACAGTTGGGAACTGATGAGAGAGTATGATGTGCAGAATTTAATCAGGATAGGAACAGCAGGTTCCATACAGCCATACATAAAAATAAAAGATGTGGTCTTGGGGGTATCGGCATCGACAGACTCGAATTACATTCATACATTCAACCTGAATGGAAATTTCGCTCCTACGGCTGACATCGATTTATTAATTAAGGCTATGAATAATGCAAAAAAATTGGGAATTACCGTACATGCAGGCAATATACATACAGGAGATGTTTTTTATGAGCAAGATGATAACTGGTGGAAGCGCTGGGCGGATATGGGAACTATGGCGATGGAAATGGAGGCGGCGGCACTGTATATTAATGCGGCATACTGTGGAAAAAAGGCCTTATGTATATGTACCATAAGCAACGATTTTGTGACGGGAGAAGAGACGACTGCAAAAGAGAGAGAAACAACATTTAATGATATGGTGAAAATTGCTCTGGATACGGCTATTTAAGTTAAAAAAATTTTGACAAATAAAAAAAGATGGGAGACACTTCCATCTTTTTTGTGTGCATTTAACTTATGCACTTGTGGGGACGGGTGAGCATTAATTAGACTTAACTTTGTTTAATGCTACTGCCATTCTAGAAACTTTTCTAGATGCAGCATTCTTATGTATAGTGCCTTTAGCGGCAGCCTGCATAAGTTTTTTCTCAGCAAGTTTCAAATCTTTTTCAGCCTCAGCCACGTTTCCGTCAGCTATATTAAGGTTAAAACGTTTTACAACTTCTTTGATATGAGATTTCACACGCTTATTAACCGCTGTTTTGTGATTAATAACTGAAATTCTCTTTTTTGCTGATTTAATATTTGCCATTATCTTCACCCCACTTTCGCAAATTATAGCAAGCTTAAGTTTATACTATTATAAGGTTAAAATCAAGGTGTTTTAATAAAAAAATCATATTTCCTTAATGCTTTTAAAGCCCTGACCGAGCACATCGGTTGCATTGCTTACAATAAGGAATGCATCAGGATCAACATCCTGTACTATTTCCTTCAATTTAGTGAACTGAGTGTGGCTTATTACGGTCATAAGAACAGTCTGCTCGCTATTTTTATACATTCCTTTTGCATTTATAGCGGTAATTCCACGTGGAGAATTTTCGAGCAGTGATTTTGAAAGGTCTGATGATTTTGTCGTGATAATATATACCATTTTTGAATTGTTCAGACCTGTAATTATTTTATCACTTATCTTGCAAGACAAATATATTGTAATAAGTGACAACAAGGCATTTTCGGGCTTCTGTAAAACTATACTGCCGGATATAACGATGATTCCGTCGAGGATGGCAATCATTTCACCGGGTTTAAGAATTTTTACTTTAGGAAGCAGTACTCTTGCTAAAAGTTCGGTACCTCCGCTGGAATATTTGTATTTATAAAAAAGACCTACGCCTACACCTTGTAAAATACCGCCGTATATAGCTACTAAAATAGGATTGTGACTAAGTGCGGGCAGCATCGAGCATATGTTTATTATAATACCTAATATGAAGTTCGTGATGAAACACTTTAGGATAAATTTCCAACCTTGTGTTTTGAGGCCTGCAATTAAAATAGGTATGTTGAAAATAATAATAAGAGTACCTACATTTAATTCGGTGAATACATTAATTACCGTTGCAAGCCCTGTAATGCCTCCGGATACGATGTTGCTGGGAACCAGAAATAGATTCAAGCTTAAAGAATAAGCTATGCAACCCAACAACATAAATAGAAAAGGTTTTATTTGTCCTTTATGAATTTTCATAAATCCCTCCAAAATGTGTTTCGTTATCAGAAAACAACAATTTTCTGCAAATCAATGATAACATTGCTACCATGATATATCAACACGGAGAGCACATTTTTAACGGTTTATTTTTATTTGAGGTATGGTTTGACAAACCTATTTCAATAATATAGAATGTAGAAAAAATAGGGCAAATGGGGTACAGTGAATGCTGAACATTTATTTTGGCAAAAAAAATGGATTTAAAAACACAGATGAATTTATAAAAAGATGCTATGAGAAGGAACATAGCAAGGAAACACGAGTGATGAGGTCCGGAGAAGGTAGACCGATGGTTGAGTCCGGATACGTATCGGTTACACATACCGGAAATTTGATAGCGGTATGTTTTTTTGATTCTCCGATCGGCATAGATATGGAAAATGCTAATAGAGATGATATAGACAGTTCCGATGCTTTGAAAGTTGCCGAGAGATATTTTGAAGAACCAATGATTGACAGTATAAGAAAATCGGGAAAAGAAAAGTTTCTGGAAATCTGGACACAAAAGGAGGCTCTGCTAAAAAAAAGAGGTGTGGGGCTGGCAGGAGGATTAAAACAAACATTATGTGAGTATGAACATATGAAAACGATAAAATACTCTATGTTTGAAACTGATGTAGTATTATCAATAGTGATTGATAAGGAGGCTTTGAATGAAAACTGTAGTGTGAACTTACTTCAAGAAATAAATTTTCTTGAACAGTAAAAAAATCAACAAGTGCTTGACTTACATGTAATACTAGTGTACTATATTTCTAGCAAACTATAGAAAGGGGGATACGGATGAAATTTGACATTAGTATACCTGTTTACATGCAAGTGATTAATGAACTAAAAATACGCATTGTGAACGGAGTGATAAAAGCAGGGGAAAAACTTCCGTCAGGCAGAGAGCTTTCAGACGAATTTACTATTAATCCTAATACATGTGCCAGGGTATATAAGGAAATGGAAAGTTTGGGACTGTGCTTTACCAAAAGGGGAGTAGGAACATTTGTTACGGAAGATGTTGCTTTTATTGAAAATATGAAGAACGAAATGGCGAGAAAACTTGTGGATGATTGTCTTAAAGGGCTTAGAGGATTAGGATTTACAGGAGAAGAAACACTTAGAAAAGTGAATGAAATAGGGGGTGATATTAATGCTTGAATTGAGAGGAGTTTCTAAAAAATTTGATCACAAAAGGGTACTTAATAATTTGAGTGTTACAATAGAGAAAGGGCATATCTACGGACTGTTGGGACCTAACGGTAGCGGAAAAACTACCATGATGAAAGCTGTAGTGGGGTTAAACAAGCTTGATTCGGGTTCAATTTTATTAAACGGTCAGGAAATAAGCTATAAAACCAATGCTTATGTTGCATATATGCCTACGGAGGGATACTTTTATCCGCATATGAACATAAAGGATTTGGGAAAGTTTTATGATGATTTTTATGATGATTTCAGCATGGCTGCGTACAAAGAAAACATCGAAAAGCTAGAGCTGAATCCGAACATGAGAGTCAAAACGCTGTCTTCGGGAATGACGGCAAAACTGAAATTAGCGGTTGTATTTGCAAGGAATGCAGAAATTATAATGTTGGACGAGCCTTTAAACGGAATAGATTTGATAGCCAGAGATCAAATAATGAGCTTGATTGTATCAAAGAGCAGTCAAGATAATGCAATAATAATATCGAGCCATTTGGTGGAGGAACTTGAGAAAATTTCCGACAGAGTATTATTTTTGAAGGATGGACAGATTATTTTTGAGAGTGATATGGATGAAATGAGAGAAAACACGGGAGAATCTATAGCAGATTCTTATAGAAGACTCTATGGTATATCCAGCGGAGTAAATGCAGTTCAACCGGATGGAGGGGATATAGTATGGTAAAGATTATAAAGCATGAATTTAAGAGAACTTTGATACCTAAAATTGTACTTGTTTGCATAATCGTTGGTGCATGGTTGATTACAACAATAGGTATGTCGGGAATGTCAGGAGACCAGTCATCCGGAATTTCGGTATTTGGAACTATGTTCAATACGGGAATGGCAATTTTGGTATTGGGAATAATAGGTATGTTTATGTATTTAGGCATTGAATCCATCCTTCTTTTGGCGAAAGATGTGAATACAAAAGAAGGATATATGCTCTTTATGACACCGAACAAATACAGTAAGATATTGGGTGGCAAAATGATAATGATGCTCATATCATTGGTAGTTGCTACGGGGTTGACAATAGCTTTATCAGTCGGTCTTTTTGAATTGTTTTTGTATAAAAATGAGATTAATCTCGCTTTAATATTAAAATCACCTTTATTCCAGGAATTTACATCGTTTTTTGAAAATGCTTTCATTATAAAAAATTTATTTGGAGCAATAGTTTTAAATATTACTTCATGGTGCTATGTGGTTACTGTGGGATATTTAGTAGTTATATTGACAAGCTTTATAAAAATAAAAAGCAATGCGGCGAAATCACTTTTAGCAATAGTAATATTTATAACTATTAACCAATTTATCAGCTTTATCATAAGTCTCATTGTGAGAGTTTTCAGCAGTGAATATGAGATGATAGGAGTGAGTAGCAGACCATTTGTAACAGAATCAATTATGATAAGAGATTTTTTGGAAGGATTTTATACTTTTGCATTTGTTACAAGTGCAATTTATGTGATTTTGGCAGTCGGTGCTTTTGTCTTGAGCGTAAAGCTTTTAGAGAAAAAAGTAAGCATTTAACAAAATTGATTTAAATTTTCAGATAGAAAAACTTACAAATTTACCGTCCTTTTATGTAGTGTTACGATAAAGAGGGCGGTAAATCTTGTGCTTTAAAGATAAAATAAAAAGGATAATTAAATAAATATGAGTGAAAAACAGAAAATAATAAATATAGCCGTGATTGCCCACGTAGACGCCGGCAAATCAACTTTAGTAGACGCATTTTTGAACCAGAGCGGGGTTTTTAGAGCAAATGAAGAAGTAGTTGACTGTGTAATGGACAGCAATGATTTGGAGAGAGAAAGAGGTATAACGATATACTCGAAGAACTGTTCAATATTATATAATGACATTAAAATCAACATTGTTGATACACCGGGACACGCTGATTTTTCTTCAGAAGTTGAGAGAATTATAAAAACTGTAGATACGGTCATTTTACTTGTTGATTCGCAGGAAGGTCCAATGCCTCAGACGAGGTTTGTGCTGCAAAAATCCTTAGAAATGGGACTGAATCCGATATTATTTATAAACAAAATAGATAAAAAAGACCAGAGGGCATCGGAAGTGGTGGATATGGTTTATGAATTGTTCATGGAGCTTGAAGCATCAAATGAACAACTTGACTTTCCTATTTTATATGGTATAGCAAAGCAAGGCATAGCAAAACACGAACTTGAGGATGAGAGTCAGGACTTGAAACCGTTATTTGAGACGATAGTTAATCATGTTAATACTTATCCGGACTTCAGTGAAGAGGCTCTGCAATTTCAAGTATCAGCCTTGGGATATGATGATTACATAGGAAGATTGGGAATCGGCAGAATATATAATGGCAGCATATCACAGGGACAAACTGTAACTGTATGTAAGGCTGACGGAAGTTTGACTCAGAGTAAAATAGGACAGTTGTTTGTGTATAAAGGATTAAAACGTACACCTGTTAATAAGGCATATTCCGGAGATATAATAGTTGTATCGGGTATATCTGATATATCTATAGGTGAAACTGTATGCGATTTTCAGAAACCTTATCCGATGGAGATGATAAATATTGAAGAACCTACAATGTCAATGAATTTTTTGGTAAACAAGAGTCCGTTTGCAGGGAAAGTAGGAAAGTTTGTAACTTCAAGACATATAAAAGAGAGACTGGAGAAGGAGCTGGAGGTTAATGTAGGGCTTATGGTTGAAGCAACTGATACTACCGATTCATTTAAGGTATCGGGAAGAGGAGAACTCCACCTGTCAATTTTAATTGAAAATATGAGGCGTGAGGGGTATGAACTTGCAGTTTCAAAACCGGAAGTTATTATGAAGAAAAGCGAAGACGGATCATGGCTTGAACCTATAGAAAGGGTAGTGGTAAATGTACCGGATGAATATTCAGGAGCGGTGATTTCAAAGCTGAATCTGAGAAAAGGCATGATGGAGTCTATGACAGGCAAAGACGGATATTCGACACTTGAATACCTGGTTCCTACCAGAGGGCTTTTGGGATATCGTTCCGAGTTTATAAATGATACGAGGGGAGAAGGTACTTTAGTCAGGAGGTTTGAAAAATATGAACCTTATAAAGGTGAGATTGCACAGAGAACCAATGGTGCCGTGATAGCACAGGAAGAAGGCGTTGCTACACCTTATGCTCTTTCAAATATTTCGGAGAGAGCCACAATGTTTATTGCACCGGGAACAAGGGTGTATGAGGGAATGATAGTAGGGCTCAACAGCAGAATGGATGATATGGTTGTAAATCCTGCAAAGGCAAAGAAAACAACAAACATGAGAGCGGCAGGAAGTGATGAGGCTATTAAGCTTTCACCACATAGAGAGTTCACTTTAGAAGAGGCACTTGAGTTTATTAATGATGACGAGTTGGTTGAAGTAGTACCCGACGACATCAGGCTTAGAAAAAAATATTTAACTGAACTTGAAAGAAGACGAAATAGGGTATAGAATGTAGATGAACACTTGAAGAAAAGCAATTTGAAAGATTTTCAATGATAAATGAGGGTTGTATATGAATAGGGTTATAAATATTATAGAAAAATATATTCCTGAATTTACGGCAGGGGTGGTGACATTTGTCGTTGGGTTAGTTTTAATGAAAATAATTTTAAAATTAACAAAAAGGTGGTTAAAAAAGGGATCTACAGATGAAAGTATGCACAAATTTATACTTAACCTCATAAAAATAATCCTTTGGATAGTTATTATTTTTGCCACGCTGGGAGCGGCAAACTTGATAGAATCAGCATCACTTGTGGCAGTGGTGGGAGCAATAGGAGCAGGCTTGGCATTAGCTTTAAGAGATAGTCTTGCGAATGTTGTCGGCGGCGTTGCCATAATGTTCAATAAGCATTTTTCAAAAGGGGATTTGATTGAGGATTTGGAAATTATGGGTATTGTTGAGCACACGGATATTTTTTACACTACACTGAGGACTTTTGATAACAGAGTGGTTACTATACCTAACGGAAAACTGGCTAACAATACTGTAATAAATCACACAAGGCTGGGGACAAGACGATTGGAGTTTACTTTCAGTGTCAGCTATGAAAGTGATTTGAAAAAAGCCCGTGAAATACTGATGAAAGTGTGCGAGAAGAGTCCTATGATATTAAAGGAACCTGAGCCTATAACGGGGGTATTTTCACAAACGGAGAGCAGCGTAAAAATCGATTTGAAGTGTTGGTGTAAAACTGATGATTATTGGCAGGCAAAATATGTGATAGAAGAAGATGTTAAGAATGAGATGGTTGCAAACGGTATAGTTATACCATACAATAGAGTGGATGTTAAAATTTTGGATAAGATATAATAATATCGAAAAATTTTTATAAAAATATTTTATTCGGGAGGATATTCGGCTATGATAAATGTTAGAACTCTGATAAATTACTGGATATTCATTATTGCAGTTTTAGTCTTTTCAAGAATGATGCAAGTTAATTTGACCACTGCAATGGTTGTAAAACTCGTTGCAGTAGCCACCGTTTTATATGCTGCAACTGTTGCTGTTTGGAAAATTTTTAAGAGAAAAGGTCAGATTGCAAGAGGAGAAAATCCTGATGGTAAAAAAGTATGATGTTGTAATTATAGGTGGCGGAGCAGCTGCTATGACGGCAGCTATTCGTTGTGATGCCGATGTTTTGATAATAGAAAAGAACGAAATATTGGGGAAAAAAATATTGGCAACAGGTAACGGAAGATGCAATATCTCAAACAAAAAGTGTAAATATGAGAGTGAGTTCGCTAATGAACTTCTCTCTATTTTTGGTGTGGAGGAAACACTTAAGCTTTTTCAGAATATGGGGATTGAATATGCGGAAGAAAATGACAGAATATATCCTGCATCTTATGAAGCTAAATCAGTGAGAGAAATTCTTGAAAGAAATGTTCTTATGAAAACTGATGTAATAAAAGACACCGTAAGGAATGTAAGAAAAAAAGGAGAAATTTTTTTTGTTGAAACTTCTGATAAGATTATAGAATCAAGGGCGGTAATTATAGCAACCGGTGGTAAAGCGGCTCCGCAGTACGGTCTTACCGGAGAAGGATTCAGGATTTTGAAAAATTTGGGACATAATATAAAAAAGCCGATACCGGCTCTGGTTCCGCTTACATCCGACAGTGACAAGTTGCCGGGGTTGGCAGGTGTAAGGGTTAATGGTGAGGTTTCGCTATATGTGAATGGTGAATTCCTGATAAAGGAATCAGGTCAAATACAGTTTACGAAAAACAGCATATCCGGCATATGTACATTCGATGTGAGCCGGTATGTAAGAGATATATATGACAATAAATACACCGTGAAAATAGATTTTTTTCAAAGGCTATCGAATGATGACACCCTGGCATACCTGAAGCAAAGAAGCAGGAATATCCCATTTGACTATGATTTTCTTACCGGAGTATTGCCGGAGAAATTGGGAAAAATAATCATGGGAGATTTGGGTGTAAACTTGGACGGAGGAGATTTTGAGCCGGATGAAGTGATTAAAAAACTCGTGAAAAGGATGAAGGAGATGGAGTTCAACATTACCGGTACTAAGGGATGGAAAGAGGCACAGGTCACAGATGGCGGTGTGGAAGTTGGTGAAATTAATGCCGATACACTTGAGTCAAAATTAGTTGAAGGACTTTTTATGGCAGGAGAAGTGATAGATGTAACAGGCAGATGCGGAGGATATAATTTGCAGTGGGCGTTTACTTCGGGAGCGGTAGCAGGAAAGAGTGCGGAGAGATATGTTAAGAGTAAATGACGTTAAAATAAAAATTAAGAATAAAAACGAATCTTTAAGGTTTGCTGTTGCAAATAAACTGAAAATATCAGAAGACGATGTGTTGACTTATAAAATAGTCAAAAAATCTTTGGATGTCAGAAAAAAAGCCGATATTTTATGGGTATACAGTTTTGATATAGAAGTGAGCGAAAATAAAAAGGCATATTGTATAAAAAATGGAGCTAAAGAAATAGAAAAATTTTCGGATACAGGGGAATTTTCCGGCGGGGTAAGTAACAATATTAATGTTAAAAGACCGGTGGTAGCAGGTTTCGGACCGGCGGGCATGTTTGCAGCACTGATATTGGCAAGAGCAGGGTTAAAACCTGTTGTGATAGAGAGAGGAAGCTCGCTTGAGGAGCGAAAGAAAAAAGTAGAAGAGTTTTGGAAAAATCGAAAGCTTGATACCGAATGCAATGTGCAATTTGGAGAAGGAGGAGCAGGAACATTTTCTGACGGAAAATTAACTACTGGGACAAAAGATAAGAGAATAGGTGTTGTACTCGAAACCATGGCGAAGTATGGCGGTGGTGAAGAAATTCTTTATGTACAAAAACCCCATGTGGGTACTGACAAACTTGAAAAAATAGTCAAAAATATTAGAGAAGAAATAATTTCCCATGGCGGCGAAATAAAATTTGATACTAAATTAATAAACGTGAAAATGGATGATAATAATAAAATCGTTTCAATATACGTAAAAAACTCAAAATCTACATATGAAATAGAATGCGACAATCTGATTTTAGCAATAGGACATAGTGCAAGAGATACATTTAGAATGTTACATGACGAGAAAGTTCCGATGGAAAAGAAACCTTTTTCTATGGGTGTCAGAATAGAGCATAGCCAGGATATGATTGACAGGTCTCAGTACGGGGATAAGTTTGAGGAGTATTATGACATGTCATTTAAAGATGCCGGACTACCTGCAGCAGAATATAAGCTGAATCACAAGTGTGAGTCGGGTCGAGGAGTATACACTTTTTGCATGTGTCCGGGAGGATTCGTGGTGGCATCATCATCTTGTGAGGGTATGTTGGTGACAAACGGGATGAGTTATAGTGACCGAAGTGCAAAAAATGCAAACAGTGCTTTGCTTGTAGATGTTAGACCGGATGATATAGCAGGCGACAGTCCTATATCGGGAGTTGAATTTCAGGAAAAATATGAAAAGATGGCATTTGAACTTGGTGGACATGACTACAGTGCTCCATATACGGATCTTTACAGTTTTTTGGGAAAAGAGTATTACAGCAAAAGACAAAAAACTGAAAATCGATATGTTAAAACCAAAATCAGCATTGAGGGTACATATAGACCCGGTATTTGCAAAAAAGATATTTCAAAGTGTTTGCCTGATTTTGTGACGGCATCACTGAAAGAAGCGATACCTGAGATGGGAAAGAAAATAAAGGGATTTGATGATGCAGATGCAATAATCACTGCTATTGAATCAAGGAGTTCTTCTCCGGTAAGGATACTTCGTGATGAGAACTATCAATCTGAAATTAAAGGTTTGTACCCTTGTGGTGAGGGAGCAGGTTATGCAGGAGGAATAACATCGGCAGCTGTCGACGGTATAAAGGTTGCCGAGGCTATAATAAATAAAAGTCGATAACTAATTTTTAGATATATTGTTACTTGAATATCAAAGTCGTATTACCGGACAGGATATAAAGTGTTGAGTGAAGAAAGGTATGGAAGATGAGCAAAACTATAATCGAAAAAGCGGAACAGGCAAAGCTTTTTAAAATACAGGGAAGAGGTAACTGTTGTCAAGCGGTAGTAAGTGTACTTGCGTATGAGACTGATTTTACGGCAGAACAGCTTTTTAAAATGGCGTCCGGATTCGGGCTCGGAATAGGCAACATGGATGGTAGCTGTGGGGCACTGATAGGTGCCTGTATGATTGTAGGAGCTAAGAGTACGGGAGAAAGAACAACGGGCATAACAAAGGAAATATCCGAAAATTTCAAGAAAAAGTGCGGATCAACAATATGCAGGACGATAAAAGGGATTGAAACAGGTAAAGTTTTGTGTTCATGTCCCGACTGCGTCAAAAACGCAGTCATGGCATATGGCGAAGTATTGAGTTTAGTGTAATAAACTTTAAATTATCAGCGTTTTTCCTGTCATTTCCGCAGGTTTTTCAAGTTTTAGGATATCGAGTATGGTCGGTGCGATATCTGCCAGAATCCCGTCATCTCTGAGGGAGATGTCACCGGAAAATGAGGCGGGGGTCACATATATCAATGGAACAGGACTTAGTGAATGGCTGGTAACAACAGCATCATTCTCATCAAGCATATAATCCGAGTTTCCATGATCAGCTGTTATGAGGACATGACCACCGGAGCCGATAAATTTCTCGACAATCCTGCCGATATGCTTATCCAAGTGCTCAAGGGCGCTAACCGTAGCATCAAGATTGCCTGTATGACCGACCATGTCAGGGTTGGCGAAATTTAGGATTATCAGGTTGTATTTATTTTCATCAATCGAGGATAAGAGTCTTTCCGTTACTTCGTCGGAGCTCATTTCAGGCTTCATATCGTAGGTATCGACCTTAGGTGAGGGAACCAATATTCTATCCTCCAGATCATTAGGTTTTTCAACACCGCCATTGAAGAAAAATGTTACATGGGCATACTTTTCCGTTTCGGCAATTCTTAACTGATTTAATCCTTTTGAAGAAATATATTCTCCGAGAGTGTTTTGCAACTGTTGGGGAGGATATGCCACCGATACGTTCGGCATAGTTTCATCATATTGGGTCATGCATACATAGCTGATATTTTTAGGAGCATTTGAAGTCCCAAATCCGACGTAATCGGAGTCAACGAAAGCTCTTGTAATCTCTCTGGCTCTGTCGGGTCTGTAATTAAACATTATTATGGAGTCATTTGAGCCGATCAGTCCGTCTTCGTCTATAACGGTAGGGAGTATGAATTCGTCCGTAATACCGTTTTGATAAGAATTTTCAATAGTGCATAAAGCAGCATTCTCAGCATCGATGTCGGTATGATTACCGTCACCGTGAACCATAGCATTGTATGCTTTTTCAACTCTTTCCCATCTATTATCCCTGTCCATTGCGTAGTATCGCCCTGATATGGTAGCTATCTTTCCGATTTTATTTTTTTTCATATAATCTTCAAGATGCTTTATATAGTTGATTCCTGAGGTGGGAGGTGTATCTCTGCCGTCCATGAAACAGTGTACATAAACTTTTTTCAAACCATGTTTTTTTGCCAAATCCAAAAGAGCAAACAAATGGGTTATGTGGCTGTGCACACCTCCATCGGATAAGAGACCGTATAAATGTAATTTGGAATCGTTCTTTTTAACATGATTTATAGCTGACAGTATTGCTTTATTTTCAAAAAAATCACCTGTGTCGACGGCACGGGAAATTAACGATAAATCTTGATAGACGACCCTTCCTGAGCCTATGTTTAAATGACCCACCTCAGAGTTGCCCATTTGACCGTCAGGAAGTCCTACGCTCATTCCGGAAGCTTCCAGTACTGTGTGGGGATAACTATTCCAAAGATGCATATAGTTGGGCATTTTTGCCTTAAGAATTGCATTCCCGTGAGAATCTTTTCTAAAACCGAATCCGTCCAATATCATTAATAAAACAGATGTTGTGTCCTTGTTCATAAAACCTAATCCTTTCGATAAAACAATAAAAGTGCCTTTACGCACATAATTTATTAACATTATATCAAAATATGCATAATTATCCTATGGTTATTTGATGAAATTTGGTATAATAGCTATGAATATGGAATTTTAAAATGTATTTTTTCAGGGGGAAACTTTTATGAGCAAAAAAACCTTTATTAAAGGTGCGGCGATACTTGGGATTGCAGGATTAATAACACAGATATTGGGGGCATTTTTCAGGATACCTTTAGGAAATATTATAGGCGATGAGGGTATGGGGTATTATCAGACGGTTTACCCTATATATATTTTCCTTCTGGTATTTTCAACAAATGGAGCTCCCGCAGCAATTTCCAAAATGACATCGGAAAAAATAGTTCAGGGGGATCATAAGGGAGCAAGAAGAATATTCAAACTTTCTTTTGTAGTGATGTTTATATTGGGAATGGCGGCATTTTTAATATTCACATTGGGTGCTAAGCCGATAGTTTATTATTTGAGCGGGCAGTATGGTGCATACTATGCCATGTTGGCAATAGCACCGGCATTGATATTGGTACCGCTAATGTCGGTATTCAGAGGATATTTTCAAGGGATGCAGGATATGGCTCCGACAGCTGTTTCTCAGCTTACAGAGCAAACCATAAGGGTTGCACTCGGGTTAACGTTGGCATTTTTATTTTTACCGAAAGGTATTCCGGTATCGGCAGCAGGGGCAACGCTCGGAACGAGTATAGGACCCGTAGCAGGGTTGTTAATAATTACGGTTCTGTACATCAGAAAGAAAAATGATTTGATTAAATTGGAAAAAAATCAGGAGAGATTTCCGAAAGAACCGGCACGAAAAATATTTAAAACATTGGTATGGATAGCTGTGCCTATTACCATAGGTGTATCCATTCTTCCTATTATGAATATTGTGGATGTTTCGATTGTAATGACAAGAATGACCGATTCCGGGGTATCGGTTGAAAATGCAAATGCGCTTTACGGTCAGTTGACAGGACTGGCGGGGCCTATCATCAATATTCCGATGGCATTGGGATTGAGCATTGCATTATCGATGGTACCGGCTATAGCGTCGGCTCATGCGGTAAATGATAATGAATTTTTACAGGACAATGTCAGGCTGGGACTAAGGACGGCAATGATTGTCGGAGTGCCTTGTTCTTTAGGATTGATGTCGATTTCACGTCCGGTTATGTTACTTTTATATCCGCTTCAGAAGGAAAGTGCTTTAAATGCTGCTCCTTGTCTTTTTATTTTATCGATAGGAATAATATTTTTATCAGTAGCACAGGCAATGGCAGGAGTTCTACAGGGCATAGGAAAGCCGTCAAGAGCAGTGGCAGCTTTAGCACTTGGAGTGATTGTTAAGGGTGTATTCACATATTTGCTGGTAGGAATTCCGAGTTTGAACATAAAAGGAGCTGCCATAGGAAGCACCCTTGGATTTGCGACATGCGGAATAGCTAATTATGTTTTTGTGAAAAAATATACAGGCACAAAGTTCAATATACGTCTTGCAGTGGTAAAACCTCTCATATCGGGAGCGGTAATGTTTGTTGCAGTATTCATAAGTGAAAGAATACTTGAAAAGTTTGTCGGTGTTTCATTGGCAACGATGATAGCAATATTGATAGGGGTAGCTGTTTTCGGAATTATGGTAATAAGAACAGGGACCATAGGGATAGATGAAGTGGAAAAATTGCCGAAAGGGCAAAAAATAAAAAAAATGCTTTGCAAATTGAGGTTGGCGAAATAATAAAATAAAAATGCTTTCGACATACCCAAAAGGAGAAAAGTTTGTATGAGATGGACCGATGAACAAAATGCGGCAATAACATCAGCCGGTAGCAATGTCCTGGTTTCGGCAGGTGCAGGAGCCGGAAAGACTGCCGTTTTAGTCGAGAGAATAAAGCAGCAGATTATAAAACAGAGAGTTCCTGTAAATGAACTTTTGATTGTCACATTTACGAATGCTGCTGCTATGGAGATGAAAGAAAAAATCAGAAAAGCAATTTTTGATGAGTTATCATCGGGAAATATAACTAAAGAAGATGACAGGATTTTTTTGACGGATCAAATTAAAAATTTTTCTGTTGCGAGCATATCAACTTTTCACAGCTTTGCATTAAGTGTTATAAGAAAATACTATTATGTATGCGGTATTTCTCCAAATTTTAAAGTGGCAGAGCAGGAAAGCACGGAACTTTTAAAAGAGGAGGCTCTTGAAAACTTATTTCAGAAGGAATTTGAATGTAAGAATGAAGATTTTTACAGATTTAATTATAAGTTCAGCGGCGTCAAAAATAATTTGGGGGCAGCTTCTCTTATAAAAGATACATACGAGTTCATAAGAAGTTTACCTTATCCTGATGAGTGGCTGAATGATAAAAGTAATGTAGGCAGCATGCAATATGTTGCAGATATGATATATACAGTTATATATAGAAAATTGAAAGTTGCCGAGTACTACATATCAAGAAGTTTGGAATTAATAGATGATAGTATAACGCCCGGAACTTTTTCAAACTATGCGGCACTTAAAGAGGATTTGATTAATAGTATCGGTCTGCTTGAAAAAAATCTGCTAAAAAAGGGCAGAGAGGGATATGAAGCGTTCGGAAATTCACTTAAGTCACTTTCATTTTCATATTTGAACAAAAGGAACGAAAGTAAACTGCTTGAGGGAGTGAAAGAAGATTTAAAAGATAATATTGACGAGGCTAAGAAACAGGTAAAATATCTTATAGATACCTATTTTAAATTTTCGTATGATGAGTATGAGGATAGTATTGAAACAATAAAAGAGGATACGAAAACATTAGTAAGACTTGTAGGCGAGTTTGAAAACGAATTCAGCAGGTTAAAAAGAGAGGCATCAATAATAGACTTTGCAGACATAGAACATTTTGCACTGACAATACTGGCGGATGAGGATATAGCGGATGAGTACAGAAAACAGTTCAGATACATTTATATTGATGAATATCAAGACAGTAACCTTGTGCAGGAAGAAATAATAAGCAGAATAAAGAGGCATGACAACTTGTTTATGGTAGGTGATGTTAAGCAGAGCATATACAAGTTCAGATTGGCTGAACCGGAGATATTCATAGATAAAAGTAACAGGTATAAAAATACTGAAGAATCCGGAGTATTAATTAATTTAAGAACAAATTTCAGGAGCAAGCAATGCATATTGGAGTCCGTAAATTACATGTTCAGTAAGATAATGAATTCTCCACAAAGCGGAATGTCATACGGACAGGAAGAAACTTTGGTTGTAGGGCAAGATGCGGACAGCAGATATAATTTTCCGGTGGAACTCATAAATGTGGATTTGAGTGATGAGGAAGATGCAGATGAAGAAATTAAAGGCATGAAGGTGGTTCAAGCAGAGGCATTAGCCACAGCAAATGTCATAAAAGAAAACATAGGCAAGGAATTTTTTGATAGTAAAGAATCAAAAGTACGCACACTTGAAGCAAGAGATATCGTTATTTTACTTCGGGCTGTGACAGGGAAGGCACAATATTATCAGGAAGCATTACAATCTGTCGGAATATCTGCATTTGTGGATGAAAGTGAGGGATATTTCAATTCAGTCGAGATACAGGTTTTTGTCAACCTTCTTAAAATTATAGACAACAGAGATTTGGACATCCCGCTCGTAAGTGTGTTGAAATCACCAATTTTTAATTTTACATTGGAAGAGTTGGCGTCCATAAGGATACACATGAAAACATCAAGCTACTTTGATGCAATGTATGATTATTGGGAAAACGGGGATAATGAAACTATAAAATCAAAAATAGATAATGTATTAAAAAGCCTGGAAAAATGGAAGCAGGATGCGATGTTCATGTCTATGGAAAATTTAATATGGAAATTATATGATGAAACAGGTTATTATAATTATGTATCATCATTGCCGTTTGGAGAAAGAAGAAAGAAAAATATGGATATGCTGCTCCTGAAAGCGGCAAAATTTCAGGAAGTGGCAATATCAGGTATATATGGATTTTTAACATATGTAGACATGTTATCAAAGAAAAGAATAAACGTTCCGCAAGCTACGGCTATTAAAGAGAGTGAAAATGTTGTAAGAATAATGACGATACATAAGAGTAAGGGCTTGGAGTTTCCAATGGTAGTGGTTTCCGGTACCGGCAGTAAACTGGGAGGAGGAAACTCCTCGTCGCTTTGCAAGTTTCATAATGAGCTGGGACTGGCATTAAAGCCTCGGGACAGCGTGAGCAAAGAAATGGCTGATAACCTTATGTACAGAGTTATTGAGAATAGGAATCATCATGAATCCATTGCAGAAGAGCAGAGGATACTTTATGTTGCTTTAACAAGACCTAAAGACAAACTTTTTATAATAGGAGCGAGCAAAAAAAAATCGAGAGAGTTTGCAGCAACCGAGGATTTTTTAGTGGAGATGGAGTCGGGAAATACTTATCTTTCATGGCTTTTGCCGTTAATGAAAAGGAATCCTTATGGAAAAGTGACGCATATTTCATCAGCAGAGTTAATCAAGCCTGAGAATAATGATGAAAAAGAATCTTTGATGCCTGTGAGAAAAAAAATAGAAATTTTAGAGGAAAGGGCTGCCTCTCATAGCACAGATACGGAAGATTACCGTAACATAGCATCAAAGCTTTCATATGCATATAAAAGTCGAGAACAGGATATTAAGAGTAGGTATTCAGCGACGGAGATTGCCAAACACGGAGCAAAAATAAAAAAAGAAAAGGTGCCTATTGATGAAGAGAGTTTCAAGCAGATATCTTTGTATAAAAATAAAAAGACGGCAGCAGAAAAAGGTGTAATCATCCACACCATATTGGAACTTATAAACTTTAAAGAAGTATGCAAGGACTTGAAATTAGGAAAAAATGAGGATGCGGTTATAAAAGAGCATATTGATTTTTTGATAAAAAATGGACGTATAACTCATGAAGATTTAGAGGGAATACCAATTAAAAAGGTAGTAAATTTTTTCAAGACCGATGCGGGAAAAATTATAATGTCCGGATATGAAGATGACGGCAATATGATTTTATATAAGGAAAGAAGTTTTGTATATAAAGATATAATTGAAGGACAGGAATTGACAATAATAGGTAAGATAGATTGTTTGTTCAACATAAACGGCAATTGGCACATAGTTGACTATAAAACAGATACTGTAAACCCATTACAACCGGAAGAAGAAAAAAGCAGGCTGTTATTAGAATATACGAAGCAAATGGAAATATATAAGAGAGCGGTAGAAGACTGTTTCGGTGAACCGGTGGCAGGAGTTCATCTGGTGAGTTTATCACTGGGAGAGTCGATTAAAGTATTTTGATTTTTAAGTGCTGTCAAATTTTATGAAAGGTGCATGTATGAATATTTTTGAAAAAAGTAATCTTGTAATGAATAACAGAGATTCTGAAATCCTCGAATATGTGGACGAGTATATGAAAATGAATTTCATATATGAGTCTTTTCATGCGACCGGGAGTACAATAAAAAAATCGGATATATTGAATATAATGCGAGGCAGCATTGTCGAGTCTGCCACTTTAAATGAGCATATTAAAATTAAAAATTTCCTTGAGGTATTTAAATATATGGACTCGCTGCTGGAGATGGATATGGAATTGACCTCAAGATATTTGATGGAGTTTATAACAAAATTAAAGGGCACTGATAGAATTTGTTACAGAAAGAGCAACCCGACTCTCAGGGAGTATGTTTATACGCCGCCGCATTTTTTGGAAATTGATAACAAGATTTCAGAGTTTGACAGATGGATTGTTTCAGACAAAGCAAATGCTGATTTTTTTGACAGATTGTCAGAAATATATTTCAGGATTTTTGAGATATATCCATTGGAAGAAGATAACGTAGAAATGGCAAATTTGGCATTATGTTATGAGTTTAAGAGAAAAAAGATTATGATTTCTTCATTGATGCTCAGCGACAGCGAACATTCAGAGATGATGAGGCATGCTATTAAGTATAATACAACGAAAACAATAAAAGAAAATATAATGAATACCCTTGAAGGAAAGTTGGATCATATATTGGAGAAGTTTTAATAAAAAGGGTTATTTTATCAGGCATGAAGGTGGATAAATATGATTAATGAGATTGAAAAAAATAAAAAAGAATATAATACCATACAAATGATTGAGAATGCTGACATGTCACAGTTTACTACTTTCAAGTCAGGCGGAAAAGCAGAGCTTTTAGTTGTTGTGAAAAATGAAGATGATTTGATAGATATGATAAAAACGGCAAGAGAAAAGAAGCTGAAATTCTGCATTCTGGGAAACGGATCCAATGTTTTGGTGCAGGATGGAGGATATGACGGACTTATAATTAAAATAGACGGTGATGAACAAAGACCGGAGATAGATGGAGTTGAGATAAAAGCTTTTGCCGGTATTATGTTATCTCAGCTGGCGAGGGAAGCTATGGAAAATTCATTGTCGGGACTGGAATTTGCAGCAGGCATACCGGGGACGGTAGGCGGAGCTGTTTTCATGAATGCAGGAGCGTATGACGGGGAGATTTCATTTGTTTTTAAAGAGTGTAAAGTACTTGATTTGAGAGATTTATCCGTAAAGGTAATAACCAAATCGGAGATGGACTTTTCGTACAGGCACACTGCATTGGAAAATGAAGCAGGACAGCCGGAAATGATTGTTCTCTCGGCAACGTTTGTCCTTAAGAGAGGCTGCAAGGATGATATTCAGAAGAAAATGAAGGATTTTAACAATAGGAGACTTGAGAAGCAACCCTTGAACTATCCGAGCGGAGGGAGTTTTTTTAAGAGACCGGAGGGATATTTTGCAGGAAAGCTTATAGAAGATTCGGGATTAAAAGGATTAACATTCGGGGGTGCTGCGATTTCCGAAAAACACTCAGGGTTTATTATTAATAAATCGGGAGCTACAGCAGGGGATATTATAACCCTGATGGAAGTTGCAAGGGCTGTTATTTATGGTAAATTCGGTGTTGTGATGGAACCGGAAGTGAGAATCATAGGGAACAAATAGCTTTGCAGTATGAGGTACTATATGGAAAAATTCATGATGGAAAAATATAAATTAAAGTTTGATATTCATACACATACAGTGTTTTCTCACGGTAAAGGTACGATAGAAGATAACGTCAAAGTTGCAATAGAAAAGGGATTGGAAAGTATCGGTATCTCGGATCACGGACCGGGGCATATTTCATATGGAATAAAGAGAAAAGATTTGCCGGAGATGAGAAGACAGATTGATGATTTAAATGATAAGTACAGAGATAAAATTAAAATATATTTAGGTGTTGAGGCAAATATTATAAATCCGTCGGGGAATCTCGATGTTAAGAAAGAGGAATTTGAATTATTTGATTATGTAATAGCCGGGTACCACTTCGGTATATTTGGGGAATGTCCTTTTCAGGCAGGCATTTTGCATGCGGCTAATTATCTGTGGACATGCAAACTCGGTAATGAGTCTAAATGGCAAAAAAATAAAAATACGGAGTTGGTAATAAAGAGTCTTTTTGAAAACAATTATTATCTTTTAACGCATCCGGGCGATAAGGGGAGTTTTGATATCGATGCTATAGCAAAGGCTTGTGAGGAGACAAATACTTTAATGGAAATCAGCACATGGCATCCGGATCTCACAGTGGATGCGATTAAAACAGCAATGAAATATGATGTAGGATTTATAATAAGCAGTGATGCTCATCATCCCTCAAGAGTCGGAGATTTTGAGGGAGGACTTAAGAGAGCCTTTGAGGCAGGCTTGGATACAGATAGAATTATTAACTTGGAGCGGATATAATGCTGCCTTAGGGTTTTGTATTATTAGGCGGTATTTTGTCCAAGTATCGGTAGGAGAATGATTATGGAATTTATTATTATTACAGGCATGAGCGGGGCAGGGAAAACACAGGCTGTAAAATGTCTCGAAGATATTGGATATTATTGTATTGACAATATGCCGCCGGTGCTTATTAAAAACTTTGTGGACTTAAATATCAATAGGGATATAAGTAAGGTAGCTATAGTTATGGATATAAGAGGGGGAGAGTTTTTTGATGATCTCATAGGAGCATTGGGAGAACTTAATACCCGTGACATAAAATATAAGATTCTTTTCCTTGATGCAGGTGATGATACGATTATTAAGAGATTTAAGGAAACCAGACGTACACATCCTTTGGCTAATGCAGGAAATATAAGGCAGGGAATAGCAAGAGAGAGAAAGAGGCTTTCAAATATAAAGAAAAAAGCGGACTATATTATAAACACGACCAATATGAAAACAGCAGAGTTCAATCAGGAACTGAGAAGATTAATTCTTGATGGTGCGGATGAGTCCGTATATTTTAATCTGACATTCAAGTCTTTCGGGTATAAGCAAGGAGTGCCGATGGATACTGATTTGGTATTTGATGTAAGATTTTTGCCTAATCCGTTTTATTTATCAAGTATGAAAAAACTGACAGGAAACAACAAAAAAGTTCAAAGTTATGTGTTGCGAGGCGATGAGAGTAAGGAATTTGTAAGCAGAGTTCGTGAACTGATTGAGTACCTGATCCCGTTTTACATAAGAGAGGGCAAAACCAGCCTGGTGGTCTCATTCGGGTGTACAGGAGGTCAGCATAGATCCGTAACGATGGCAAATGTTTTTTCAAAAATATTTTCAGATGAGGGAAGACGAGTAGTTACTATACATAGAGACTTGTAGAACAGGAGTAAAAATGGGACCGAGAGTAGTAGTGATAGGAGGAGGTACGGGACTTTCCGTACTGCTTAGAGGATTAAAAAATATTACCGATGAGCTCACCGCAGTGGTGGTGATGTCCGACGACGGGGGAGGCAGCGGAATATTAAGAGAAGAAATGGGAATGCTCCCGCCGGGGGATATAAGAAACTGTATAGGAGCATTGGCGGATGAAGAGGGACTGATGCAGGATTTATTGAACCATAGATTTAAAGATGGAAATCTTGTAGGACAGTCTTTTGGAAATTTGTTTATAGCGGCACTTTATGAAATGTTCGGAAACTTTGAAACTGCGGTCATGGAAGCAGGGAATATACTCAAGATAAAGGGAAAAGTTATTCCTGTTACTACAGAAAATATCAATCTGTCTGCAAAGTTAAAGAACGGAGAAATAATAAGAGGAGAATCGCATATAGGAGAGGCGGTGTCAGAAAAAAACACTTCTATAGATGAGATTTTTTTATCTCCTGATAAACCGGCAGCTACAAGTGATGCAGTTGCTGCGATTAATGATGCACAGATTATAGTGATAGGTCCGGGAAGTCTATATACCAGTATATTACCGAACTTTTTGGTAGATGGGATAGGAGAGGCAGTCTATAATTCGGGAGCACGAGTTATCTATATTTCAAACATAATGACGCAGGCAGGCGAAACTGACGGTTACAGCGTAATGGATCATGTGATGGAAGTGGAAAAGTACATAAACAAATATGGGAATAGTAGCGGTGAACAAAAAACAAAGCATTTTTCCGGGAAACAAAGCACGATAGAAGTGGTGATTGCCAACAATAAAATAGTGGATGGTGATACTCTTAAAAAATATGAAGAAGAGGGCTCAAGGCAGATGCTGGTCAGTACAGATGAAAAGGATATATTAAAGAAAAAAGGAATAAGAATAATTGCAAACGACTTTTTAGTAGGAGAAGACGGATATATAAGACATGATGCAAATAGAGTAGCAACAGTGATTCTGAGCCTTGCTATGGCTATGGATTAGAGGGAAGCAAATGGATAATAATTTTCATGAAATTTCATTTTCGGGGCAGACTAAATCGGAACTTTCAAGAATAAATGAAGAAGACAGGTTAGCAATGCGAAGTGAGATTGCGGGGTTTATAAGAAGCACAGGAGTTTTGTCATTAGTAGGACTTGGGAAGCTGAATGTTAAGGTCAGCACGGACAACAACGCAGTGGCAAGACATTTTAAGATGTTGATAAACGAATATTTTGGAGCGGAAACCAGTATAACAGTCACGACAGCATCTTCAATAAAAACAAATAAAATTTTTGAGGTGAATATCACAGAACCGGACAGTTGTGAGATGATACTGAGAGAATGCGGCATTTTGCTGGTTAGAGAGGGATGTAACTACATTAGTGACGGTATTTATAGTGAGCTTGTAAGCAGGAAGATAGATAAGAAAGCATATATAAGAGGACTGTTTTTGGGTGCGGGAAGTATCAGTAATCCGGAAAAAAGTTATCATCTGGAATTTGTTTTCAATACGGATAATTTAGCACAGGACACAAAGAAGTTACTTAACAGTTTTTCGCTTAAGGCAAAGGTGGTTCAAAGAAAGAAAAGTTATATCGTTTATATTAAAGATTCCGAGAAGATAGCGGATTTGTTGAAAATAATGGGAGCAAATGAGCAGGTGTTCAAGTTTGAGGATACCAGGGTTTATAAAGATGTCAGAAACAGAGTGAACAGAATAAACAATTGTGATGCTGCCAATATGGATAAGAGTATAAACGCTGCTATGAGACAGCTTGAAGCTATAAAGATAATTGAGAATAAATATGGACTTCAGGTGCTGCCGGAAAAGTTGAGAAAAGTTGCAGAGGCTAGGCTTGAAAACCCGGAAATTTCGATAAAGGAGCTAGGGGATATGATGACTCCGCCTATGAGCAAATCCGGTGTTAATCACAGGTTGAATAAAATACTGGAAAAAGCGGAAAAAATGGGTGGTTAACTATGTGTATTTTATGCTTATATTAAAATAAAATGTGTGGATATACTTTTAAAGAAAAAGGGGAATGACATGGAAAGCAAAGACAAGAAATTTTATAGTGAAACAAGAGTTATTTTTGGAGACACCGATGCAATGCAGGTGGTTTATCACGGAAATTATTTAAGATGGTTTGAGATAGGTAGAAACGAGATGCTGAGACAGTCCGGTTATCCGTATCCTGAAATGGTAAAAGACGGCATATGGATGCCCGTAGTGGAAGTCGGAGCGGAATACAAATCTCCTGCGGTCTATGATGATGTGGTGGAAATTGCAGCATGGTTGGAATATGTAAAGGGAGCAGTTGCTATGATACGCTACGAATGCCGGAACAAGGATACAGGACAGCTTTATGTTAAAGGTTTCAGCAAACATGGAATAACAGACCCGGAATTAAAGCCTATCAATATTAAAAAAACTCACCCTCGAGTTTATGAAAAACTTGTAGACATATCACTTTTAACAAAATAATCAGATGGAAGGTAGCAAGCATGGAACCGGAGAAGATCGTGGAAAAAGGGGAGAAAATTGAAATAAATATCGAAGATATGTCAAGCGACGGTGCCGGGATAGGCAAATACAGAGGTATCGTAATATTTGTTGATGATGCAGTGTATGGAGATAAAGTTTTATGTGAAATAACAAAGGTGAAAAAGAAATATTGTTTCGCAAAATTTTTAAAACTGATTTCAGCCTCAAAATATAGGAGAGAAGGTCACTGCAGATATGAGAAAGAGTGTGGGGGCTGCACATATTTTGCCTTGAATTATGAGGGGCAAGTGCAATTAAAGGAAAAACAGATAAGAGATAAGCTTGAGCGAATAGGTGGATTCAGCAATTTTGAGATGGATGAAATCGTTAGGATGAAAGATACCGAGGGATATAGAAATAAGGCTACATGCATGATTTCTACAGGAGGAATAGTCACTAAAAAGGGTGGTTTGGTAGAGAGTATAGGAAATCCCATGGTAGGTTTTTTCGTAAAAAACAGCCATGTAATTTGTGATTGTATGGAGTGCAGAATACAATGTGATACCGTTAATGTAATTGCAGATACTGTAAGGGAGTTTATGCGACAGGACAATATTTCAGGGTATGATCCTAAGTGGGACAAGGGACTTTTAAGGAAAGTTGTGATTAAAACAGGTTATTATAGCGGCGATGTTATGGTGATTTTCTTTATAAACGGAAAGGGAATACCGAATCATGAAAAACTTATAGGTATGCTGGATGATGCGATATACAGCATGCCGCCTGACAGCAACGGAACCGAGTATTCACTTGAAAGTGTAATTATTGCAAGGGAAAGGAATAAATCCGGAAAAGAAAATAATAAAAGTGCCGACAAGTATGGGAACTTAGGGAGTTTTAATATTGATATGAGTAATATGGAGTATATTACTTTGGCAGGCAAACCTACAATTTATGATAAAATAGGGGATTTAATTTTTGAGATTTCGCCGGGAGCATTTTACCAAATAAACACAGTGCAAACAAGGCATCTTTATGACAAGGTGTTGGAATATGCCGGACCTAAAGGGGATGAGAATGTATGGGATTTGTATTGTGGAGTCGGGAGCATAGGTTTATATATGGCATCATCTGTTAAAAGTGTGCTCGGTATTGAAATTGTAAAAAGTGCAGTTATGGATGCAAATAGAAATGCTGTTATAAACGGTATTACAAATGCCGTTTACAGGTGTGCTGATGTGAAGCATGAAATTTTAAGTTTGATTCAAAATGGGGAAAAGTGTGACATTGCAATTCTTGATCCGCCCAGGGCAGGCTGTGACGAGGATATTATTCGGTCACTTGCAGATATAGAGGTAAAGAAGATAGTGTATGTGTCATGTGATCCCGGAACCTTGGCAAGAGATTTGAAAATATTTAGAGAAGTAGGGTATAATGTCGATAGAGTCGGAAGCGTGGACATGTTTCCGGAAACACGCCATGTGGAGTGCGTAGTTCTGTTGACTAAAGTACATAATTGATAGTGTGAAAATGCTTGAAATATAAGGCTTTTTGGCGTTTTGCAAACTGATAATTGTACTTCTGAAAAAGCCGCAAAAGACCCATAAATACTTGTGATTTTTATAGTTGAATAGACAGAAATATTGAGAGTAGGTTGGGTAGATAAAAATGTTTATTGCTAACATGGATAAAAACAAGACTGAAAATAGGCTAACAAACATATAAAACGTTTTTGTAAATAAGTAGCCTATTTAGGAAGGAGAGGTAGTTATGCCAGGTAAGGTAAGAG
>JBGZBP010000013.1:0-21310 GCA_041844735.1 Bacillota bacterium
ATGAGTTCAGATGCTATTAATATGGATAAAATTACGGAGGAAATACTTCTGTTCGATTTTTACGGGAAACTCCTGACAGAAAAGCAGCAAGAGATTTTTACCTTATATTATCAGGAGAACTACTCGTTGGCAGAGATTTCCGATATGGCGGAGATAACGAGGCAGGGAGTTCACGAACAATTGAAAAAGGCCAGAGGCTTTCTGGAGGATTGTGAGGATAAACTGGGCTTGCTTTTGCGATTCCGGAACAAACAAGAGAGTATAGACTGTGCTAATAAATTGATTGACGAGCTTTATTCAAGGGTTGGAAGTGATGAGGCTATAGTCGACAGGTTGGACGAAGTGAAAAAATTGATAAATAATTTGTTGGATTAACATACAAGTATAGGAGGGTGAATCATGGCTTTTGACGGTCTTTCTGAAAAACTGCAAGGTGTTTTCAAAAAACTTAAAGGCAAGGGAATTTTGACGGAAAATGATATAAACGAAGCTATGAGGGAAGTTAAACTTGCACTTCTTGAGGCTGATGTTAATTTTAAGGTGGTTAAGGAGTTTGTAAATGATGTAAAGGAGAAGTCGCTGGGCAAGGAAGTGCTTGAGAGTCTGACTCCTGCACAGCAGGTTGTGAAGATTGTAAATGACAAGCTTGTTGAACTGCTCGGAGGTACTGCAACAAAACTTACTTATTCTCCAAGAGGATTTACCGTTTACATGATGGTGGGATTGCAGGGTACGGGTAAGACGACTACTTGCGGTAAACTGGCAAACTATTTATTAAAAAACGGAAAAAAACCTATGTTGGCAGCATGCGATATCTACAGACCGGCAGCGATAGATCAGTTGGAAATAGTGGGTAAAGGTGTAGGAGTACCGGTATTCACAATGAGAGATTGTAATGAGCCCGAAAAAATAGCGAAAGAGGCTATGAAAGAGGCGGAATACAAGGGTTATGATGTGTTGATTGTCGATACGGCGGGTCGTTTGCAGATAGATGATGAATTAATGAATGAGCTTATCAGGATGAAGTCCGAAGTCAAACCGCATGAAATACTTTTAGTCATTGATGCGATGACGGGTCAGGATTCCGTGAATGCTGCAGCGGGCTTTAACGATGCATTGGGTATAGACGGAATCATCATGACAAAGCTTGACGGTGATACCAGGGGAGGTGCGGCACTCTCAGCAAAGAGTGTTACGGGTAAGCCGATAAAGTTTATCGGTGTCGGTGAAAAATCCGATGCATTGGAAGCATTTTATCCCGACAGAATGGCAGGTAGAATACTTGGCATGGGAGATATGATGAGCTTGATTGAGAAAGCTCAGGAAGCTTATGATGAGAAGGAAGCCGAAGAACTCGAAAAAAGAATAAGAAAAAATCAGTTCACGCTTGAAGATTTCCTTGAGCAGATGGGACAGGTAAGAAAGATGGGAGGTCTTGCAAAACTTGTTTCGATGTTGCCGGGAGCGGGAGGAAATAAGATAAAAGAGGAAGACTTGGAGAAGGGTGAGCGTGAATTTAAAGAGATGGAAGCTATCATTTTGTCCATGACAAAACAGGAGAGAAGAGATCCCGGGATATTAAATGCAAGCCGAAGAAAGAGAATAGCGGCAGGTTCGGGGCAGCCGGTGAGCAAAATCAACAGTCTTATAAGGAAGTACGAAGATGCGAAAAAGATGATGAAACAGTTCATGGGCGGCTCGAAGCATCAGAAAAACAGACTGATGAAAAACTTTAATTTGCATTAAATCTATTAGATTTATGAATATATATTCTTATTGAGAAGGAGGTGTTAAATATGGCAGTTAAGATCAGATTGAAAAGAATGGGTGCAAACAAAAAACCTTTTTATAGAGTAGTTGTTGCAGATTCTCGTTCACCAAGAGACGGAAGATTTATCGAGGAGATAGGATACTACAATCCTTTGAAGGATCCGGCAGAAATCAAAATAGACCATGAGAAGGCTGAAAAGTGGTTAAAGACAGGTGCACAACCTACAGATACAGTTAGAAGCTTACTTAAAAAATCAGGAGTTATCCAGTAAGGGGAATGGTGATATTCATGGTAGAACTAGTTGAAACTATTGCGAAATCTCTAGTTGATAATCCTGATTCAGTAGAAGTAAAAGAGGTAGCTGGAGATCAGACCGTTATCTTGGAACTTAAAGTAAAGTCTGAGGACATGGGAAAGGTTATCGGGAAACAGGGAAGAATTGCGAAAGCTCTTAGAACTGTAGTCAAAGCTGCAGCATCAAAAGAAAAAAAGAAAGTTGTGGTTGAGATTGTTCAATAACAGATTTTGCAATACTGTATATCAGCACGTATAGTTCTTATGCGTGCTTTTTAAATATTGGAAAAAAGGTCATATATATAACATGTTGTATTTATGATATAAAATATATTTTGAAATAAGCGACAGGAGGAGATAGGACATGGAAAGAAAAAGTGCATGGCTTAAATATAGTGAGGATGACATAAAGAAGCTTGAGGAGTTGGCATCAGGCTATAGAGAGTTTTTAGATAAGGGGAAAACGGAAAGAGAATGTGTCAAAGAAATAATCAGGATGGCAGAGGACAAGGGATATAAAAATCTTGAGGATGAAGTAAGAAAAGGTAAAAAAATCAAGCAGGGAGACAAGGTTTATTCTATATGTATGAATAAGGCAGTTGCTCTTTTCAATATAGGTAGCGAGCCTATGGAGAAGGGAATGAATATTTTAGGAGCACACATAGACTCCCCAAGATTGGATGTAAAGCAGAACCCGTTATATGAGGATACGGATTTGGCGTATTTGGACACGCATTATTATGGGGGGATAAAAAAATATCAATGGCTTGCAATCCCTTTGGCACTTCATGGAGTATTTTGCAAAACGGACGGAACGGTAGTTGAGGTTAATATCGGTGAGGCGGACAATGATCCTGTGTTTTGCATAAGTGATTTACTTCCGCATATAGGTCAGGAGCAGATGAAGAAGCCTGCGGCAACTTTTGTCCAGGGAGATGATTTAAATTTGCTTGTAGGAAATAGACCTATGGCTGACGGTGAAGAGAAAGAAGCGGTAAAGGCAAGTGTATTGAAGATTTTGAAAGAAAAATACGGAGTGGCGGAGGAAGATTTCATATCCGCCGAACTTGAGATAGTTCCGGCAGGTCGTGCGAGAGAATGCGGATTTGACAGAAGTATGATACTCGCATACGGGCAGGATGATAGGGTATGTTCATATACATCATTATTGGCAATGCTCGGTGTGGATAAGGTGGAGAGAACATCGTGTTGTATTTTGGTGGACAAAGAGGAGATAGGAAGCGTAGGGGCTACAGGTATGGACTCTATGTTTTTTGAAAATACCGTAGCTGAACTTTTAGATGCTATGGGAATATATTCAGGACTGGCTGTGAGAAGAACGCTTGCCAACAGTGCGATGCTTTCATCGGATGTGAGTGCCGGATATGATCCAGGATTTTCATCGGTATTTGAAAAGAAGAACAGTGCTATTCTTTCTGCAGGAATGGTGTTTAATAAGTTTACAGGCTCAAGAGGAAAGTCGGGCTCAAATGATGCCAATGCCGAATATATCGGCAAGCTTAGAAAGATTTTGGACGACGCAGGTGTTTCTTATCAGACTGCGGAGATGGGCAAAGTCGATGCAGGTGGCGGCGGCACTATTGCATTTATTTTAGCACATTACGGAATGAACGTAATAGACTCAGGTGTGGGTGTTATCAGCATGCATGCGCCATGGGAGCTTACAAGCAAGGCTGATATTTATGAAGTGAAAAAGGGATATGAGGCATTTTTGAGAGGAATGAAATAAATGAGACTTATAGAAATAGGTAAGGTTGTTTCATCTGTCGGGCTTAAGGGTCAGATAAAGGTTTATCATTACACCGACTATAAGGAACGTTTTGAGGAGATGGAAAGCGTAATATTGGATAACGAAGAATATCGGATTGCCGGAGTGAGATATAATAAAGAGCAGCCTATATTGTCTCTGGACGGCATAGAGGACAGAAACGATGCGGATATGCTGAGAGGCAAGAAAGTTTATATCAGAGAAGAAAATCTCAGGGTGCTTCCCGAAGATACTTTCTATATAAGAGATTTGATAGGATGCGAAGTGGAAGACGAGAAAAGGGGCAGGATAGGTGTAGTTGTGAACGTTATCCAAAATGTTGCTCAGGATATATATGAAGTCGAATCGGACGACAAAAAGGTGGTTATGATTCCGGCAGTTTCCGAATTTATAAAAAAAGTGGATATAGAAAACAGAAAGATTACGGTTTGTTTGATAGAGGGTTTTATAAATGAAGATTGATATTTTAACCTTGTTTCCGGAGATGTTTGATAACTTTAAAAAGGAAAGCATTATAGGAAGAGCGTGCAATGCAGGACTTTTGGAAATAGAGGTTACCGATATACGCAAGTACAGTTCGAATAAACACCATAAAGCAGATGACTACACATTCGGTGGAGGGCCGGGAATGGTTCTTTTTGCTGAACCCATTTTTAATGCCATAGAGGAAGTTACAAAGGACAGACCTTTGCCGAAAATGATATATATGTCCCCGAGAGGAAAGGTGCTTGATAAGAAAAAAATCGAGGAACTTTCCGAACATGATTCCGTACTTTTCCTATGCGGACATTATGAGGGTGTGGATCAGAGGGTTTTGGATTATTGGGATATGGAAGAGATTTCAATAGGAGACTATGTTTTAACGGGCGGTGAATTGCCGGCAATGGTGACGATAGATGCGATTGCGAGATTTATACCTGATGTTTTGGGAAGCGAAGCTTCTCATGACGAAGAGTCCGTGTATTCCGGACTTTTAGAGTATCCGCATTATTCTTATGACAGGATTTTCAGAGGCATGCAAGTGCCGGAAGTGCTGCTGTCGGGACATCATGAAAATATACGAAAGTGGCGATTGAAAGAATCCTTAAAGCTTACCATGAGAAACAGGCCTGATTTATACAGGAAATACATGGAATCTGCAGTGAATTTATCAAAATCCGAAAAAAAATATCTGAACCAACTGATTGAATCGGGAGAGATTGATTGGGAAATCTTAGAACTTTAAAATTTCGGCTTTTATAGGCGTATAAAAATAATGCAATATGATTTTGATATTTTTTTAAAAAAACAAAAAAATTATGTTACAACTACAAAAAAAGATGATATAATTTAATACAATTGTAACTAAATTTCACGGAATCACATACAATGGTGCAAGAAAGTGATCTTGGGTTAATTATATAAAGAAAGTATGACGAAAAGAGGGTTGTTATTTATGACGAAGTATATCATTAAGAGAGTGTTGGTGGCCATATTTATAATATTTATAGTGGCTACGATGACTTTCTTTATTATGAAAGCGGTTCCGGGCAGTCCGTTTACAGAAGAGAAGACGAATGTTATTGCTGAAGAGGCTAACAGAATAAAGTACGGTCTTGATAAGCCGATATACGTGCAATACGGAATGTACCTGGAAAAACTGATTCATATGGATTTGGGAGAAAGTTTGAAAATGCAAAAGGGAACTCCCGTACTTGAACTTATTACAACTACTTTCCCTATATCTGCCAGAATAGGAGGGTTGGCGATATTGTTTGCCATTTTGCTGGGTGTGCCGCTCGGATGTTTGGGTGCACTTAAACGAGGAAAGGCGGCAGATAATATAATAAGGATAATAGCGACCGCAGGCATCGCCATGCCGAGTTTTGTTGTGGCGACAGTCAGTATGATAATTTTTTCGGTTAAATTGCAGTTGCTTCCGTCTATAGGTATATATGATCCGGCAGGGTACATATTGCCTGTAATAAGCTTGGGACTTTATCCGATGTGTTATATTGCAAGACTTATGAGATCAAGTATGCTTGAGACTATAGGTCAGGATTACATCAGAACAGCTAGAGCTAAGGGAATACCCCAGTTGATTGTGACATTTAAGCATGCCCTTAAAAATTCGCTTTTACCGGTTATTACATATATGGGGCCTATGATAGCGTACACGTTGACAGGAAGCTTTGTTGTTGAAAAGGTATTTAATATACCGGGACTTGGAAGATATTTCATAAACTCTATTTCTAATAGAGATTATCCTATAATCATGGGGATGACAATATTTATAGCGGCCTTAATAATAGTTATGAACTTGATAAGTGACATTATTTATAAGGTTGTTGACCCTAGAATAAGATTGACGAATTAGAATTGGAGTGGTGATATGATATTTAATAATAAATTCCTCAGTATGCAGGTCGATATTTCGCCTGAGGCGTTTGAACCTGCTACAAAACAGGAGATGGCAAGTCTCGAAAAGATGAGAAAAAATGTTACGTATTGGCAGGATGCGTGGCGTAGATTGAAAGAAAATAAAATTGCGATGGGAGCCCTCGTTGTAATCATATTGTTCGTAATATTTGCAGTGGTGGGACCGATGCTGGTTCCTTATGGGTATGACCAGCAGATAAGAGGAGATGAAAGCATGTTTCCGTGCCTTAAGCATCCTTTCGGTACAGATAACCTTGGAAGAGACCTGCTGGTTCGAGTAATGGTAGGAACAAGAATATCGATGGGAATAGGTGTGGGAGCATCGGTAATAGTTTTGATTATAGGCTCAATCTATGGAGCGATTTCCGGTCTTATGGGAGGAAAGGTTGACTCTGTTATGATGAGAATAGTTGAAATCATATACTCTTTGCCGGATATTTTGATTATCATACTTTTCCAGTTGATGTTGAAACCTATGCTTGAGGGCAAGGTGGCGGACGAATCGGGAGCAGGAATATTCCAGGTGTTGGGACCGGGAATAATTGCGATATTTATAGTGTTCGGACTGCTTTATTGGGTAGGTATGGCACGTATAGTAAGGGCACAGGTTCTATCGCTGAAAGAGATGGAATACATCAATGCTGCGAAAGCCTTGGGGGCCGATAACAGAAGATTGATATTTAAGCACTTGTTACCTAACAGTATGGGAACAATAATAGTTACGACTATGCTTCAGATACCTGCAGCTATATTTACGGAGGCATTTTTAAGCTTCCTTGGACTTGGTGTGAATGCACCTTTGGCATCTTTAGGGTCTCTTTCGTCGCAGGCTCTTAACGGTATCAGTTCGTATCCTTATTTGTTGGTATTCCCGGCACTTGCAATAAGTATAATAATACTGTCGTTCAACTTGTTCGGGGACGGTTTGAGAGATGCTCTTGACCCTAAAATGAAGTAAAAGTAAGAAAGGAAGATTGTTATGGCAGAAGAAATTAAAAATCCTCTTTTGCAGGTAAAAGATTTGGAAGTCTCCTTTTTTACCAACGCAGGTGAGGTTAAGGCAGTTAGAAAGATTTCATATGATTTGAATTTCGGAGAAGTAATAGGAATTGTAGGTGAATCGGGATCAGGAAAATCGGTGTCTTCATATGCACTCATGGGAATTATTCCGGATCCGGGCAAGGTGATAGGAGGAAATATCACTTTCGACGGTGAAGAGGTGCTGACTAAATCCGAAACCGATATGCAAAATTTGAGGGGTAAGGAAGTCGGAATGATATTTCAGGACCCTATGACATCCCTTAATCCTGTATTCACAGTGGGAAACCAGATAGAAGAGACACTTAAAAGACATACGGATTTAAATAAAGAAAAAAGACAAGAAAGAATGTTGGAACTTTTGACGCTTGTAGGTATCAACCAGCCCGAAAAGAGGCTTAAGCAGTATCCTCATGAGTTATCCGGAGGTATGAGACAGAGAATAATGATAGCGATGGCTCTGTCATGTAATCCGAAGCTTTTGATTGCAGATGAACCTACTACAGCTTTGGATGTTACAATCCAGGCTCAAATTATAGAACTTTTGAGAGAACTGAAAGAGAAGATAAATATGTCGATAATTTTTATCACTCACGATCTTGGAGTGGTTGCGGACATATGTGATAAGATAGCTGTAATGTATGCAGGAACTGTAGTGGAAAGAGGAAGTGTAGATGATATCTTTTATAATCCTCAGCATCCATATACAAAAGGGCTGTTAAAATCAATACCGAGAGTGGATAATGATAATCACGAGAGGTTGATACCTATCGAGGGTAATCCTGTTGATTTGATTTTCCCGCCTGCCGGATGTGCTTTCGCACCGAGGTGTGAGCAGTGCATGAAAATTTGTTTGGATGAAGTGCCGCCTGTGTATACGGAAAAAGAGGGCCATGAATCTGCTTGCTGGCTCCATGTTAGAGATTTGATGGAGAAAGAGGAGGTAGTTCATGGAGAGTAATAAACTGATAGAAATCAAGGAATTAAAAAAATATTTTCCGATAAAGACAGGTTTTATGGGAAAGAGTTATGTTAAAGCGGTCGATGGAGTAAGTTTTCATATCAACAAGGGTGAGACTCTAGGTCTGGTAGGAGAGAGCGGATGCGGGAAAACAACATTGGGCAGAACAATATTGAGACTTCATGAGCCGACAGAGGGCAGTATCATATATGACGGTAAAGATATAACAAAGGTCAATATGGTGCCGTACAGAAAAAGACTGCAGATTATTTTTCAGGATCCGTATGCTTCACTGGATCCGAGAATGACAGTGGGTGACATAATAGGTGAGCCTCTGGATATACACAAAATTTGTTCATCTCGTGAAGAAAGACAGGATAGAATCTATGAAATGCTTAAGACAGTGGGACTTAATACGGAGCATGCGAACAGATTCCCTCATGAATTTTCGGGAGGACAAAGACAGAGAGTCGGTATAGCGAGGGCTTTAGCGGTAGATCCCGAGTTCATAGTATGTGATGAGCCTATTTCGGCACTTGATGTATCCATACAGGCACAGATTGTCAATATGCTCGAGGACTTGCAGGAATCCAAGGGATTCACATATCTTTTCATCGCACATGACTTATCTGTGGTTAAACATATAAGTGACAGGATAGGAGTAATGTATCTGGGAAACATGGTAGAGTTGACAACAAGTAAGGAACTTTACAACAACCCGATGCATCCTTATACGCAGACACTTCTTTCGGCAATACCTATAGCAGACCCTGAGGTAAGCAGAAAAACGGAGAGAATAATTTTGCAGGGAGATATTCCAAGTCCTGTAAACCCTCCAAGCGGCTGCACATTCAGAACGAGGTGCCCATACGCAACTGAGGAGTGTGCAATGCAAAAACCGGACTTTATAGAAAGAGAACCCGGACATTTTGTGGCTTGCCACAATATTAAATAGTTATTTATTTTTTAATTAATTAAAAATAAATATTTAAAGAAAGAGAGGATGTTTTATGAAAAAGAGTATTTTTAGTAAGACTCTTGCAGCACTTCTTGTTCTTACTCTAGTAGCCGGACTGGCATTAACCGGCTGTGGAGATAAAAGCGGAGATGCTTCAGGAAAAAAATCTGAAGAAATAAGTGTAATCGTCGGTCCGGAACCGAAAACTATCGATCCTGCACTTAACACAGCAGTAGATGGAGGAATTTTAGCACTACATTTCTTTGAAGGTTTGACAAAGTATGATGAAAAAGGCAAAATTTCAGAAGGTGTAGCAAAGAAAATCGACGTATCTGAAGACGGACTTACTTATACTTTCCATCTTAGAGATTCTAAGTGGTCAGACGGAAAGCCGGTAACAGCCAAAGATTTCGTGTATGCATGGAAGAGACTTGTAGACCCGAGAACAGCAGCTGACTACAGCTATATGATTGAAATGGTAAAGGGTGCAAGCGATGTAATCAGTGCAGACCCTAAGAATCCTGCAGCTATCGAGGCGGCTTTGGAAAAAATGGCGATTTCAGCACCTGACGACAAGACTTTCAAGGTAGAGTTGATTGCAAAGACTCCGTTTTTCTTGGATATCTGTGCATTCCCGTCTTGTATGCCTGTTAGAGAAGATATCGTTGCAAATAACGACAAATGGACTCAGGATCCTAAGACTTATGTTTCAAACGGACCTTACAAAATGACAGAGTGGAAGCACCAGGCTGTTATTAAGGCGGTTAAAAATGAAAATTACTATAACAAAAAAATGGTAGGTCCTAAGGTAATCAACTTCAACTTGGTTGAGGATGCTAATGCGAACCTTTCAGCATTTAAAAATAAGGAAGTAGTATTTGTAGACGATATTCCGAATCAGGAATTGAAATCTATGGAAGGAAACGGTCTTAAGATTTCACCTCAGTTGGGAACATACTACCTATGCTTGAACAATAATGATCCTGTGATGAAGAATCCTAAGATCAGAAAAGCTTTAGCTCTTGCTATTGATCGTCACTATATCGTAGAAAAAGTTTCTATGGGTGGTGAGAAGCCGGCGGATGCTTTTGTACCTGTAGGTGTTAAGGGTGAAAAGGACGGCGTTGACTTCAATAAGGATGCTAAAAAATGGTATAGCATTAAGAAGAGCGACTATGAGAAGAACGTAAAGAAAGCTAAGAAGTTATTGGCAGAGGCAGGATACCCTGACGGAAAAGGATTACCTACTATTGAAATTATATATAACACAAACGGTAACCATCAGCCTATAATGGAAGCAGTGCAGAACATGTGGAAAGAAAACTTAGGTGTTAATTCAAACTTGAGCGGTCAGGAATGGAATGTATTCATCCAGACAAGAAAAGACGGCAAATACCAGGCAGCAAGACATGGATGGATTGCGGACTATGATGATCCTATTTCATTCTTGGATATGTGGCAGATTGGCGGCGGTAACAACGATGCTAAGTACAATAATCCTGAGTATGACAAGCTTATTGAAAAGATTAAAGCTACAAGCGATCCGGCAGAAAGATTTAAGGATATGCACAAAGCGGAAGCAATGTTGGCAGAGGATGTACCTGTGATTCCTATCTATTTCTACTCAGATCCTATGTTGGTAAGCGACGACCTAAAGGGAGTAGTAATTACAAATCTTGGATTTAAGTTGTTTACATATGTTAAATAAAACAGCATAAAATAAATAAAGTGGTTTGCAAATTAATTATTGCAAGCCGCTTTTTTATATTGCCATACTTTGTTTGCATGGAGTATAATAAGGTATATATCTTCAAGAAAGGCAGCACAACATTATAATTCAGGAATGCAGCAGGTAAAGGGTGTGTCATGAAAAAGAGAAAGAGAGTAATTTTTGTATTTGTACTGCTTTTGGCGGTTTTATATGTGATTATCTATGTGGTGCCTAAGGTTACGGGGGCTATAAAGACGACTGTTGTGGCTGAGTATAGACCTTTTCAGGTGATTGAAAAGAGAGAAGTTTTAGTTGTAAGAGATGAGACAGTTTACTTAGCAAACAGGAGCGGTGTTCCGAACTATTTTGTTCCTGACGGCACGGTAGTCAGAAAAGGAACCCAGATAATGGAGATAGGCTATAGCGATAAGAAACCGACAGATGAGCGAGTGAGACATTGGCGGAGAGTTGCTGAAAGATATGGAGAAGCAGCGATTATACCGGATAATTACTATGCGAAGAGTGTGGGTATGGTGAGCTATTTTGTGGATGAGTACAGCAGCAAACTTAAAATCTCCGAAATCGATAAAATCACACAGGAAGGTATTGATAACTTTGAACCTAAAGCGGGAAGTACGGTAAGAGGAAATAGAGAGGTGGTTGAAGGGCAGCCTCTTTTCAAAATATCTGATCATGGCAAATGGTATATGATTCTGTGGGTAGATGAGGGTGAAGTAGGAAATTACAGCATAGGTAATAATCTTAAAGTTAGATTTGACGGAGCGACCGTTTCAGCATCTGTTGATAAAATACAGGAGCAGGAAGACGAATATAAAATTATTCTTAAGTGTAACCAGAGTTTTCCGGGATTTTTAGCAATAAGAAGATCGACCGTGGATCTTATAATAAGGGATTATGAGGGGCTGGCGGTACCTAATGAAAGTATAGTCACCAAAGATAAAAAAGCCGGAGTTTACGTGAAAAGCAAAACAGGAGAGTTCGTATTCAAGCCTATTATGATAATAACGAGCAACGGGGTAGAAACACTTATCAAAGAGGGTGTGTTTTACAGCAAAGAAAATGGAGAACCTGTGGAAACCGTAAACGTTTACGATGAAATATTAAAGAAACCGTAAAAATACATCGGATTGAATTATAGGCAAGTTATAAAATTAAGAGGTGAAAAGTGGGAATAAGAGAAAATCTTCAAGAGATTATAGAAATGAAAAATCGTGCAGCCAAAGATGCAGGGAAGAATCCTGAAAGCGTGATTTTATGTGCAGTGACTAAGACCAGAACTCCTGAAGAAATTAATGAGGCAATAAACTGTGGTGTTACGGATATAGGTGAAAACAAGGTCCAGGAAATAGTGGATAAATATGATAAGGTTTTGCCTGTAAGATGGCACTTGATAGGACATTTGCAAACAAATAAAGTAAGGCATGTCATCGATAAAGTTGATATGATACACTCGTGCGATTCACTTAAATTGGCGGAAGAAATAAATAAACGCTGTGAGCAGCATGGTAAGGATATGGATATATTGATTCAGGTGAACGTTGCAAAGGAAGAGCAAAAATTCGGAGTTGCAGAAGAGGAATTGGAAAATCTGCTGGATGAAATTTTGAACAATTTTCCAAGATTGAGGGTTAGAGGGCTTATGTTCATAGCTCCGGCAGCGGATAATCCGGAAGATGTTGCAGAGTATTTCAGAAAAATGAAAGATATTTATGATAAGCTATCTGTGAAAAAACATGAAAGATGCGACTTTAAATATTTGTCTATGGGTATGTCCGGAGATTTTGAAGTGGCGATTAGAGAGGGTTCAAACTTTGTAAGAGTTGGAACAGCTATATTCGGTGCAAGAAATTATAATAAAATATAAAAAATTGGAGGAGAGTAAAATGGGAAACGGAGTATTTTCTAAGTTTAAGGAGCTTGTAGGAATTGACGAGTTTGCTGATGATGATTTCGATGAAGTCGAATTTTCACAGGAAAAGTCTAAAAAGGCGGGAGACATGAAGTCTACTTATGCGCAGCCACGTATAGAATCAAAAGAAAGCAGGGTGCTTACTATGCAGAACCAAGGTCAAATGAAGCTTGTTGTAACAGAGCCCAAGGCTTTCGACGAATGTCCTAAGCTCGTAGATAACTTAAAAGGGAGAAAGCCGGTAATTATAAATCTTGAAAAGATTGAATCCGATGTGGCAAAGAAAATTTTTGATTTTTTAAGCGGTGCTACATATGCACTTGATGGAAATGTACAGAAAGTGGCTAATAATATTTTTGTGTTTGCACCGCACAATGTTGACGTTCTTGCACAGATGGATAATAAAGACTCCAATTCAGGGAATCCGTGGAGGTAATTTAAAATGATATCTACTTTAATAAATCTCGTGAATTTGATTACATATGCAATCGAATTTGCGATTTTGGCGTATTGTCTGTTAAGCTGGATTAATGTGCGAGGAAACAGTAACTACTATAGATTCCGTGACCTTATCTCACGGGTGGTGAACCCGATTTTGAACCCTTGTAGAAGAATCTTGGGGAAATTCGGCATCATGGGACAAATCGACTTGTCACCGGTAGTAGCGATTATTTTGGTTTCGGTTATAAGATCTATTATTGTTAGAGGATTAATACTTATTCACTATGGAGGACTGCTATGATTTCACCGTATGATATTCAAAACAAAGTGTTTTCGAGAGGAGTAAGAGGATATAAGGAAGACGAGGTAGATGACTTTTTAAGCCTGATTGTGAGTGAGCTTGATAAGTTGATTAATGAAAACTATCAGCTTAAAGATATGGTAAGAAATTTGAATCAGGAAATAGACAAACATAAAAAGTCTGAAAACGTGATATTGGAAACTTTGGAAGCTGCCAAATCGCTTATGGGGGACATTTCTATCAGTGCAGAAAAGAGAGCTGATATTCTTCTGAAAAATGCGGAATTGGATGCTGAACTGATACAAAGGGAAGCCAAGGAGAATGCCGAAAGGTTGAATGAGGAATGTCAGGCACTGAGAAACAGGGTTGAAAGTTTTGCAAACAGATATAGGAATATGTTGCTTTCGGAAATAGATAAATTCGAGAATTTTAAGACCGAATTGTTTGAAGAAAGAATTTTTAATGAGATAGATACAGATATTCAGAGTAGAGAAGCTACGATGCCTCCAAGAGCAAAGGCAAAAAAGGCGGATGCAAATGCTATCAGGGATTTTGATGAAACATTGACAAATTTCAGAACAGGGGATAAATATTAGTATGAAATACATTATGTGTTCAGTAATATTGCTAATTGATCAGATGAGCAAATACCAAATTAGGGCACACATGTCTTATGGGGAGTCCATCCCGCTTATAGGAGATGTGATTAGAGTTACCTATATAAAAAATACAGGAGGGGCATTCGGGCTCCTTTCAGAGAATGCGCCCATGCTTAAGGTTATTACGATTGTGCTGCTGGCAGCACTTATAGTTGTTTATGGCGTGATTCGGAAGAGGCTTGGGAAATTTGAGCAATACTCATTGTTGATGATACTGTCCGGAGGAGTGGGAAATCTGATAGACAGGCTCATATCAGGCTTTGTAACCGACTTTATAGATGTATGGAAATGGCCCGTTTTCAATATTGCTGATATATCAATTACAGTGGGATGTTTCTTGCTGCTTGTTCATGTGATTAGAGGTGGAAATGGGAGGAAGACTGAGTATGAAAGGTGAAAAATATAAAATTCTAATAGATGAAGAATCAGCAGGTGAAAGAGTTGATTCTTTTTTAAGTAGGTTTTTTGATGATTTTTCCAGAAGCTATATTGTAAAGCTCATAGAATCAGGTGGACTGAAGGTGGGCGGTGATGTTTGCAGGAAGAAAAACGAAAAATTGATGCCGGGCAGCAATATAGAGATTTTTATTCCGGAAGCAGCCCCTAAAGAATTGTTGCCTGAGCAGATTGATTTAGAAATAGTGTATGAAGATAAAGACTTGGCAGTTGTAAATAAGCCGAAGGGGATGGTGGTACATCCGGCTCACGGAAACGAGAGCGGCACACTTGTGAATGCGATGCTTTATCATACCGGTGAACTTTCACGCTTGGCAGGTGATGACCGACCGGGAATTGTGCATAGAATAGATAAGGATACCAGCGGCTTGCTGGTAATAGCAAAAAGCGATGAAGCATATATCGGACTGACACAGCAATTGGCTGCACACAGCGTTAAGAGGGAATATAGAGCTGTTGTCAACGGAACGTTGAAACAGGAAAATGGAAAGATCGATGCTCCTATAGGCAGAGATAAAAATAACAGGATGAGAATGGCTGTAACCCATGAGAATTCAAAACATGCCGTTACGCATTATACACTGTTGGAGAGGTTCGGAAATTATTCATATATAAAAGCTGTTCTTGAGACAGGAAGAACGCATCAGATAAGAGTGCATATGTCATATATTAACAACCCGCTTGTTGGAGACAAGGTTTATTCCGGAGGCAAAAATAAATTCGGAATAGATGGGCATGTGTTGCATGCAAAAACGCTGGGATTTATTCATCCTATCACAGGAGAATATCTTGAATTTGATAGCGAACTTCCCGATGAATTTGAAAATTTATTGATAAAATTAAAACGCAGGGCTTAATATACTAAAAGAGTTGTGTGACCTTTATAAAAATTTTATATAATATTTATCAAGTTTATGCCCTGCTGTAAAAATTATACAATAATTACATAAGGCACGCAAGCAAAAAACTAAAAAATGTAAAAAAATTCAAATAAGGTCAGAATCACTTTTCTTTTTTTATAAGTTCTGCTTCATTAGGTTTAACATAAAGTGTTTTGTTATCGGTAAATATAACCATACCGGGCTTAGCTCCGGCAGGTTTTTTTACATTTTTGATATAGGTATAGTCAACAGGCACATTTTCTGAGAAACGTCCCTTACTGTGCCATGCCGCCAGTGCGGCAGCCTCGAAAAGTGCGGTTTCGGTAACAGGTTTACCTTCCGGAAAAAGGACAACATGAGAGCCGGGGATATCCTTTGTATGAAACCATATATCCTTATTTTTTGCTATTTTGAATGTTAGAAAATCGTTCTCGTTATTGTTGTGTCCTGCCATCACTGAAAATCCGTCGGATGTAACATATCTGTAGGGGTCTTGTTTTTTATTAATTTTTTTTGCTTGCTTAATCCTTTTCTTCAAATATCCCGAATCGATTAATTCAAATCTTATGGCTTCAATCTGGTTAATATTATCTGCCGTTTTTATATACTCCAATACGGATTCAAGATATTCTATTTCACTACCTGCTTCATTAAGCTGCTTGGTTTTTTCAATTTTTGCAGTTTTGGATTTAGCATATTTTTTAAAATATCGCTGTGCATTTATCGACGGCGACAAAAGCGGGTCAAGAGGGATATCTACATATGAGTTATCATAATAGTTAAGTAGACGGGCGGAGTCGGCACCGTCTTTTACCATGTGCATATACGTGGTTAAAAGTTCACCGTAAAGCTTGTACTTATCCATATTCATTGCAGACTGCAAATCTTCTGACAACCTCTGTTTTTTCAGGCGGATTTTATTCAGGTGACTGTTTGTAACCTGTAGCAAATCGTACGACTTTTGTTTGAGTGTGTTTGATGATTCCCGATGCTCAAAATAGTAGGAGACAGCTTCAGAGGGAGATTCAAAAATCATTTCACTGTGAGTGTCCTGAAATCCTGAAAGTTTTATTATATGAAATTCCGCAGGGGTATTATTGCTGTCAAGATACAAGGCGGCAAAATTACCGCTTTGGGCAGAATCATACAATGAAGTCAGAATTTCGTATAAATCTTTACCGCTATTGATGTGATAAGTCGCCAGTTCGTTTGCCAAACAAGGACTGAAGCCCTCGAATGTTTTCATAAGCAGCTTTGACAACGTGTCAATTTCTAAAGAGGCTTCATTGCTTGATGACGGATTACGGCTTGACGACGCATTGAGGCTGATGCCTTCAAACTGCATGAAATCTCTCAGATTGTCAAGAGTAAACGGTACTTTATCTTGGCTTGGAGGGGCGAGGTATTTCTGCCCGGGGAAAACCTGTCTGAACCTGTTAATATCGGAAAAAATTCTTTTGATACTATCTGTTATTTTGCCGGATTCATTGTCTACGAGTATAATATTACTGTGTTTGCCCATGATTTCAACAGTAAGTTTTTTGTTTGTATTAAAACCCATCTCGTTTGTTGTTTCGACAAATAAATCAACTATTCTTTCGGTGCCACGTTGCCTGATTTCAGAGATTCTGCCACCCTGGAGATGTTTTCTGAGAAGCATACAAAATGCAGGCGGATCTGAAGGATTAATGGGTTTATTGTCAGTCAGATAAATAGATGCATGGTTGCTTTCTGATGATATAAACAAATTGTATTTTTTAGAATTTGCATGTATTTGTATATAAAGTTGCTCTTTTTCAGGCTGATAGATTTTCTCTATCTTACCGCCTGAAATTTTACTTTGCAACTCACTAACTATAGATTTTGTAACTATTCCGTCAAAGCTCATAAAAACTCCCCATTCAAACAAAAATATGATATCATAATAGTGTATTATTTTAATCTATATATTAACATAAAAATGCAATTGCTTAAAGCGGTGAACGGAGTTTTGGTATGATAAAAAGTATGACGGGTTTCGGAAGAGGCGAATGTATAAGTGATATATATAGGGTGGTTGTTGAAATCAAATCTATAAATCACAGATATCTGGATATTACAGTAAAAATGCCGGGGAAGTACAGATTCGCAGAAGAAATAATCAAGTCGGATGTGAAGAATAAGATAAAAAGAGGCAAGGTTGAGGTATCTGTCAGTGTTGAGATGAAATCGGGAGAAGACGTCGATGTCAAGCTTAACTCGGCACTGGCGAAAAAGTATTGTGAAAATATTTACAGGATAGAAGATGAACTGGGCATACCGGGAGAAATTGATATAAATTCATTTTGTAGGCTTCCGGAAATATTTACTGTCGTGCAGGTAAGGGAGAAAGAGGAGGAATTTATAAATGTCCTCGGCATTGCGACGGAGGAAGCGCTCGAAAATATCGACAGAATGAGACAAAATGAAGGAGACAGCCTCACAAGAGATATCCGATATCGTGTAGAATATATAAACCGGACTATAGACGGGATTGATGAGCATGCTCCGCAGGTGGCTAAGAAATATATTGATAAACTTCGCAGCAGAATCGTGGAACTGATAGGAAATGAAGTGGAGATACCACAAGACAGGATACTGCTGGAGGCTGCAATTTTTGCCGACAAGAGCAATATAACGGAGGAGATAGTAAGACTCAGGAGTCATACAAAGCAATTGCTTGACATTATCAGCAGTGCAACGGAACCCGAGGGCAGGAAACTGGATTTCTTAATGCAGGAAATGAACAGGGAGTCAAATACCATAGGTTCAAAGGCAAATGATATAAACATAACAGATAAGGTGCTGAACCTGAAAAGTGAGATTGAAAAGATAAGGGAACAGGTTCAAAACATTGAATAAAACTGATAAATTTTAGATATGATATTGAAAAAACATGTAGATTGTTGTATTCTAAAAAGACATGATTTTGAAAGAAGGTAAATAAATGAATAAAGGGTTGTTATTTGTTGTATCGGGACCGTCCGGAGCGGGAAAAGGCACTGTTTGCAAAGAGTTGCTTGATAAAGCTGATGTTGATATATCAATTTCAATGACTACAAGAAAACCTCGTGCAGGAGAAGTTGACGGTGTCAATTATTATTTTGTAACACCGGAGGAGTTTTTGACGGTAGTTGAAGAGGACGGATTTCTTGAGTATGCGGGAGTATACGGGAATCACTACGGAACACCGAAAAAAGCGGTCTTGGATAAACTGGAGCAAGGCAGAGATGTTATATTGGAAATAGATATACAAGGGGCTATGAAAGTAAAAGATAATTACCCTAAAGGAATCTTCATTTTTATATTGCCGCCGTCCATGGCAGAATTGAGAAAACGTATCACGGGGAGAGGCTCGGAGACGGAAGATGATATAAAGTTGAGGCTGGGTGAGTCGCTGCGTGAGATTTCATACATAGATAAGTATGATTATGTGGTAATTAACGGAGAAGTGAGTGAAGCGGTGGCGAGGATATCAGCTATAATAAAAGCTGAACATTCAAAGGTAAGCGAGAATATATATGAACTTATAGAGGAGTATGAAAAGGAGGGATTGTAATGTTGGAACCGTCAATCAATTTGATTAGAGAAAAGGCTGACAGCAGATATACAATAGTAGTACTTGCAGCAAAAAGAGCAAGAGAGATTATCGATGGAAGACCTGTTCTTACCGATGTGGATGTAAGTAAGCCGGTTTCGTTGGCAGCTAACGAGATTGCGCAGGAAATGATAAGCTATACCAGAGAAGAAGAAATTTAGAGATAATCTTACAGTAAATTATGATATAAACAGGCAGGGAAAATGCAAAGTGGAAGCTTTATAATGTTCCCTGTTTTTTGATTGAAAAATTATAATGTATACATAGCTTTAAGCCCTCTGCGTGACTTGACGAAGCACTTTTAATATGCTAATGTGTAAATACAATATAAATTATAATTTTTCAAATTAAGAAGGAGAATAGAAAATGGCAAGTATTGTTCAGCAATATATTGATATTGCTAAAAAAAGAAACCCTGGCGAACCTGAATTTCACCAGACAATTGAAGAAGTATTAATATCATTGGAGCCGGTTCTTGAAAAAAATCCTCAGTATGTGGAGTCAGGATTGATTGAAAGACTTATAGAGCCTGAAAGAATGGTTTCATTCAGAGTTACTTGGGTCGATGATGCCGGTAAAGTACAGGTTAACAGAGGGTACAGATGCCAGTATAACAGTGCGATAGGACCTTACAAAGGCGGTCTTAGATTTGCTCCGAACGTTTATCCGGGAATTATAAAGTTCTTGGGATTTGAGCAGATTTTCAAGAACTCATTGACAGGACTTCCTATCGGTGGAGGTAAGGGAGGCTCAGACTTCGATCCGAACGGAAAATCAGATGCCGAGGTTATGAGATTCTGCCAGGCTTTTGTTACTGAGTTATTCAGATATATCGGACCTGAGACAGACGTTCCTGCAGGAGACTTAGGTGTGGGTGCCAGAGAAATCGGATATATGTACGGACAATACAAGAGATTGGTTAACAGATTTGAAGGTGTATTGACAGGTAAAGGTCTTTCATATGGCGGATTAGCAGGAAGAACGGAAGCTACCGGATATGGAATTGTTTTCTTTGCAAGAAACATGATAAAAGCTAACGGACAGGATATAGCAGGTAAGAGAGTTGTTATTTCAGGTTTCGGTAATGTTGCTTGGGGTACTGCTGCAAAATTAAATCAGTTGGGAGCTAAATTGCTTACAATATCAGGTCCTGACGGATACATTCTTGATGAAGACGGAATTTCAGGAGAAAAAGTTGATTACATGCTTGAGCTTAGAGCAAGCGGTAAAAATATAGTAGAGCCTTACGTTGAAAAATTCCCTAATGCTAAATTCTTTAAAGGTGAGAAACCATGGGGAGTTAAGGCTGATTTGTACATTCCATGTGCAACACAGAACGAAATTCTTATCGAAGATGCTAAGAAGATTGTTGCAAGCGGAGCTAAATTCGTTTGTGAAGGAGCTAACATGCCTACAACAAATGAAGCATTGAAGTATTTGATGGACAACGGAGTTATCGTGGGTCCTGCAAAGGCGGCAAATGCAGGTGGAGTAGCTTGTTCGGCAATCGAAATGAGCCAGAATGCAAGAAAAATGCCTATGACTCCGGAAGAAGTATATGAGCAGCTTGAAAAAATCATGCAGGATATTCATGATTCGTCTGCTGCAGCATCTAAAGAGTACGGTTATGGATATAACCTTGTTTACGGAGCAAATATCGCAGGCTTCTTAAAGGTTGCGGAAGCAATGACAGCACAGGGCTTGGTATAAGAATAATAAGCAAAATAGTTACAAACTGAATCTGTGATATAGGATTATTGGATAAAGTTTAATAGCATAATTTAAAAACAACACCCCCCCTCGAATTCGAGGGGGGATTGCTTTGTTCCTATAACTTGATTTTTATGTTAACAAAAATAAAAATTACAAGATGAAATCAATTCTCCTCTTTTAACTCCATATGGTCAAGAGCATATCTTAAAGCCATGCCAATCAATTCATTTCTGGAACGATTAGTTTTTGCAGATAACTTATTATATTCATCTTGCAATGCCCTATCAATACGTATAGTCATTGTAATTGTTTTATCCTCTTTTGGTGTTACTATAAATTTTCGCATAATTCAATCCTCCATTGTCTTATTAAA
>JBGZBP010000014.1:0-47105 GCA_041844735.1 Bacillota bacterium
ATTTGTCTGAATTAGAAATTAGAGATTTCCTAAGTAAGAATTTAACATATTATATGCATCGGCATAACCTTACTAATAAAGATTTGAGTGTTATATTAGGCGTAAGCGAAAGTACTGTTGGAAAGTGGATTTTAAAAAAGGCTACCCCAAGGATGGGCATAATAGAAAAGTTGGCACTGTACTTCAAAATAAACAAATCCGACTTACTTGAACCTCATAGCAATAATGAAGATAATAAGCATTACGACAATAACGTAACTTACTATTTAGACGAAGAATCGCAGATTCTTGCCCAAGAAATGCATGATAATCCTGGATTACGTATTTTGATGGATGCGAGCAGGAAAGTATCTCCTGAGGACTTGCAGTATGTTATCGACCTTGCAAAGCGATTAAGGGGTGATGACTTTGAATGAAGATGAAATCAAAGTATTATTAATCAACTTACCCTACACCATCAAAGGATTTTCTCTCAAAACCTTTGATGACCATATAATCGTGATACTAAATTCCAGATTGTCGTATGAACAAAATAGAATCACTTACGAACACGAGCTGCTGCACATAAAAAACGATGATTTTTACCGGGAATGCAACGTTTGTGAAATCGAAAGCGAATATCATGTTTAATTTTAACCGCATGAAATTCCAGTCGGATAGAGCGGAGTCAAAACCACAACAAAAAGACTCCCCGAAGGGAGCCTATGGGCTGTAAGATACAACCAAGTTTCGCAAGCTAATTGTATCATACCAGCCCCTATTTTGCAATGCAAAAAGAAAGGAGCTGTTTTTTTATGAAGATTAAATCTTATAAAAAAGATGGAAAGACCTATTACAAATTCCGAGCATTCTTAGGAATAGACCCATATACGGGCAAACCGGTCCGAGCATACCGTTCGGGCTTTTTAAACAGGATAGAAGCTGAAAAGGAATACATACGCTTACGAGGAGAGCCTTTTGCAAGAAATCTCCCTGCATCTCCTACTTTTGAAAGTGTTTTTTGCGAACTCATTGAGCTTAAAAAAATCAGCTCTAAAGAAAGTTATATTGTAAAGTTAATCTCCAGCTACACAAATCATTTTAAAGAACCTTTAGGGGCATTACCTATAACTGATATTCCCCCTGAATTGCTCCAGGATATTCTTGTTAATATGAGTAAAGCTATGAAGACTGCAAATAAAGTATTTGGAGTAGTTGAACAGGTATTTAAGCTTGCCTATAAGACTCGACTTATAAAGGAGAATCCGTGTGATTTTCTGATGAAGCCACGGGTTTCAAAAGAGCACCCGAAAGAAAACTATTACGGAAAAGATGAGCTTATTGATTTTCTTAAAAAAGCTAAAAGAGATTTACCCTACATGTGGTACGTGTTCTTTCACCTCCTAGCATACACGGGTATAAGGCGTGGAGAAGCTTTGGCTTTAAAATGGGACGATTTAAAGGGCAATGTATTATCCATAAATAAGACTATTAGTCAAACGGAATCCGGCATGATTGTGAGCGATACTCCAAAAACTGTCAAAAGTAACCGTGAAATACTTCTTGACAAAAAAACTGTTGAATTACTAAATAGCCTTGAACATAGCAGCGAGTTTATTTTCTCAAACACAAAAGGAGGATTTATCACCCCAAGTCAGCCCGTGAGACAGCTTCACAAAGTTAAGGGTGTTAGGTATATAAGCCCTCACGGTTTTAGACACACACACTGCTCTTTGTTGTTCTCCTCCGGAGCCTCTATTCCTGAAGCCCAACAGCGAATGGGACATGAGGATGTTAAAACTACCCTACAGGTGTACAATCATGTTTACAAAGAGGACGAGGAAAGAGCTCTAAATAATTTTATGGAATTTATGAATTAGCAAAGCAAAACCGACCCTGCAAGGGGTCATTTTTTTGATTCAAAAATTGGCATTTTATTGGCACTTTTATTTTAAAATTGGCATTTTTACGCCTAAATTGGCACTAATACGAAACAATTTTATACACTTTGAAGCACTTTGAGACATCTAAAAACCGTTGAAATCTAGGGGTTTTCCCTGAAAATCAACGGTTTTATTAATTATTTTGGTGGAGGTGAGGAGAGTCGAACTCCTGTCCGCAACCATATCCACCGAACTTTCTACGAGTGTATCCGCCATATTATTTTTCGCTTTTTCACACGCCTAACGGCAGGCTTATGAAATCGCTATCCCGTTATTCCCCTTTACCTACGGGCATCAGCAAAGAGTTTTCCTGTATGTTTGACGCTCTGATTACAGCCTACAGGTGAGCCGTAAGGAACGACGCGGGCAGCTTATGCTGCAAATGCGTAATTAGTTTTTTCTTTAGCGTTTATATTTAAACGTGTCCCTTTTAACGCAGCTTGGACGACTGCGACTCGCTTATCCGGATTCAACAACCACGTCGAAACCTTTACACCCCCGTACTTTTGCACGCTTGCCTTTGAATTGCATGCAAATATGTCACTACCGATATCCGGCATTTCTTGTTTTTATCTCATGATCTATTTTTCTCGCCGCATCTCTTTTAGCTATATCTTCTCTCTTGTCATAAAGCTTCTTTCCTCTGGCAACTGCAATTTCAATTTTGCAAAGCCCTCTCTCATTTATATACATGCTGAGAGGTACGATAGTAAGCCCTTTTTGTGTAACAGCCCCTATCAACTTTCTTATTTCCGCCTTGTGAAGTAGAAGTCTTTTGGGTCTCAAAGGATCAACATTAAATCTGTTCCCTTGTGTGTAAGGGCTCACATGCATCCCGTAAACTATCAACTGTCCTTTGTCTATTTTCGCATAGCTTTCCTTTATATTGACCTTGCCTTGCCTTATTGACTTAATCTCAGTCCCCGTGAGCTCTATTCCTGCCTCGTATGTATCCTCTATGAAGAAGTCATGTCGAGCTTTTTTATTGTTAGCTACCTGTTTTTTCTGTCTCATTTAAAAAGTCCTTATCTCACTGAACGGGTACAACCTGACAAACGCTTTACCCAAAATTCTGTCCATGTTTATGCATCCTACGGACGGATCTCTGCTATCCAGGCTGTTACCTCTGTTATCGCCCATTACAAATATACTATCCGTGCCTATTTTCAAGTTCGTTACTGTTCCCTCTGTCTGTATGCCGTTCAAATACTTTTCGTTCAACTTTTTTCCGTTGATGAAAACTTCACCGCCCTGAATCGTGATGGTCTCTCCCGGTAATCCTATAACCCTCTTTATTAAGAATTTTTTCTTGCCGTTCTCCAGCTCCAAATCGCTACGAAATACGATTATGTCTCCTCTTTCAGGTTCGGAAAATCTATATGCCTGCTTGCTCAAGAAAAGATAATCATTTGCATGCAATGTAGGTTCCATCGACTTTTCTCTTACCACAGTTGGTTTTATGAACTGCAGCACTATAAATGCAATAATAATCGCTATAGCTATATCCTTCAACCAATCTTTAACCCCGTTCTTCTTATTTTTTTTATTCATAATCCTGCCATCAGCTTCCGATTCTACAGGTTTTAGTTCAGTTTCTTCCCCTGCCACCTCTTGTTCTGTCATTTCTTCATATGCTGCATCTTCAGTTAGATCTTCTTTTACATCTTCTTTTTTCTCAATCTCTGTGCTGAATTCATTGTCTTTCATATTATACCCCTCCTATATCATCATCCGCTAATATTGCGTCATTTTTCGTTTAATCCGTCCAACCGGCTAATAAGATTGAAAAAGTCAATATCAATCTTCCTAAGTGCTTCCATAAACCTGCCGGGTGGTTTTTGAAGCACGCTTTTTCCATCCAAATATGCAAGTTTGCCTTCCTTGATATTGAATTTCACTTTGTACGCATGAAGCATCTGTGTTGTAAATCCGAAGCTGCTTCCGTCTGATTGTGCTTTCATATTTCGATTTTTATCTCCCCGATACTTTGAATCACCCAGTATCGGATAACCTGCAGCAGCCAGTGTTCCCCTAATCTGGTGTGACCTGCCTGTATCGAGTCTTATTTCAAGTAAACTGTATCTCTCATTCCTGCTTACTGCAAGAGGTTTCACAAATGTCTGCACATATTTGCCGGGCGCATCGCTTATATCACCTCTGTTTTTGTCGTCAATTTCCACAGAAACTTGATTGCTCTCCTCATCTTTCACAAGCCTTCCACGAATATTAATATCATCATGCAATTTGCCGGAAACCACCGTAAGGTAATACTTGCTTACATCATTCCACAAAGCATTCATTTCTCTCAAGGTCTCACTGTTTTTCCCAAATATCACAAGTCCCGTGGTATTTCTGTCCAACCTGTTCACCGGAGCCGGAGAAAAAGTTTTCTCAACGTTAGGAGAGTACTCTCCCTTATTCATCAAGTATCCCCTTACTCTGTTGTCCAGAGTATTTTTCTTTTCCCTTTTATCCCCATGAACTAACAACCCGAAAGGTTTTCCTACAACAATTATATTATGATCCTCATATGCTATATCAAAATCCGCCTTGACCGGTTTTCCGTGAACAATATTGTTCTCTGTTTTCGGCGTCGACGTGAGCCCTGAAAGTTCCTCTTCAGAAATATATAGCGTAAGAACATCGTCAGATTTTAATATATAATTCTCCTTTTGTCTCTTTCCGTTCACCTTGACACCGTTTCTCATCAATTTGTAAATACCGGAAAGCGGCATTTTCTTTAAAAATTTTTTCAAAAACCTGTCCAGTCTCTGATCTTTTTCATTTTCTCCGATTGTAATTTCTACCATAATTCCAAATCAATTCAAAGTTGCTCAATTAACCTTTCGTTCAAAATCCTCTTTCACCAACATAACTATATCACGAAATCAGTACAATTCAACCCTATCACTTCAATAGTAATAAAAACTTAACATTTTACAATTGAGAATGCACAAATTTTATGATAAAGTTATTATGTATCATCAGCGGGTATAGGAGGTTTTCTGATGGGAAAAATTAGAGATTTTTTTTACAATCAAAGTGATGTGTTTTTAGCAATATTGATACTTGCTATTGCGGGATTTGTCATCTATTCAAAAGTCGGTCTCATAATGGGATTCACCGGAGACGACAAGAACGCTCTCAGCAAAGGTTCTTCCGGAACCGCAATATCACAACAATCATCATCTGCCGAAAATGATAATGGAAATTCACAAAATACTACATCTGATAAAAAGCCTGCTGACAAAGGAAAATACTTGGATAAAAGCGGCAATCCGATAAAATGTTCCATATTTGTTCCTTATGGTGCCAACGCAGATCATATTGCAGGGCTTACCGTTTCTGCAGAAATTATGGACAGCAAGCAAGAATTCTTTGATGCATATGCAAAGTATGGCGGTGGTCGCAGTCTGTTGTCGGGGACTTTCATAATTCCTTTGGCTGCAACTGATGAAGAGATTATACAATATCTAACCGGTATAAAACAATAAACGATAAATAGGAAAACAAAAGGAGAAAGAAATGGCAATAGTAACTACAACTGAAATGTTCAGAAAAGCCTATGATGGAGGCTATGCCGTAGGTGCATTCAATGTAAACAATATGGAAATAATCCAAGGCATCACGGAAGCCCATAAGGAGGAAAATGCTCCTCTTATTTTGCAGGTTTCAGCCGGAGCCAGGAAATATGCAAAGCACAACTATTTAATCAAATTGGTCGAAGCTGCAATATTGGAAACCGACCTGCCTATCGCTTTACATTTGGATCACGGTGCGGATTTTGATGTTTGCAAATCCTGCATTGACGGCGGCTTTTCATCTGTCATGATTGACGGTTCACATCTTTCGTTCAAGGAAAATATCGCACTTACGAAGAGAGTTGTAGAGTATGCGCATGCCCACGGAGTTGTCGTTGAAGGTGAACTCGGGCAGCTTGCCGGCATAGAGGATGATGTTAATGTTGAAAACCATAGCTATACAGACCCCTCAGAGGTTCAGGAATTCGTTGAAAAAACAGGTGTTGATTCACTTGCTATCGCTATAGGCACTTCTCACGGAGCATACAAATTCAAACCCGGGCAGACACCCGAACTGAAATTTGATATACTCGACGAGGTTGCAAAGCTTCTTCCTAACTTCCCTATAGTTCTTCACGGGGCATCTTCCGTTGTTCCTGAGTTCGTTGAAAAAGTCAACAAATACGGCGGCTCCATGCCCGATGCCGTGGGAATACCCGAAGAAATGCTGAGAAGAGCGGCGAAAAGTGCTGTCTGCAAGATAAATATAGATTCGGATTTACGACTTGCCATGACAGCTGCGGTAAGGGAACATCTTGCAAACAATCCCGCCGACTTTGATCCGAGATTATATTTAGCTCCTGCGAGAGAAGCGATTAAAAATATGGTTAAAAGAAAAATCACCAATGTATTGGGTTCATCAAACCGAATATAATGCATAATATAATTTTACATAACCAAAAAACAGACTTATAGGACAAAAAACAAAAGCTGATAGATTTGAATCGGGATTTCCGTCTTCAATCTCATCAGCTTTTTAGCTGTCCTTTATTCATTTAGAAAGTGCTTGCGGACGTTCTCTTGGATAGTCCGGGCAACCGACAGTCCGGCACTTACCTATACTCTTCGTTCCGGAATCCTATACTATGCCTTGCACACGTACTCAATCCATCCATGCTCATCACTTATTTTTCCGAGCTGTATTCCTGTCAAAGTATCATAAAGTCTTTTTGCTATCTCGCCGGTATTACCGGAGTTTATAGTTATACTGTTGCCTTTCCAAAGTAGACCGCCTACAGGTGAAATTACTGCAGCCGTTCCGGTTGCAAACACTTCCTCCAGCCTGCCGTCAAATTGTGCATCATATATTTCTTCTATGGAAATTTTACGCTCGGTAACATTGTATCCCCATTCACTTAACAGTGTTATTGCCGAATCTCTTGTAATTCCCGGCAAAATTGTTCCTCCCTCAAGCGATGGTGTCAGTATTTCTCCATCTATTACAAAGAATGCATTCGATGCCCCTATTTCTTCGACGTATTTTCTATCTCTGCTGTCCAGCCACAGCACCTGGGAGCATCCTGCCCTTGCCGCTTTTTCTTGAGCTTTAAAAGCTGCAGCATAATTCCCTCCTACCTTTGCGAATCCTGTGCCTCCCGGTACAGCCCTTACATATTCGTCTTCCACATAAAGCCTGGTGGGCTTTATTCCCTCTTTATAGAACGAACCGGTCGGGGATAATATAATATAAAATCTGTACGTTTTTGAAGCTCTTACGCTAAAACAGGGCTCGTCCGCTATAATAAACGGTCTTACGTAAAGGGATGTCCCGATACCTTCCGGAATCCAGTTTTTCTCCAATTCTACGAGCTGTTTTATGGCAGAAATATAGATGTTTTCATCTATATTTGGAATACACATCCTGTTATTGGTTATGTTTCCTCGCCTTGCATTCATATCAGGTCTGAAAAGCACTATATCATCTTTCACCGTTTTATATGCCTTCAGTCCCTCAAACATTTCCTGTGCATGATGAAACACCTCCGCTGACGGTTCCAACTCTATAGGTCCGTACGGTAATATTTTCCCGTCGTGCCATCCATGCTCCCCGTCATATCTCATCTCAAACATGTAATCTGTAAAATATTGACCAAATCCCAATTCGTCAGTTACAGGCTTACTCTTAAGCTCTGCTCTTTCCTCTACCGGAAACTTGATATTCATTCTTCTTCCTCTTTCTACTAATTCATCTGTTTGTTTGCTCAAGCATATTATTTTTCAACTTCCACAATTCACATGACAAATCCACATAATACTCATGCGGATTTTCAAACCTCAGAATCTCTTCCCATAAGGTGTTCAGCTGTTCTTTGCAGTACTGTCTTATTTCTTCAAGCTTAGGCATATCATAAACCATCTTGCCTTTATCAAAAATCTGCTCTCTCAAATTCCTCGCATAAAAATTGGATACTGTTTTTCTTTTCCAAAGTACATCCGGGTCAAAAATTTCATAATTGCTTCCCTCAGGTATCTTTTCATTATCAAGGGTAATCACATCTGCAACAGCCTTGTTGGTATCCTTATCATATAGCCTGTATACTGTCTTGAATCCCGGGTTTGTAATCTTTTCAACATTCTCACTGACCTTGATTTTAGGAAGAATTTCGCCGTCTTTTTCCACTGCCGCAAGCTTGTAAACTCCCCCGAATACAGGCTCCGACTTTGATGTTATAAGTCTCTCTCCGACTCCGAACGAATCAATACATGCTCCCTGTATTATCAAGTCTCTTATCAGGTATTCGTCCATGGCATTGGACACAACTATTTTGCATTCCTGCAATCCCTCAGCATCCAATATTTCTCTTGTTCTCTTTGTTAGGTAGGTAACATCGCCACTGTCGATACGGACACCCATCTTCTGCGGTTTTAATTCCTTGAAAACTTTTATTGCAGCAGGTAGTCCCGACTTAAGAACATTATATGTATCAATCAAAAGTATACAATTGTCAGGGTACATTTCCCCATACGTTTTAAATGCTTCGTATTCACTGTCAAACATCTGTACCCAACTGTGAGCCATCGTTCCCAGTGCAGGTACCCCTGAGTCTCTGTCCGACATTGTACAAGCCGTGCCTATACATCCTCCTATATATGCCGCTCGAGCCCCGTCAATTGCCGCATCCGCACCATGAGCACGCCTTGTTCCAAACTCCATGATGCCCCTTCCGTCTGCCGATCTGACTATCCTGCTCGCCTTTGTAGCTATCAAACTCTGGTGATTGATGCAAAGAAGTATCATCGTTTCAACAAACTGTGCCTGAATAATCGGGCCTCTTACGGTTATCAGCGGCTCTCCCGGAAATATAGGTGTTCCTTCCGGTACCGCCCAAACATCACATTCAAATTCAAAATTTGCCAAGTACTGAATGAATTCCTCGTCAAAAATATTTTTGCTTCTCAGATATTCGATATCCTTATCTTCAAACTTAAGATTTTGCAAGTAATCAATTACGTTCTCCAATCCTGCCATAATAGCATATCCGCCGCTGTCAGGGACTCTTCTGAAAAACATATCGAAATATGCAATCCTGTCCTTAAACCCTGCCTTAAAATAGCCATTTGCCATAGTGATTTCATAAAAATCAGTAAGCATGGTCAGGTTGATTTTGTTATTCATTTTTCTTCCTTTCTGTGAGAATTTCACACCAATACAAAGAATTTTATCTCATCAGTTACTAATTCTATCACAAAGAAGATTACTTTAAAACCTTTTTAAGAAATTCCCCGGTGTATGAGCCCTTGATTTTTGCGACTTCCTCAGGTGTTCCCGTAGCCACTATAGTCCCGCCTCCGGTACCTCCGTCAGGCCCCAGGTCAATTATGTGGTCAGCCGTCTTAATCACATCCAAATTATGCTCAATTACTACGACAGTATTCCCTTTTTCCACCAGTGAAGATAACACCTCTATCAGCTTATGAACATCATGAAAATGCAAGCCTGTTGTCGGTTCATCAAGGATATACAGGGTTTTACCCGTGCTCCTCTTTGAAAGTTCCGATGCCAGCTTTACTCTCTGGGCTTCCCCGCCTGACAATTGAGTCGATGGCTGTCCCAGTTTCACATACCCCAGTCCCACATCTACCAGTGTTCTGAGCTGCCTCTCAATAGGCGGTATATTTTCAAAGAATTCCAGAGCCTCATCAATATTCATATCCAAAACTTCAAATATATTTTTCCCCTTGTACTTAACCTCTAGAGTTTCCTTGTTGTATCTTTTCCCGCCGCATACTTCACACGGCACGTAAACATCAGGCAAAAAATGCATCTCTATCTTTACTATTCCGTCTCCGGAGCACGCCTCACATCTTCCGCCTTTGACATTGAAGCTGAATCTGCCCTTCTCATAACCTCTTATTTTAGCCTCAGGCAACTGCGCAAACAAGTCTCGAATATGTGTAAATACTCCGGTATAAGTTGCAGGATTCGATCTTGGTGTTCTTCCTATAGGTGACTGGTCTATATCTATTACCTTATCTATATTCTCCAGCCCCGATATCTTATCATGCTTACCGGATTTTTCCCTGCTGCCGTGCAAAGTCTCACTCACAGCCTTGTATAGAATTTCATTAATCAGCGTGCTTTTCCCCGAGCCCGATACACCTGTGACACACACCATTTTCCCAAGAGGAATGTCAACATTCACTCCTCTGAGGTTATTCTCTCGTGCTCCCGTTATTCTGATTTTATTTCCGTTCCCTTTGCGTCTTTCTTTCGGGGTGACAATGCTTTTTCTTCCTGACAAATAATCTCCCGTCACGGAGTTTTCCGCAACACATATCTCCTCATATGTACCTGCGGCAACTATTTCTCCGCCATTTATGCCTGCTCCGGGACCTATATCAACAATATAGTCCGACATTTTCATGGTATCTTCATCATGTTCTACCACGATGAGCGTGTTACCTATATCGGTCAAATGCCTGAGCGTTCCCAGAAGCCTCTCATTATCTTTTTGGTGCAATCCTATACTTGGCTCGTCCAATATATAAAGCACCCCTACGAGCCCCGATCCTATCTGCGTCGCCAGCCTTATTCTCTGAGCCTCGCCTCCCGATAGGGTTCCGGCACTTCTTGACAGTGTCAAATAGTTGAGCCCCACATCAGACAAAAATGAGAGCCTTGCAAATATTTCCTTTAAAATCTGTTTTGCAATCACATGCTCCCTTTCCGTGAATTCTATCCCCTCCATAAATCTTGATATCTCGTCCACGGACATATCACAAAGATCCGATATATTGATGCCCCCGACTGTCACCGCCAACACTTCCGGTTTCAATCTCTTTCCTCCGCATTCCGGACATGAAACTATACGCATGTATTTTTCCATTCGCTCCTTAACCATATCCGAATCCGCCTCTTTATACCTTCTTTCAAGGTTTGGAACTATCCCTTCAAACGGCTTGTCCCTCATGGAAGAAATCCCTGTTCTCACACTATTATAGACAAATTCGAGAGGTCTTTCACCTGTCCCGTACATAAGTTCCTTTTTGAATTTTTCAGGCAAATCTTTGTATGGAGTTTTTAAATCCGTACCGTGGTACTCTGCCAATGCGGTAAGCGTTTGATGATAAAATCCTCCCTCTATAATGGACGAAAACACATTGGCTAATGCTCCGTCTTCTATCCCCTTGTCAGGGTTTTCAACCAGCAAGTCGGGATCTATCTGCTGTAAATATCCCAACCCCAAACAACTGCCGCAAGCACCGTAAGGGTTGTTAAACGAAAACATCCTTGGCTCCAATTCTCCCAAGCTTACACCGTGCTCCGGACATGCCAGCGAGGTATTAAAGAGCCTATCTTCTTCTCCGTTAACATTAACGACCACCAGTCCGTCACCGTGTTCAATAGACAGTTCTATAGCCTCGGCAATTCTTCCCCTGTTCTCCTCCTTGACTGTCAACCTGTCAACTATTATTTCAATGGTGTGCTTATACGTTTTTTCAAGTTTTATATCATCTTCCTGAAGATTATATATTTCATTATCAACCCTGACTCTGATAAATCCCTCTTTTTTTATTCTTTCAAGCACCTTTTCATGTGTGCCCTTTCGTTGCTTTATTACAGGCGCCATAATGGTAAGTTTTGTTTTCTCAGGCAATGCCATAAGCTGTTCCGTAATTTGATCCACACTCTGACTGGAAATTTCCGTACCGCATATCGGACAGTGCGGCACTCCTACCCTTGCATATAAAAGCCTCAGGTAATCATATATCTCCGTCACCGTTCCCACTGTAGATCTGGGATTTTTGCTCGTGGTCTTCTGATCTATTGAAATTGCCGGAGACAGACCTTCAATATATTCAACATTCGGCTTTTCCATTCTTCCGAGGAACTGTCTTGCATATGAAGATAAACTCTCCATATATCTGCGCTGACCCTCGGCATATATTGTATCAAATGCAAGAGAGGACTTCCCTGATCCGGAAAGCCCCGTAAAAACCACCAATTTATCTCTGGGAATCTCTAAATCCACATTCTTTAAGTTATGCTCATTAGCTCCCTTTATTACTATTTTATTTTTCACTGCTGCACCTCCTAGCATACACTGAAATTTATAACCTGATTTTGTACTCCATAATCATATCTCTCAGTTCCGCCGCTCGCTCAAACTGCAAGGAATCCGCTGCCTGCCTCATCTCCAGCTCAAGCTGTTTTACATACTCTTTCAACTCTTTTTTTGTCAGCTCAAGCGGTGACCTTCCTTTGTATGTCGACTCTTCCTCATAAACTTTAGTCGCCTCTATAACCTCTCTTACGGATTTCTTAATCGTCTCCGGTGAAATACCATGTTCCTCATTATATTTCATCTGAATCTTTCTTCTTCTCTCCGTCTCATCAATCGCACTTTTCATCTGCGGCGTTATCACATCTCCGTACATTATAACCTTGCCCTCTGCGTTTCTTGCAGCTCGCCCTATAGTCTGTATCAAAGACGTTTCATTTCGCAAAAATCCTTGTTTGTCCGCATCAAGTATTGCCACCAGAGAAACTTCAGGTATATCCAAACCCTCTCTCAGCAAATTTATTCCTACCAAAACATCAAATTCTCCCAGTCTCAAATCCCTTATTATTTCCATTCTTTCCAGCGTATCTATCTCCGAATGAAGATATCTCACTTTTATTCCGACATTCTTGAAATAGTCCGTCAAACTTTCTGCCATTTTCTTTGTCAGGGTAGTAACAAGCACTCTTTCCTGCTTTGATGTTTTCTGTTTGACCTCACCTATCAAATCATCAATCTGCCCCTCGGTAGGTTTCACCTCTATCACAGGGTCCAATAGTCCCGTAGGTCTTATTATTTGCTCAACTATTTTGCCATTGCTGCTTTCTATCTCATATTTCCCCGGCGTCGCACTAACAAACACTGCCTGCTTCATAAGGCTGCTGAATTCCTCAAACTTAAGTGGTCTGTTGTCAAGTGCCGACGGCAATCTGAACCCGTAATCGACCAAGCTGCTTTTCCTGCTTCTGTCTCCCGCATACATGGCATGTAGCTGCGGGAGCATCACATGCGACTCGTCAATCATGATAAGAAAATCTTCCGGAAAGTAATCTATTAGAGTATACGGGCGCGTCCCTGCAGGCAGTCCGTTAATATGCCTTGAGTAATTCTCAATTCCCTTACAGCTCCCTACTTCCCTCAACATCTCTATATCATAATAAGTCCTTTGCTCTATTCTTTGTGCTTCTATAAGTTTTCCTTCATTCTTAAAAAATTTTACACGTTCCTCCAGTTCTTCCTCAACCGTCTTAATTGCCTGTTCAATTTTTTCCGGAGATGTCACATAGTGAGATGCTGGAAAAATAGATACATGGTTTCTAATTCCCACGATTTCCCCTGTTAAAGGATTCAATTCTTTAATCGACTCTATTTCATCATCAAACATCTCTATCCTGACGGCACTCTCAGAACCTGCGGGATAAACATCTATAACATCCCCTCTGACCCTGAAAGTGCTCCTCTCAAAGCTCAAATCATTTCTCTTATACTGAATATCCACCAGTTTTCTCAAGATTTCATTTCTTGATTTTGTCGCTCCCGTTCTCAGAGATAATAATTGTGTCTCGTAGTCTATAGGGCTTCCAAGACCATATATACAAGAAACACTCGCAACAATAATCACGTCTCTTCGTTCAGAAAGAGCCGCTGTCGCAGAGTGTCTTAATTTTTCTATCTCTTGATTTATATCTGAATCTTTTTCTATGTATGTATCTGAAGAAGGAACATATGCCTCCGGCTGATAATAATCATAGTATGAAACAAAATACTCCACAGCATTGTCCGGAAAAAACTCCTTAAATTCCCCGCACAGCTGTGCTGCCAAAGTTTTATTATGAGAAATCACCAGAGTAGGCTTCTGCACCTGTTCTATAACATTTGCCATCGTAAAGGTTTTTCCGGATCCTGTTACCCCAAGAAGTGTCTGAAACCTCTCTCCGGACTTTATACCCTCCACCAGACTCCTTATTGCCTCCGGCTGATCCCCCATCGGGGCATAATCCGCACGTATTTTAAATTCCGGCATACTCAGCTCCTTTCCGTATTGAAGCATGTTCTATCTGCAATAACATTCCGCATGTTTACTTATTTCCCCTAATACTATCAACATAATCACATCAGCCTGAATATAAGTTATTTGTAGAAAATTCGGGATCACATGTAGCATCTATGCCGAGGTTTTTAAGCGCCTGTTCATCTCTGTCACTTAAAATTGCCGTGCAGTGAGCCTTGCAGCCTTTCAGCAATAATAGCTTTTCAACAGCCACCTGAGCTGACGGATTAGTTGTTGCCGAAAACGTCAGTGCACTAAGAACCTCCTCCAGATTCAAACTTGTTTTCTCGGATCCCAGAATATCTGTTTTCAAATGCTGTATAGTCTTTATTACCGATGGTGAAATTATATGCATATCATCAGCCACACCTGAAAGTTTTTTTATCGCATTCAACACCATGGCTGCCGACGCCACCATTCTCCTTGAACTTCTTCCGGTTATCATAGTTCCGTCCTGCAACTCTATTGCCACAACTACAACATTCTCATACTTTTCATCACACGAACGCTTCTTTTCCGCATATTCTCTGGCTACCTCGACCACCTTTCTGTCAGCGACAACCAAATCAAGCTCATCCATCAAAACTTTCGCCCTATTGGAGCTGTCTTCATCTATTATTCCCTTTTTATAATCTACCAAGGAAATTAAATACCTACGTATAATTTCCTGCCTTGATGCTTCACGCACTACATCGTCATCTATAATGCCGGAAGCTATTCTGTTAACTCCCATATCTGTCGGGGACTTGTATTTCGATTCCCCTGTAATCTTCTCAATGATCCTCTTTATTACAGGAAAAGCCTCCAAATCTCTGTTGTAATTCACCGCCTGCACTCCATATGAGTCAAGATGAAACGAATCCAACATGTTAACGTCCTTCAAATCCACCGTAGCGGCTTCATAAGCCACATTGGTGGGATGTTTTAATGGAAGATTCCATATAGGAAAAGTTTCATACTTTGCATAGCTCGCCTTAATATTTCTCATATTTTCATGGTATAACTGTGACAAACATGTCGCCAGCTTCCCTGAGCCCGGTCCCGGTCCGTTAACTATTACCAAAGGTTTTGTCACCTTAATATACGGATTTTTTCCATAACCTTCTTCGCTTACTATTACATCCACATCTGTGGGATACCCTTTTGTATAATAATGCTTGTAGGTCTTGATTCCACGTCTGTTCAATTTATTTATAAAAGTATTAACTGCGGGTTGATCTTCATAGCGTGTTATCACGACACTGTTTATCGGAAGTTCGTACTTTCTGAATATATCTATCAGCCTGAGGACTTCAAGATCATACGTAATGCCGAAATCATGTCTCACTTTACTTGTGGTAATATCCCCGGCATATATACAAATTATAACTTCCGCCTGATCTTTTAGCGTATGCAGCAGCTTGATTTTTGCGTTTTCATCAAACCCGGGCAAACAACGCATAGCATGTTTGTCATGCACCAGCTTTCCGCCGAACTCCAGATAAAGCCTTTGGCTGTCGCTCTGCTCTATTCTTTCCAAAATATATTTTGACTGTTCCTCTACATATTTATTCGCATCAAACCCTAGCTTCATACCCTACTCTCCTCTCCAAATTCAACTTGGATATTATAACAAAAAATAGCTCCGATAACAAGCGTGACTATACTTCTTCCAATCTTATAATCCAAAAAACCGCAGTTGCCTGTTCTCCCCGAGAGTCAGTCATATTGCCGCTCCCGGGAGTTACAACTCCGGTTTTTATATTCATGTGTTGCCCGCCAACTTTCTACTGTCCGAACTCTTTAACATTCATTCTGACAATAGATTTCGTTATGGCATTCTGTGCTATCAAAACGTTTTCATCTTCCTTGTCATGATTGTCATTAAGCCATTTTTCCATCTTTTCCTTTGTGCGCCTGCATCTTTCCACATCTATATCCTCAGGCCACTCCGCTGTATCGGTAAAAATAACAATATGATCCATCACTTCAATAAAACCGCCGGAAATAGCAGCATATTTATAATCACCTTTCCCGGGCCCCGTCTTTATTTTTAACTTTGACGGTACCAACAATTTACAAGCATGCGAATGATTCGCCATAAAGCCTTCTTCTCCGACCGTTGTTTTAACAATTACCATCTCAACATCGCCGCTGAAAAAAACTTTTGACGGTGTGATAATCTCCAAATGCACTTTATTAGCCATAATTAATCACTCCCTGCCTATTTGCTCTTTTCAAAACGCTCAACTACCTCGTCTATACCGCCTGCAAACAAGAACATTGATTCAGGAATCTCATCGTGCTTGCCCTCAAGTATTTCCTTGAATCCTCTCACTGTTTCTTCTCTTGAAATATATTTACCCTCCATACCTGTAAACTGTTCTGCTACACTGAAAGGCTGAGAAAGGAATCTCTGAATCTTTCTGGCTCTTGCTACCACGATTTTATCTTCTTCTGAAAGTTCATCCATACCCAAAATAGCGATTATATCCTGCAAATCTTTGTATTTCTGCAGCACTTCCTGTACACCTCTGGCAGTATTGTAATGTTCTTCTCCCACTATCATAGGATCCAGAATCCTTGATGTTGACTCAAGAGGATCCACTGCAGGATAAATACCGAGTTCGGTTATCGCTCTTGATAAAACCGTAGTTGCATCCAAATGGGCAAATGTTGTCGCAGGAGCCGGATCCGTAAGGTCGTCCGCCGGTACATATATGGCCTGCACAGATGTTATTGAGCCTTTTTTCGTGGAAGTTATTCTTTCCTGTAGTGCTCCCATTTCCGTAGCAAGTGTAGGCTGGTATCCAACCGCACTCGGAACACGTCCTAAAAGTGCAGAAACCTCTGAACCCGCCTGGGTGAAACGGAAAATATTATCAATGAACAACAGTACATCCTGTCCTTCCTGATCCCTGAAATGCTCCGCCATCGTCAATCCTGTAAGAGCTACTCTCATTCTTGCTCCCGGCGGTTCGTTCATCTGACCGAACACCATTGCCGTCTTATCTATTACTCCGGACTCTATCATTTCATTATAAAGGTCATTACCTTCTCTGGTTCTCTCACCTACTCCTGAAAAGACCGAAATTCCGCCATGCTCCTTAGCAATATTGTTTATAAGTTCCTGTATCAAAACCGTTTTCCCTACACCGGCACCTCCGAACAAACCTACCTTACCGCCTCGTGTATACGGGGCAATAAGATCTATTACCTTGATGCCTGTCTCAAACACCTGCGCTGTTGTATCCTGATCTTCAAACAACGGTGCCTCTCTATGTATAGGCATGGTAATTTCAGAATTTACAGGACCCTTCTCATCTATAGTTTCTCCTATTACATTGAAAAGTCTGCCCAATACTTCTTTACCTACCGGCACATTAATAGGTGCTCCCGTATCTACTGCCGTCATGCCTCTTTTTAATCCGTCCGTAGTAGAGAGTGCTACACATCTTACGACATCGTCTCCGATATGTTGTGCCACTTCGGAAACTATTTTCCTACCTTCAAAATCTATCTCTATTGCACTCAACAACTCCGGCATTTCATCGGGGCTGAACTTAACATCTATTACAGGACCTATTATCTGGTGAATTATTCCCTTATGTTCGCTCACCTGACTACCTCCTTTACTATTTCAGTGCCTCCGCACCGCCAACAATTTCAGAAATCTCATTTGTTATTGCCGCCTGTCTTGCTCTGTTATAGAACAAACTCAAATCGGCAAGCATTTCTCTCGCATTATCAGTTGCATTCTCCATAGCTATTCTTCTGGCAGCATGCTCGCATGTTGCCGACTCAACTATGGCTCCATATATTTTAGTTTCCACAAATTTAGGCACTAAGTAATTAAACACTTCCTGAACCGAAGGTTCATACTCAACTTCTCTTTCGTGCCTTTTTACATCATCTTCTGATGCAACATCAAACGGCAAAAGCCTTACTGCCGCCGGCCTCTGCTCCAAACTGCTGGCAAATTCCGTGTATATCAAAACAACCTCATCAATCTCTCCCGACTCATATTTTTCTATGAGAGGCTTGCTGATAATATGTGTTTCCAAAAACGAAATATCCTCGGGAGGCAACAAATATTGAGTTTCAATATCTACATTCCTCCTTGCAAAATAATCTCGTCCCCTTGACCCTATAGCTACCACACTTGCCTTACTCTTTCTTTTCGCCATTTCCGCCTCAGCAAGCTTTATAATGTTGGAATTAAATCCACCGCAAAGCCCCCTGTTGCTTGTGACTATTATATAACAAGTGCTTTTAATCTCGCTATTTCCTTCAAGATATCGTTTCGGTATACCGCTTGAACTGTGAAAAATCTCATTTATAGTTTCAACCACGTGCTCCGTGCTCGTCTGAGTTTTTTCAAAAGTGCTTTTGGCTTTTCTTAGTTTAGAGGCAGATACGAGTTTCATTGCATTTGTTATATGTTCCGTGCTTGTTACACTTTTTATCCTACGCTTAATATCGCTGGTATTGCATGTTGCCACTTTCGTACCCCCTCATTAAAATTTCTATCTTATACTCTTAAATTTGTTGATTTCATCAGTTAATTTCTGTTGCAGTTCCTCTGAAAGTTTTCCTGTATCGACAATTTCTCTGCCGATTTCAGGAGCCTGTGTCCTCATATGTTCGATAAATTCTTTCTCGAATGTCTTTATTTCTTCCATAGGTATATCAGCCAAGAAACGGTTTGTTGCCGCATAGATTATCATTATCTGATCTTCAACATTCATAGGAACATACTGTCCCTGCTTTAATATCTCCATCAGGATACGACCGTGATTAAGTCTCTCTCTTGTATCTTTATCTACATCCGATCCGAACTGTGAAAAGCTCGCAAGTTCTCTGTACTGAGCAAGTTCGAGCTTAATCTTGCTCGCCACCGTCTTCATCGCCTTTATCTGTGCATTTCCACCTACTCTGGATACGGAAATACCTGCATTTACCGCCGGTCTCTGTCCCGTAAAGAACAGTTCTGTTTCAAGGAATATCTGTCCATCCGTAATAGAAATCACGTTTGTCGGTATATATGCTGAAACATCTCCTGCCTGTGTCTCAATTATAGGCAATGCGGTAATTGAACCTCCACCGAGACTGTCTGAAAGCTTTGCCGCCCTCTCAAGCAATCTGGAATGCAGATAAAATACATCTCCCGGATACGCCTCTCTTCCCGGCGGTCTGCGAAGAAGCAAAGACATTGCCCTGTATGCCACGGCGTGCTTTGATAAATCATCATAGACAATCAGAACATCTTTGCCCTGATACATGAACTCCTCCGCCATAGCACACCCCGCATAAGGTGCAATATATTGAAGAGGAGCAACATCGCTGGCAGTTGCGGAAACTACGATGGTATAATCCATAGCATCTCTGTTCTCCAACGTCTGCACTAACTGGGCCACAGTAGATTTTTTCTGACCTATTGCCACATAAATACAGATGACATCCTTACCTTTCTGGTTTATTATTGCATCTATGGCGATAGCCGTCTTTCCTGTCTGCCTGTCTCCTATTATAAGCTCTCTCTGACCTTTTCCTATAGGTATCATGGAGTCAATTGCCTTTATACCTGTTTGCAACGGTTCATTTACAGATTTTCTCTGAAGCACTCCCGGTGCTGCATTTTCTACCGGTCTGAATTTATCGGATTTAATTTGACCTTTTCCGTCAATAGCCTGACCTAAAGGGTTTACTACTCTTCCTATCAGCTGATCTCCTACCGGCACCTCTACCACTCTTCCGGTAGGCTTTACTATATCCCCCTCTTTGATTTCACGATCGGAACCCATGATTACCGCCCCGACGTTATCCTCTTCAAGGTTCAATGCCATCCCGTATATTTCACCCGGAAACTCCAAAAGTTCGCCCGCCATACAGTTCTCAAGCCCGTATACTCTGGCAATACCGTCACCCACCTGGATAACCGTGCCGAAATTTGAAATTTCCAATTCGCTTTTGTAATTTTTTATTTGTTCTTTAATTACTGCACTGATTTCTTCAGGCTTTAAATTCATTTATGTTCACCATCCTTCCCTCTATTAATTCAGACTTTCTCTCATGTTCATTAACTCTCTCTTGATGGAAGCGTCTATCACTTTTCCTTCTATGAAAATACGCACCCCGCCTATCAGCTTTCTGTCAATGCGATTCTCAAGTCTCACATTTTTCTGCAAAAGTTTTCCTGTTTCTTTCTCAAAAGATGCAAGCTGTTCCTCTGAAAGAGGAGTTACTGAAAAGATGGTGCCGAGAGAAAATCCGCTGTTCTCACATATCAGCTTTTCAAACTGCTTTACTATACCTGCAAGATGCCCTGCTCTCCTTTTGTCTATCAAGACATACAGGAAATTAAGGATCTCTTTTTCTATCTTATCCTCAAATATTTTTTTTATGGATTCTTTTTTCTTGTTTGCTGCTATTATGGGTGTTGAAAGAAACTCTTTAAACTGCGGAATATCCTCTATAAGCTTCACCAGCTCCTTGGACTCCGCCAGCATTTCTTCCGTTTTACCCAGCTCCGATGCCGCACCGTAAAGTGCATGAGCATATGTGATTTCAACTGTTAATTCTGCCATTTGCCTGCACCTGCCTGTTCGATTACCTTATTGACAATTTCACGGTGTTCCGCTTCGTCAATCTGTTTTTCCAAAATCTTTTCAGCAGCTAACATCGCAAGGGCTGCAATCTGGTTTTGCATTTCCAAAACAGCTTTCTGCTTTTCATGCTCAATCTCTTCCATAGCTTTAGCTTTGATTCTCGCCGCCTCTTCCTTGGCTTCATCAATGATGCTTTTTGCCTGTGCATCAGCTCTCTGCTTACCCACAGCTATTATCTCTCTTTTTTCTGCATCCGCTTCGCCAAGTTTTTCCTCATAATGCTTCAGCATTTCTTCTGCATTCTGCATTTTTTGAGCAGCATTATCATAAGTATTTTTCACCTCGTTCTGTCTTGCCTCGATGTGATTACGAATCTTTTCAAAAAATTGTTTTCTCAAGATAAGATAAAGCACGAAAAGCGTAATCATTACCATCACCAATGTAGGATTAAATTCCATCAATGAACTGTACTTTTCCATGTGCATTACCTCTCATTCTATCTGTTTTTAACGATTACAACATATGCACCAACGGGTTAACAAATACCAATACGATAGCGATGATGAAAGCAAAGATACCTGTTGTTTCCGCTACCGCCTGACCTACAAGCATTGTCTTTAAAATTTCGCCGCTGGCCTCAGGCTGTCTTGCAACCGCCTCTACAGCCTTACCTGCTGCAAAACCCTGTCCTATACCTATACCTATTGATGCAAGCATAGCTATACCTGCTCCTAATGCTGATAACGCCAAAATAAATGCTTCTGATGATACCTGTGTCATAATAAATTTCTCCCTTCTTTATCTAAAACAAATTATATACTAATGGTTATCTCCGTCGTGAATCGGCAAAGATTCCGCCGTAAACACCATCGTTAACATAGTGAAAATAAACGCCTGCAAAATCGGTTCAAATACATCGAAAAATAAATTTGCAGGAAGCGGTATTACCGCCTGTAAGAATGGCCAAGGTAAATGAATAGCTTCACTCATAGCCTCCAATAATGTCATCAGCAGTGCCATAATTATGGCTCCTCCGAATATGTTTCCAAATATTCGGAATGCCAGCGACACCGGTAATGATACCTGCTCAATAATCTTAAGCGGCAACATAAATGGAAACGGATCACACATGCTTTTAAAATGTCCCCTGATACCCTTAGTTTTTATAGAACTGCCAAGTATTAAAAAGAACGTTATCGCCGCACATGCAAAGGTCACATTGACATCAGCGGTTACCGGTCTGATTCCAAAAAGTCCACCCATATTACAAAAGACTAGAAAAAAGAACAAGGTTCCCATATACGGAGCATATTTCTTTCCGTATTTTTCTCCCATTATCTCTCCGGTCATACCGTAGACTTTTTCGACTATCATTTCGGCAATAACCTGCTTTCCATTAGGAATTTTCTTCAAGTCCCGTGCAAGCAAAATAGCAATTACAGATAAAATTAGTGCTATTATCGCTGCCCATATTACGGTTTCAGTGAAAAAAATCTTCCCATCCAAAATTCCGAATATCCTTCTGACTCCCAAATGGTTTATATCATGCACGCTTTTACCTCCTTCTTATGAAATTTCCACTACCGATTCTCTTCCTTTTGCTCCGGTTGCACAACGGTTTTATCTTTCCTCAACCCTACAATCATCATCGCCACCTTGGTGGTCATGATTCCGATTGCCGCTCCCAGACCGGATTGTAGTGATATTTTGATGCAGATTGCAAAGACCGCACCGAACAGAAATAATCTCAGAATATATCCCCACACGGAAATAAATTTGTTCCCTACCGTAGCCACCTGTTTGCACTCATATGCCAACAAATACAAATTGATTACGGAAATAACGGTACCGAACAAAAGTCCTGCAAAATATCTCCAATCGCCTTTCATGACAGGTACAGAACCCGCAGCTATTATCAACATAATAACAATCGCATAGATGACAATCTTATTCTTAAATCTTTCAAAACTATCCATCTTTTCTCCTTACCTGACAATTAAGTCATGCCTTCCTCATCAATAATAATTAACAATTATTCTATTCTTTTTTTTCAGAATAGTAAAGTATTTTTGTATACAGTTTGCACCCTTCATATAAATCCCTCTCGAGCTTGAAAATGCTAATGTATACAAAATTCCAAATCCGATGTTAACGATTTTTCTAAAAACCTTAACACTTTCTTTATATGAAATCTAAGGTTCTTTTTTGCTTCAAAGGGGAAGATTTCAAGCTTTATACGCTCAAATCTTCCCCTTTAGGGTAGGTTTTATTCAGTAATTGACAGTTCATTTACGACATTCCGAACCCATTTTCTGCTCCTAAATCTGAATGTCAAAATTATAGATTTTATAACTTCCTCTATTTGCACAAGAGCCACTACCACATATACCGGAAATTCCATGTATAGTGCTCCTATAAATGCCAAAGGCACTCCCACTCCCCACACGCATGAAATCTCAGTTCTCATCGCGAAAGCCGTATCGCCTCCGCACCTGAGAGTTCCGACAACGTGTGCTCCGGCGTAAAGTTTTATCGGCATTGCTACCGCATATACACACAATATTACAAATGCATAGTGCTGCCCTTCTTTAGTAAATTCAAACAGGCTAAGCAAAGGCTTTGACAGTGTCACAAGCAATGCTCCCCCTACTACTCCCGCCATTACCGCCACAGCCACAAGCTTCTTGGCAAGTGCATATGCATAGTTGAACTCATTTCTTCCAAGTCTTTGCCCTACCATTATAAGTATGGCATCCCCGATGCTGAATCCTGCCAAGATAAACATATTATTTATAGTGTTCCCTGCCTGCACGGCTGCAGCTGCTGCTATACCTATTCTACCGTATGCTGCCATATATGCCGATGTCCCCAGCCCCCACAACATTTCATTTAATGTAGTAGGCACAGCTCTTTTAAACATCCTTTTCGCATCCTGCCAAGGCATACCGAAAAACTCTCCAACCTTGCCCTTAAGGATATTGTTTGACTTGAGCATCAAATATAAATATACCGCCACTTCCAATATACGTGAAATCACTGTAGCAAGTGCGGCCCCCCTGATTCCAAGTTCAGGAAGTCCGAAATTACCGAAAATCAAACAGTAATTCATAAAAGTATTAAGCGAAAATGCGGAAACACTTACAAATAGCGGTATTCTTGTCTGCTGTGTGCTTCTCAATCCTGATGATATAGGTACACTTATTGCCACCAACAGTATCGTCCACGAGCCCAACCTTACATATTGACCTCCCATCCGAATCGCATCGCTGTTATCTGTAAACAGCGAAACTACAAATTCCGGAACTATTATTGCAGGTAAAAAGAAAACCAATCCGCCAAGCATACATACAGTCACGGCAAATCCTATAGTCTTCCTTATGCTTTTTATATCCTGTTTCCCCCAGAACTGTGACATAAACATGGTCATCCCGCTGGTAAAACCGAACATCATCATCCAGTGTATAAAGAATATCTGCGTGGACATCCCTACCGATGCCAATTCCTTTTCTCCAAGCGACCCAACCATTACATTGTCCACTAGGCTTAAGGAAGCCGCTATTATACTTTGCAGCGCTATCGGCAGCGCCACTGTTCTTAGAGAACTCAACACCGATTTATTATCAATTTTTATTGTATCCCTATCTTCCGTTTTGTCTATCATTTCAATTGTTCCTTTAATATTTTAACAATCTTGTCACAAGCTGTTCCGTCGCCATAAGGATTCGCCGCCTTTGCCATCCTTATATATGCCGTCTCATCCGAAAGAAGTTCCTTAGCCATGCTGTAGATTGTGTCTCTGTCCACTCCCGCCAGCTTAACGGTACCTGCCTCTACAGCCTCCGGTCTTTCCGTCTCTTTCCTTACTACAAGAACAGGTTTCCCAAGTGACGGTGCCTCCTCCTGCATCCCTCCGGAGTCCGTAATTATAAAATACGACTTAGCCATCAAGTTTACAAACGGCTGGTATTCCAACGGCTCTATAAGATGTACTCTTTGCGAATCTCCCAGCACCTTATCGGCAATTTCTCTCACTTTAGGATTGAGGTGTACAGGATACACCACTTCCACGTCTTCAAATTCATCTGCTATATCTCTTATGGCACTGAATATGTTTTCCATATTCTCTCCCAAATTTTCTCGTCTGTGACATGTTACTGTTATTATTCTCTTGTTCTCAAAATCTAAGGATTTAAGTGTAGGCTCGACAAATTCATATGGCTTGTTTGCCACCTCCAACAAGGCGTCTATCACGCTGTTTCCCGTGATAAATATAGAATCTGCATTTATCCCTTCCTTTTTAAGGTTTTCTACATTTCGCACTGTCGGTGCAAAATGAAAATCCGCCAAATGCCCTGTGAGAACTCTGTTCATCTCTTCGGGGTAAGGAGAATATTTATCGTATGTTCTTAATCCTGCCTCCACATGTCCTATCTTAACTTTATGATAAAATCCTGCCAATGCGGTAGCAAAGGTAGTCGTAGTATCTCCATGTACCAACACTATATCAGGTTTCTCTTCTTCCATCACTTCATCAAGCCCGCTGATAACATTTGATGTAATCATACTTATGCTCTGATTTTTTTTCATTATATTGAGGTCATAGTCCGGCTTAAGCTCAAATAGTGAAAGCACCTGATCCAGCATCTCCCTGTGCTGAGCTGTAACGCACAATACGGACTCTATGCCGCTCTCTCTTTCCAGTGCCTTTACCAAAGGTGCCATTTTTATCGCTTCCGGTCTTGTCCCGAACACTGTCAAAACTTTCATTTTATCTGTCCTCCTCCGTTTCATCGCCCTTTGATTTTACCTTTGCCGCTTTCACGAGTTCCACACTGTTGCTGTCACTTAAAAACACATATATTAATGTAAATGCTATTCCCACAAGCAATGCGGTTTCCACCCTCAGATGCCTGCTTGCCGTTATAGCTGCCACGCCCATAACGCCGCTTATCGCATAAATCGTAAGAACCGTGCGTCTCTGACTGAATCCTGCCGCTATTATCCTGTGGTGAAGATGTCCTTTGTCAGCTTCCATGATAGGTCGTCTGTTCCAAAGTCTCCTTAATATTGCGAAGGCCGTATCGAATATAGGCACCGCCAACACAAGCACCGGAACAATCATTGCAACAAAAGTAGCTTTTTTAAACGGAGATATTAATGACAACGATGCCAGCATAAATCCCAAAAATAGCGATCCTGCATCTCCCATAAATATCTTGGCAGGATTGAAATTGTAAGGCAAAAATCCTGCCGTTCCGCCCGCCAACGCAAGCATGGCTATAGTAATACCGTAAACCCCGTGAATATATGCCACATACGCTATCGCCACCGCAGAAATCGTTGAAACTCCGGCAGCGAGTCCATCCAATCCGTCAATAAGGTTAATAGTGTTTGTAATGCCTACAACCCAAAGCACTGTGACAATCAGGCTGACAACAGGATGGAAAAATATTAAATCTCCCTCCCTGAAAGGATTCGATATGTGAAGTATCCTTACATCAAACAAATAAAGTACACCTGCACATACTATCTGACAAAGAAATTTAACCTTGGCAGGCATGGTCTTAAGATCGTCCACCACTCCCACAAGAAATATCATTGTGCCGCCTATGGCAACCCCCAATACCTTTTCCGTCATAGGTAAATATATTAAAACTGAAGCAATCGTTCCTGCAAATATAGCTATCCCTCCGAATCTCGGCATCGGCTTCGTATGCATTCTTCTGGCATCCTTAGGTATATCCACAGCTCCTATTTTCGGTGCAATCCATATGGCTATCGGTGTCACAGCCGTAGTAATCACCACACCTGTCAGAAAAACTTTAAACAAAGTCAGGAAAGTAATACCTGACATCCCCAAATCAAAAGCATCAATCTCCAATCCCATTTTTACCTCCCTTTTTTTCTCCTATCATTTCAATTTCCAATCCCGCCTCTTTCAATATTTCTCTGGCGAGTTCGTCCGGGTACCCCTGCTCCACAACAATACGTTTGATTCCTGCATTGATAATCATCTTGGAGCATATAACGCACGGCTGATGTGTAACATATATCGTTCCCCCCGATATGTTTTGCCCCAAGTGTGCTGCCTGTATTATAGCATTTTGCTCAGCATGAAGTGCCATACACAGTTCATGCCTTTCACCTGACGGCACACCCAGTTTCTGTCTAAGGCATCCCCCTCTATCTTCACAGTGTGCAATTCCCGAAGGTGCTCCATTGTACCCTGTCGTCATTACTCTGTTATCTTTGACTATTACCGCCCCTACTTGTCTCCGCATGCATGTAGATCTTTTCTGTGTCAACTTCGCCATTTCCATGAAGTATTCATCCCAATCCGGTCTATCCATTCTCTCATCTCCCCCTCATCAAAATATATTTTATATAAGTAAAGGCCTGTCGGCGGAGCAGTATGCCCTGCCAAAGTCCTGTCTTTTTTCTCAATCATTCTGTCAATTTCTTCCGGTTTTATCTTCCCGAGTCCCACATCAACCAATGTTCCCGTGATTATTCTTACCATATTATACAAAAATCCGTCACCGGTAATTACCAGTATCAATTCTCCCCCGGATTCCAATATTCTTGCATCAAATATCGTCCTTACTGTCGTTTTCCTCGGAGTCCCCCCCGCTGCCTGAAAACATGCAAAATCTTTTTTCCCTATGATTTTTTTTACTGCTTCCTGCATGCTGCCAACATCAACGTCTTTTTTTACATTATAACAATAGCTTCTTTTGAAAATATCGACATCATCTCCCGGAACCAGCCTATACACATAAGTCTTTCCTATACATGAAAATCTCGCATGAAAATCCTCGGCTACTTCCTTAACATCAACGACCCTTATGCTTCCCATCGGATAAGATACTCTTTCCCCTACATTTAGAAAATTGTTTGTAACCCTCATTATTTTGTTTACAGGCAGTCCGCTTTCAGTAAAAAAACTTGCACATTGTCCATATGCGTGGACTCCTGCATCCGTCCTTCCGGTCGCCTCCAGCACGACTCTTTCTCCCAATGATTTTTCAAGCGCATTTTCCAGCGTCTCCTGAACGGTAGTCTGTCCCTCCTGCTTCTGCCAACCTTTCATTGACGAGCCGTCATATTCAATTGTCAGCAGTATATTTTTTTTCATCATTATTCTCCGACTACACCATATTAAAAGGGTTCATCACCTCGTCAAACTCATTTGCGGACATGATTCCTCTCTCAAGCACAACTTCCCGCAACGTCTTGTTGTTCTCATATGCATATTTTGCTATACTTGCCGCCTCATCATATCCCACCGCCGGGCTTAACGCCGTCACCATCATTAACGACTCCTCCAAATACCTGATCATTTTGTCCTCATTCGGGCGAATACCCTTACAACAGTTATCATTAAACGAAGCTATCGCATCTGATAAAAGATTTATAGACTGAATCACATTGTATGCAATTACCGGCATGTAAACATTCAGTTGAAAGTTTCCCTGAGATGCCGCAACTGTAACAGCAGTATCATTGCCCATCACCTGACACGCAGCCATCGTCATAGCTTCACACTGAGTAGGGTTTACTTTGCCCGGCATTATAGAGCTTCCGGGCTCGTTTGACGGAATCACTATCTCAGCCAATCCTGCCCTCGGCCCTCCTGCGAGCCATCTGATATCATTTGCTATCTTCATCATATCACATGCCAAACTCTTTAATGCCGAATGAAAGCATGCTACCTGTGATTTCGATGACATTTCCGAGAACGTATTTTCGGTTTTCCTGAAACTATGCCCTGTTATATCACTCAATTCTTTCGCCACAGCTTCGCCGAATCCACACGGGGCATTTATTCCGGTCCCGACCGCAGTGCCCCCGAGAGCCAGTTCCTCTATGCCCGACAATGCCGCAATAATATTTCCCTTGTCACGCTGAAGCATATGACTCCATGCACTTATTTCCTGTCCGAAACGAATAGGAACAGCATCCTGCAAATGCGTCCTTCCAACTTTAACGATATCGTTGTTTTCCTTTTCGAGAGTATCAAAGGTTTCTATTAACGCCTCAATAGCAGGAACTAATTTTTCAACACATGCTGTTTTGAAAGCTATATTCATTGCCGACGGGAAAACATCGTTTGAACTTTGACTCATATTCACGTGATCGTTCGGATGAATCCTTAACCCCTCGGCTTTGCTCATCGCAATCTTCGCTATGACCTCGTTCACATTCATGTTTGTCTGTGTTCCGCTACCGGTCTGCCATACCGAAAGAGGGAATTCCTCTGCATAACTCCCCGAATAAATATCTTTTCCCGCCTCAAAAATAGCATCGCTCATTTCGGGATCCATCTTGCCTGATGCCATATTAACAACAGCACATGCAGCTTTAATCGCCCCGATGGCACTTACAATTTCTCGAGGCATTTTCTCATTCCCTATTCTAAAATTCTCCAGACTCCTCTGTGTCTGAGCTCCCCACATTCTTTTTTCATCTACTCTGATTTCTCCCATGGAGTCATGTTCTGTACGAAATCCCATATCTATCTTCTCCTCCATGCCTCAGCCACCGCCTCGGCGACTGCCGGGCAAACTCTCTTATCAAACACATCAGGTATTATATAATCTTCTCTCAGTTCCTCATCCGCAATAATTCTCGCAAGTCCACGGGCAGCCGCCAATTTCATTTCCTTTGTTATCTTATCAGCCCTGCTGTCCAAAGCTCCTCTGAATATCCCCGGGAAAGCCAGTACGTTGTTAATCTGGTTAGGGAAGTCCGATCTTCCCGTTCCTACGATTATCGCTCCCGCACGCTTCGCCGATTCCGGCATAATCTCCGGTTCCGGATTTGCCATAGCAAACACTGCACGCTGATTGTCCATACTTTCAACCATTTCCTCCGTCACCATGCCCGGTCTGCTGACACCTATAAATATATTGCTTTTATACATGGCATCTCTCAAACTGCCCTCTATTTTCTCCGGATTTGTTCTATCCGCCAAATCCCACATTGTAGCAGTAAATCTGTCGTCTCCGGATTTTATAATGCCATGTTTATCACAAACTATTATGTTTTCTATCCCCATCTCCGACAAAAGTTCACATATGGCAGTCCCTGCTGCTCCGGCACCGTTTATTACCACCTTCAATCCGCTAATGTCACGCCCGAACATTCTCGCAGTATTTATTACCGCAGCCGCCACTACGACAGCCGTACCATGCTGATCATCATGAAATACAGGTATATCCAAAATTTCATTGAGCCTGCGTTCAACCTCAAAACATCTCGGTGCGGATATATCCTCAAGGTTTATCCCTCCGAATGTGGGCGAAATATTCTTTATAATATTCACCATCTCGTCAACACTCTGAGTTCTAAGGCAAACAGGTACCGCATCAATACCTCCGAACTCCTTAAAGAGTACACATTTGCCTTCCATAACAGGTATCGATGCCTCCGCCCCGATATCTCCGAGCCCCAATACGGCAGACCCGTCCGAAATTACGGCTACCGTATTTGCCTTTCCCGTCAACTCGTACACCGCCGACCCGTCCTGTGATATCGCCCTGCAAGGCTCCGCCACCCCCGGGGTGTACAGCACGCTCAAATCCTCTCTGTTTCTGAGAGGCACTTTGCTGTCAACCTTAAGTTTTCCCTTGTTTTCTCTATGAACCTTTAATGCTTCTTTGTAATAATCCATGCCATGTTTCCTCTAATTTTGGAATCTGCCGCCTATTTTTTAAAAGAACTTTTCAATCCCACTATGCGATTAAATACCGGTGCATTTTCGTCGGAAAGTTTGCTGTCCTGAATATAGTATCCGTGTCTGAAAAACTGTATGCGTTCCGCCATGTCGATATCTTTGCATGACGCCTCTCCAAATGCATCAAACTCCTGCATCGAGTCGGGGTTTATCTCATTTTCTCCCTCATCATTTTGTACCATCAGGTAATCAAAATTTCTTACCTTAACAGGCACGGCAGTTTTGGCATCTACCCAGTGAATTGTTCCTTTTACCTTTCTCATTTCAACTGCCGATCCGCTTTTCGTCTCCGGATCATATGTACAAAGCAACTCCGTAACATTACCTTCATCATCTTTTATAACCTCGTTGCAGGTTATATAATATGCACCCTTGAGTCTTACCTCATTGCCGGGGAACAATCTGAAATACTTCTTAATCGGTTCCTCCATAAAATCATCTCTCTCTACATAAATCTGTCCGGAGAAATTAACCTGTCTTTCACCCATTTCCGGGGTTCCCTTATTATTCTCTATAGTGCAAAGTTCCGATTCGTTTTCAGGATAATTTGTTATAGTTACCTTTAACGGGTCAAGCACCACCATCTTACTGCTTACTTTTTTCTTTAAATCCTCTCTTATACAATGTTCAAGCAAGGCTATATCAACCGAACTGTTTGCCTTTGCCACACCTATTCTCTCGCAAAAATCTCTTATAGCTTCCGGCGTGAATCCACGTCTTCTGAGTCCTGCAATGGTCGGCATTCTCGGATCGTCCCATCCGTCCACCGCTCCGTCATCAACAAGAGCTTTCAGATACCTTTTACTCATAACGGTGTTTGTCAGGTTCAGTCTTGCAAACTCAATCTGTTTTGGCGGCGACACCCATTCCAAGTTTTCCAGTACCCAGTCATATAACGGTCTATGATCCTCAAACTCCAAGGTACATATAGAATGTGTTATTCCCTCTATGGCATCTTCTATAGGGTGTGCAAAATCATACATAGGGTAAATACACCACTTGTCACCTGTATTGTGATGTGTACTGTGAGCTATTCTGTATATCACCGGATCTCTCATATTGATGTTCGGTGAACTCATATCTATTTTTGCCCTCAATACCTTCTCACCGTCACTGTACATCCCATTCTTCATATTCTCGAACAGTTCAAGATTTTCCTTTATTGTCCTGTTTCGATATGGACTTTCCTTTCCGGGCTCCTTGAGCGACCCTCTGTATTCCCTTATCTCATCCGATGTCAAATCGCACACAAACGCTTTGCCTTTTTCTATCAACATAACGGCACAGTCATACATCTTATCAAAGTAATCGGAAGCAAAAAGTCGCTTGTCCCATTGGAATCCGAGCCATTTCACATCTTCTTCTATCGACGCTACATATTCGACATCCTCCTTAACAGGATTTGTATCGTCATATCTCAGGTTGCATGTTCCCGAATACTTCTGTGCTGTTGTAAAGTTTAAGCATATTGACTTTGCATGTCCGATATGCAGGTATCCGTTCGGTTCCGGCGGAAACCTTGTCGCTATTGTCTTTGTAACAGCACCGCTTTCCAAATCTTTGTCTATGATATTATGTATAAAATTATTTGTACTTTTATCTTCACCGCTGTTTTCATTATCAACAACCGATTCGACATCTACCTTGTTTGTCATTTCTTACCTCCTAAAATGGTTCAACATATCACAGTATTATACCATTTTTTCATTACTGCTACAACACATATGCTCCCACGGATTTTCGACCGTTATGCTCATCCGCCCTTTCCATCCCGATATCTTTTCGCCGTTTTTCCACTTGCAATTTTTTTCGTTTATTGTTAATATAGATAGAAAGATTGCGGAGGTGTGTAGAATGGATAATATAGATGCGAAAATTTTAAAGGCATTACAGGAAAATTCAAGAATTTCTATTTCCGACTTGAGCAAGAAAGTAAGCCTTTCTCTTTCTGCTGTAAGTGAAAGATTGAAAAAATTGGAATCTTCCGGTGTCATAGAAAAATATACCGTAATCCTGGACTCTCACGCTCTAGGTCAGGAACTGTCCGTTTTTATGAGCATATGTCTTGAAAGCCCGAAAAATACAAAAGAATTTCTGGATGCTATCGACAAAGAACCCGGAATACTTGAGTGTCACTATGTTACAGGCGAATATGACTACATACTCATGATTACGACGAGAAGCACCCAAACACTTGAAGCTCTGATGAACAGGATTAAAAGTCTTCCGGGAATAAAAAGAACGCAGACAAATGTTATCTTGTCTACGCTCAAACAAAACTACAGCGTTTCACCTACTGATATGTAGGTGCTTTTTTATTTTCCGCTTTTAGCAGATATTATTCTTCCATCTACGGCATTCACATTACCATCCTGATTAATATCGCATATTCTGTACTTGTACACCCTTTTTGCGATTTCCAGTGCAGCAAGCTTTTCTTCCGGGCTTTGCGCCACTTCCTCAGCGCCCTCTGCCATTACCGCAGGTGTCGCTTCCGAAGAATCTGCAGGCAAATCATATGGCAGTTTCTCCTTGTACCTTTTATTTATTAAATCGGCGTCTTTCATATCTACAGTTCCCGAAAGATCCACATCCCCCTTATCATAGAGTGCTATCAAAGGTCTTGTAGCTATCACGCTGTTTCCGTCCTGCGGGTGCACATATGTATAAACTATCTGATACACTCCCGGTCTGACTTTGACATTAACCAGATTATCCATTTCAGTTTCGATTTCACCGTCTTTTAACTGTATCCTCTGTCTCGTCACATTTGAAAAATCTTTTTGCCGGCTCTGACCGGTTCGGTTTTCATTAAACACATCCACCTCGACCGTACGTTTCACGGCATACTCCGTATATTCAGGCCCCACAAGGTGAGATATTCCCGGATCTGTAAAACTTTTACCCGCATACATGAATACTGCATTTTCCAATTTATCATAGTTGACAAATTCCTCTGATTTCTTCCCCCATGCATATATTGAGAACTTTTCGCCCTCAGTCCCGTTCCGAGGCACTTTTCCGGTGACAAACGTGTTTCTGTTTTCATCAAATGACTTCTTGTATCTTTCTTTTTCGTCTGAGGTCAATCCGTTATCTTTCATTATCAATGCATACGGCGAATTTCCATAATTGAGATTGCCTGTTACAAACAACTCCCATTTCGGTTCCAAAGTCAAGCTTCTTTCAACTACCGTTTCAGCCGTAACATCTTCTTTCGTATCACTTCTCATCCAGCCCTTAAAAAGGTATCCTACCCTTTGAGGCGATTCAGGCATAAAATATCCTATCTTGTCACCGCTGCTAAGCTCCAGAGTCGCCGGCTGTGCATCGACATTGGCTTTCGGGCTGGTGAAATTTACACGGACTTTGTCCACATCCGGATAAGTGTCTCCGTCCACCTTCCACTGAGCATAAACAGTAACCGAGCTGTTAACTCCGGTCGTTCCTGTAAATGTCGAATCGCCTGCTCCGTTCCTTTTATAGCTCCATCCCGTAAACTTGTAATATCTTCTTTGTGGCGGTTCCGGCATAGCGTCTCCGACATGATCTCCTCTCACCAACCGGATTCTATCCACAGTGGCATTGTCTTCCTCGCCCATTATATTTTTATCGAATGTAACAGTCACCGCTTGGTCCGGATTAATCACCTCCCACATCGGATAAAGTGTAGTGTCTCTATTTTCAAAATTGTACATATACACTTCATTCTTCGGTATCTTGATTCCCTTACCCGTCGGCTTCGTGTTCCAATAATCGTATTTATAGCCCGCTCTCTTGGCTGTCGGAACATCCGATTGTGATATCATATAATTATGATCCATCTGAATAGCCATGTTCCAGTATCCCTCTTGTCCGAAATCCCCTCCCAGGGCATTGAAGGAAACCGTATACGTCTTAACCCATCTGGCTGCCACGTCCATATTATCAAATATTCTATAATCTTCCGTAAATCTTTCACCTTCACCCTTGGTTCCTACATACCATCCGGCGAATCTGTGTTTCTCTCTTTCCGGCCCCTTCCTGAGAGCAATGCCCGCCTCACGAAGAGTCATACCCTTTATCGCTCTTACCGTCACATTTGAAGACCCGGATATTATCCGTCCTTCTTCTCCGTCATCAGCATTGTCACTATAGGAAAGAGTCACTTCTTCCATATAATAAGGAGAATATCTTGCCCACCCCAAAAGTGCCTGATTCCCATACGCCACCGAAAACGCAAACACCTGTGATAAAATCAAAATCCCTACAACTAATAACTTTCTTGTTTTTTTGCTTGGTTTTTTATTGAACATTTCTCCTCCTTTTATAAAAATGTATTACTGTGTTTCTCCCACCTCCAGCATGGCTTCTTTTACCTTCTTAGGTATCTCTTCACACCTTTTCTGTGAAATTGAGGCTACCGAAAATCTGAGCCCTTTTGCCAGAGGCACCGCAAAGATTCCGTATTTTTGCAGTTCTTTACCGACCGCTTCCGGATCTTTGCATGGGATAGAAATAAAAAATCCTGTGTCAAAAGGCACCGTTTTCAAGCCAATTTCCTTTGATGCCTTCTCAAAAGCCTTTCCTCTTGCAACCAACATATTGCAAAATTCCGCTCTCTCCGCCTTAACCTTAGCCAAAAGTTCCTCATCTGCATATATATTGCTAAGCACTTTCATTGCAGCCCTAGGACAGTTTGACCAACTTGCCCTTGCAGAAAAATTGTTAACCAAAACAAACTCATCCGCAATAGCCTCACTCTTTGTCATGCAAATCATCGCACCGCCCCTTAGCCCGTATAGAGTAAATCCTTTTGACATACTGAAAGCCAATATACCGAGAATATTCTCCGGCAAGCTGTCAAGCACCGGCAAGAACTCCCTGTATTTTTCCTCGTCACCTGCAAAGTCTATATACGCCACATCGGCAAGCAAAGCCACCTGCTTACCCGCAGCATATTTTTCAAGCACTTTTATAACACCGTTCCAGTCTTCAATAGTCAAAGAATATCCTGTAGGATTATGTGCCGGCGTGTTTATTATAACTACCAGATGATCCTGATTTTTTAAAATCTCCGCCACCTTTTCCTCGAAAGCCTTCAGGTTGTAACAGTCGTTCTCATCAAACAAGCTGTAAGTCTCTATATCTCTCTCCAGTTCCTGAGCAATAGTCTTGTATGGTGCCCAGAACCAATCTGAAGTAAGAATTTTTTCTCCTCTTACACTATAATTCTCGATGGTGTTTCTGATAGCTCCGGTACCTCCGGGTGTAGCTAACGCCCTTGTAAAACTTTTGGGAACGAACTTACCGAAAGCAGCTTTTTTAACAGCCTCCTGGTAGTCCGGCGTTCCCCCGATAGGTGCATATTCTGCAAAATCCACCGGGCTCAAATCTTTAAGTACATCCACAACCGAAGAAAGCACCACCAACTCCCCATCGTCATCAAGAAGAGCCCCCACTGTGGCGTTTATAACGTTTTCTTTGCCCTCTTTCGCTATCATTTCCTTTGCAAGCTTGTTAATACCGAAAATTTTATCCTCTTTTGGTATAACTCTCGAATTTTCTTGTGCCATTATATACTTAGCCATATTTTCTCCTCCTTAAAACATATATATAAAATTTATTTACTTAAATACTCTATTTCTTTCGCTCTCAGCTTTCTGTAGTGCCCCTCTCTCAAATGCCCTATATGAATCTCTCCTATGGCTGTTCTCTCAAGATCAATGACTTTGTTCCCTACGGCGGCAAACATTTTTCTTATCTGCCTGTTCTTGCCCTCATGGATTTTAATTTCTACCACACTGTGCTTTCCTGCGTGTTTGATAAGTTCCACATATGCAGGTTTCGTTACATATCCTCCTATGTCCACTCCGGATCTCAGCCTTGCAATCCTTTCTTTAGATATGTTTCCCACACATTTTACTCTGTATGTCTTTTGCATCTCGTGCTTAGGATGTGTCAGCTTATATGCCATATCTCCGTCATTTGTCATAAGTAAAAGCCCTGACGTATTATAATCCAATCTTCCTACAGGAAAAAGTCTCGCATCTATATCCGCCACCAGTTCCATAACCGTAGGCCTCATATGTTCATCTTTTACCGTTGTCACATATCCCTTAGGTTTATTTACCAAAACATATTCCTTCTTCTTTGACGGTTCTATCAGAAATCCGTTTACTTCAACTCTATCGTTCTCCGACACATCTATCCCCGGAGTCATCACTACCGCACCGTTCACCTTGACATTGCCTGCAGCCGTGAGCTCATCCGCCTTTCTCCTGCTCGCCAATCCGGACTGAGCTATATATTTATTAAGTCTCATAATAATTGTATGCTCCCAACCATGAAATATTTAGAGTTATTCTACTATATCTTCCTTTCTATGTCCAGCCCGTAAATTCCCGTTCTTGCAGCATTCTTATCTGCTTCTTATTATCAGTCCCCTTCCTTTATCCACAGATATTTCAGCCACTTGCCCTGAAACCGTTTCATTACTTATGCAACGATCCATAGTTCTCCTTAAGTTAAATCCCTCAATTTCATACTTTGCTCCCTTTATTGAAACCCCTTCCAGCTCATAGTCTAAAGACAGGATTGAAAAATACTTATAGCCTGTCCCGTTGTCCTTTTCACCTTTTTTTGTATTTTCATCGGCGATTTTAATACTCACAGGAGCATTAAAAAATTTTACCTCATTTATATGATCAATTATTACCGCACTTTTTCCATTTTCATTTAAATATTCCAACGCAGCTAAAGCTCCCAAAAAATGATCCTCTCTTCCACCGGTAACCCCTATAAGAATAAAGTCGTCGTACCCATCGTCTATGCCTTTCTGAACACATACCATAAGATCGGTATTGTCCTTAACAGGATTAAGCTTTTTTACATCAATGTCAGCATCCGGAGCATCATATAACTCCGCAGCAAAATCCATTGAATCAAAATCCCCTACAATCGCCGCTATTGTTAGCCCCATATCCTCTGCCAGACTCACCCCTCCATCCGCACAGCACACGAATAAACTATCTTCATGTGAAACTGCAGTGTATAAATTTCTCTTATAATTCTCTATATCATTGCTTTGATAGGGTGCAGCACCTACTATCAAAAATACACTCTTTTTTTGCTTATTTATCGCCATACCACAGTTCACCTTTCCTACCGTTGACATATTATAATTTCTATTATTATATATCCTGAGCAAAAAATATTAAAGGCTTTTCACCATCTCTTAATATCGATTTTTGAGCATCGTTAGCATGTTTATTTGTCCTATAAGCCGCCTATTTGCTATATACTATTTTAAAATTAAAAATAAAAGAAAACATGCATATCAACAGGAACTTTGATATGCACGCTCTTTACTTGTTTATAGTTTTTATTTTTTGAAGAAATATTCCACCCTATAGCGTATGAAGGTCTATAAGGTATTATGCAGTCGCTAATGCTGCACCAAGTTTTTTACAATTTTCCAAATCTCCATCATTAGGAGTTTCATTTGCCATCACATAGTCACAAACCACATTGGCATTATCATCTCTAACTCTTTCATCCCAGTTTCTCATCCATAGACCGTCACCCCAACCGTATGATCCAAACAAAGCAATCTTCTTACCGTTCAAATCATTTTCCAAGTCGGCAAACATAGGCTCATACTCATACTCTTCAAGCACTTCATCACCCATAGACGGACATCCGAATGCCACTGCCCCATAATCTTTCATAACAGAAGAATTGAATTCACCCGGCTGTAACAATACAGCTTCGCCTCCGGCACCGTTAACGCCCTCTGCCACTGCATTTGCCATAGCCTCTGTATTACCCGTGCCGCTCCAAAATACCACTGCAACTTTGTTCATCTCGTATCCTCCATCGTAATTCCAATTTCTTTATGTTTTTTAAGAAAGGAAAATTAATAAAACGATTAGTTAGTATTGTCTAACCGTGATTACATTATACTCCCGATGAACAATCCTGTCAATAGTCGCGACTAACTTTTTTAAGGAATTTCCGACATTCCCGGATACAACCCTTAATTTTCAGCTCGTAAAGTTGCAAACATCACTATTTATCTATCAAAAATATCATAATGACCTCGGCACGACAGTATCTCCAACCTCCCCTCTACTATGCGATATACAACACGATTCACATCATCAATACGCCTGCTCCAAAAACCACTTAAATCCCCTTTTAACGGCTCCGGCTTACCTATCCCGTCAAAACTGTTACGCTCTATATCTTTTATCAGAACATTAATCTTTTTTAATGTCTTTTTATCCTGTGCCTGCCAGTACAAATAATCTTCCCACGCTTCTTCAAACCATATCTTTCGCATTATTTGTCTTCCTCTAACAATTCACCTTCTATCCCTTTCCCCATATTCAGTGCTACAACACCTCGACGTAAATGTGCTAAATTACGTTCTGAATAAAAGGGGTCTGCCGTAACTTCAAAAGGTATACGTTTTTCACGGCTAACCGTTTTTGCAAAAATCGTAAATGCAGCAGTCATGGAAAGCCCCATGTCCTCACAAACTTTTTCCATATTTTTTTTCAATTCTTTGTCCATACGAAAATTAACATTTACTGCCTGAGTCATCACAACACCCCCCTCCAATATATTTTTTATATTATACACCTTTGTAATGAAAAAATCAATATCTTTCATTACAAAGTAATCTCTATTGTCCTGTAAACCTATTCAAGCTGTATATGATTTTTGCAATTTCCGCCCTTGTGATAAACTCTTTAGGCGCAAATCTATTCCCCGGCTTGCCGCTAATTATGTTCGCACCCTTAAGCATCTTAACCGAATCTTTTGCAAATCCTGAAATCGTTTCAGAATCGCTAAAATCAATCGTTCCGCTCTCAGGGAGTTTCTTTTTCAATAGTGCGTTGCACCTCGCTATCATCACTGCCGCCTGCTCTCTGGTAATTTGTACATCCGGTGCAAAAGTATTTTCGTCAAATCCCTTTATTATACCGTTAGATACTCCCCATCCTACAGCGTTATAGTAATATGCCTTTGATGAAACATCATTAAACTTAACTTCATATCCCTGTTTTTCATCCTTAAAATATCTCGCAAGGATAGTCACAAACATTCCTCTTGTAACCTTTTCGTCAGGCTTAAACATATCCGGTCCCACACCTTGCATTAAATTATTTTCAAGCATGTATGTAATCTGCTCTTTAGCCCAATGGTTTGACGGGATATCAGCAAATTTTTTCACCAACTCCTCCTTTTTAGGCACTTCCGGCTCTTTTTTGCCGTCATCATCTTTCTTCGGTACTTGCGGATATATTATTCCTCCCGAGCCTCCCGGCGAAGGCACGCTTCCTCCGGAACCTCCTTTTTTATAAACCACTGAGTGTTCGTTAACTTTGCCGGCAAACATCTCTTTTTTGAATGAGGCAGGCTTATCATACTCGTTAATCGTCTTCGGATTAACATTATTATTTCCCTGTCTGTAGTATACACCCGCATCCGGCACCGTTCTCTCACGCAATCCGTCTCCTACCAATACTTCGGCAGGTGAAATTTCCACATTGCTCTCATTAACATAATTTATTTTCAGCTCCGCACCGTTCACTATATGCCCTTTGTGCTCTCCACTTACAGAATCTCCGATACCGGTCTCTTTCGTAATCAGATTTACCAGCACAGGATTATCATAGAAGGCACTGTCATCAACAGCCACCACCTTTGCAGGGAGCCTCACTTCCTTCAATTTGTTATTCAGAAATGCTCCTCTTGGAATTTCCGTCAGCACATGAGAATGTCCTCCCCCTGCATCCCCGGCAGTAATAGTTTTAAAGGAAAGCTCACTTATTTGGTTGTTTGCAAAAGCATACTCACCCATCTCCTCTACATTCCCCTTAAATTTGACTGACTTGATGCGATTGTTCGCAAACGCCTTTTCTCCAAAATGTCCGGTGTACTCTCCTGTAGAAAATTCTTCAATGTTATTATCCATGAAAGTTCCGTCACCTATTTTGTGCGTAAGTCTAGGTAATGCCAGAGACTCTATCTTGTTTCCCAAAAATGCATAGTCGCCTAAAATTCTTATAGTGTTTAAAAGCTCTATATTTTTCAAATCGTTCTTCGCAAAAGCTCCTGCTCCTATTTCAGTAATTCCCTCAAAGAAACTAACCTTAGTCAAGCCCATTTTATAGAAACTCATTGCTCCGATACTCTTCACATTCTTGTTTTTAACAAGCTGAGGTATTGTCACCTCAGAAGAATTTCCAAGATATCTTGTTATTACTCCATGGTCATCTACCGCAAAATCCGCTCCGGCATATTTGTAATCGCTCGCAGCCTCTACCTTAAAGCTCACTTCTGCAACGTTTCCCGCCACATCGGAAATTTTATAGGCTATATCCTGTCCTTTCACCAAAGGAGTGTCCGGCGAAATCTCATAAATTCCGTTCTCGTCAGCCTTATATGTCTTACCGCCAAAGATAATAGTTGCTCCCGCAGTGGTTTTACCGTAAATGACTTTATCCCCTGCCAATAACGGCGTTCTTACCGCCCCTACCGTGTTTGTATACTCGAACACAGCCTTATTTACAGCCTGCTTCAATACAATATCCACTCCTGTCGCCATCGGGCTGTGATTGGCTATTGTCGGTGCTTTCACGGTAACATTGTCCCCAATCTTGTAAAATTTATTCGCAGGTATACTCTTATCATATGTAGTTCCCGACTGCAGCGTCTCCCCTATCAACTCCTGTTTCAAAAGCTCTTTTTCCGTATTCTTATCTATTCCCTGAATCGAAACCTTGGCAGGATCCACCAAGTACTTGCCGTCTACACTTGTAAGATTGTTCTTGTTTCCGTTTCTAGTGAAGCATCTGACATATTTTCCTGCGGACCCGCTTCCGAACGCCTTTTCATGAATAGACGTAACATTCGGGATATCAATCTCTAAATCCGCAATTTCCCTGAAGGTTCCCTCGTCTATAGCCGTCATCCCCTCCATTCCGGTTATCTTTTTTACGGATGCCGCAAATGCTCCCTTACCTATTTTAGTCACCTTTTCAGGTATATTAACGCTCTTTATTCCTCCGGCGCTATAATCGGAAGAATAAGCAAACGCCATCTCTCCAATCTCCGTCAGTCCCGCAGGCAACTTTATACCGGTAAGCCTGTTGCTCTGGAATGCCTTGTTACCGATATATTTAACACTGTCAGGTATAACAACGGATGTAATCTTTTCTTCCGAGCTCTTTCCGTATCCGGAGAAAGCCTCACTTCCTATCGCATTTACCTGCTTTCCTCCTATTGTGTCAGGAATAACCACTCGTCCGCCTTTTCCTTTATATTTTTTGATATATCCGTTAATCGAAGTACCCGGACATACACCTTCATCAAACTCAAAATCGTCCTCGCTTCCCGGTGCCTCCGGTGCCGCATTTTCTATCCAATCCCAATCCTTATCCTTATCATATGTATTTATCTTTGCATCCTTAGGATATTGCATGTTCACACGTATCATAGCCGCTCCCACAATATTTATTTTGGAAATATGTGAAAACGCTCCATTGTAAAGGAATGTGTTTTTATGTCCCTGACTGTCCTTATCGCTATCCTTATCCAATGACACCGCCAGACTGTTCGGTGCTTTTTCCAGCTGTTTTACCACCACATAAAAACTTCTGTCAGTCCTTATGTTGTCGGATGACAAATCAAGGTTGTACCACCCTGTACTGTTTACCTCTTCTGTACGGAATCTTCCTATTTCCACCAGTCTCCCCTTCTCATTGTGCTGTAGCACTCCGAACGAAAGCTTTCTGAAAGTTATGGAATCCGGTACCTCTATGTAAATATCCGCCGACTTTACCAGACCCCCTTTTTTGTCCGGCCTAAATCTCACAGCTATCCCTCTGTCTTTCATAGTTAACAAAAGAGAAGAATCTTTCGGCAGTCTTCCCGAATCATATTTAATTGTGCTGTCAACATAATCATTGCTTTCAAGATTGAAATTAACGTCCTTGTCGGATGTATCCAAAGCTACGTCTTTTTCCTCAGCAAAATATCCTTTCGCAAACGTTCTCAATGTATACTCGCCCTCATATATATCCGGAATCTCGAATTTCCCCTGATCATCCGTCTTTGCAATCTTGTAATTGCTGTCCTGCAACACTCTGACATAGGCATCCTTAAGAGGGCTGCCCTGCTTATCCGAAACAACACCCTTTATCTTAAACTGCTTCTTCGGTTCAAGCTTGAAGTCCTGTGTTATATCTTGGTTTTCATTCAGGGTTATCGCCCTTTCCTGAGGTCTATATCCATATGCCGACACCCTCAGAGTCCACTTATCCACCGACTTGTTCGCAGCGTGAGTCATACTGTAGGTTCCGTCTTCTGCCCTTGTCATCACCTGCTTTTCGGACTCCAGCACCTCCACTGTCGCTTCCAGAGGTATCTCTCCGGCAGTGCCGTTTCCTCTTGCATATGCCTTTATTATATTTCTCTCCTCATCTTTGATTACATCTCCCGTATGATCCGAATTGGAATCAATACCAAATACCATATGGTTCAACGGCAGTATATCATCGCTGACGAAAACTCTGCTCAAGTGCTTGTTAATCCCCCTTGCATTCAAAGTCTCCGCCTTTTTTCCAATCCTAATATTATCAATATACCATCCTAAATCATACTCCGACAGGATATCACTTTTGGTCGTTTTAATATTAAATCTTATAATAACATCCTTGCCCTTATATTTATCAAGGTTTGCTTCCATCCAGCTCCATCTCCACTTTAAATCCGGATTCATTATGGTCTTTGCCGGTATCAAATGGTGAAAACTGTTGCCCCCGTCGTCGGATATAAGCACACTCATAAGATTTTCCTGGTAGTCCTGTAAATAATGCAATGCATTATATGATTCAAACTCAAGAACAAATCCATCCTTGTCAGGTATGCTCAGCTTCTTGGTCTGCAAGTATGAATCCTGCCCTTTTGACACTTTTGCATTGTGCAGTCCATGTTTGTCCGGAGGCATTTTACCCAAATTCGTCCCCCAAACAACATCTCCGTTCTGCTTTTTATCAAGTCCCTCCTGAGCTTCCCTAAGACCCAGAATCGAATCCTTGTTTGCCACTTTTTTCGGTGTTCCGCGCTCCCAATCGTTTACATTACCGGAAACCGTGCCTGTAGACATCTCTCCGTCATTATCGTTGAAATTTGCGAAGAAAACATTTTCCGGTTTTTCATATTTGATTATAAAATCTTTCGGTTCGCTCGCCTTGTTTTTATAGCTATCTGTCGGCAAAACCCTGTATTTATATGTTTTCCCGGACACAGCAGTGCCATCAAGATATCCTAACGCATCCAGTGCCTGTCTTACATATCCGATTTCTTTATAGTCTGCTCCGTCCTCTGCTCGCATGACGGTATACCCGTCCACATCATTCTCTTCCGACGGCAACCAAAACAACTGTACACCCTCATTTGTCAATCTTGCACTAAGCCCTTTTACCGCATCCGGTGCCTCATCATCACCTTTAACCACCGATACATCATCAATATACCAGCCTACACCTTCACCGTGATCAGGGTAGTGGAAATTGAATCTTACGTGCAACAAGTCAGATTTACCTATAAAGCTGTCAAGGTTGTAATTTACTTTCGTCCACTTAGGAACAGTTCCCGGTGGAATCCTTTTTCTCTCTATCTCAGTCCACGGTCCTTTTTCGTCCGTTGCCACTTCCACTATACAATTAGTGACCCCGTTAACACCCACATATTCGTTATGCTTTAAGATTAAATGCTCCGTATTTTTATCGACTTTCGATATATCTATAGGAGGCATCCACAGATAACTGTCTATCTGCACCGTAGGCGATGCATATCCTATCTTGGTGCCCAAATATTTTTTACCGGTCTGAGGCTCCGGTTCCAAAGGGTTTATTTTGGTTCCGAGCCCCCAGTCGCCCTGAAGCAGCCATCCGTCGGCATTCTGCTCAAAGTCGTTGGCATAGCTCCCCGGCTCTATACCTTTTTTTATTTCTACAGTTATCGTTCCGGTCTTGATAGGCTCGGTAGGATGCCCGTAATCAAATGCCTCAGCCTTAATCTTGATACTTCCCTCTTTTTTTATCTTGTCCGCATCAATTACTGCAGAATATTCACCATCCTTTACAGTGCCTGAAATTCTATCCATCAAGACTTCATTCCATGTGTTATCGTCAAAAGTATATTTCAAGACCACCTTTGTAACAGACACGTCATCCGTGAAATGTCCTTTGACCTCAAGCTTTCTGCCCACGTATGAAACCGCAGCTGCCGTAATATCTCCCTGTGCTTTCTTTATATCCTCACCCTTGGTAGTTATTCTTCCTTTTATCACTCCGCCTTTTACATTATCCTTGACCCTCGATACTGCATCAAACGCGTTTACTATACCGTATCCATATCCCATGTTCGGTGAGTTCTTAAATCTGCTGTCTTTTGCCTCTGTCGCCGTTTCCTTCAAAATCTTTTCAATCTCTTCGACCTTTAAAGCAGGATTCGCCTCTTTCATCAAGGCAATTACTCCTGTTATATGCGGAGCCGCCATACTTGTGCCGTCCCAGCTCTCGTATCTGCCGTTCGCCTTTATGGACCTCACCTGCACTCCGGGAGCCGAAATGTCCGGCTTTATCTTATTTCCCGTGCTGTCAAACGCCGATGGACCCACCCTTGAGAAAGCCCCCAGTTTGTTGTTAACATCCACTGCTCCCACGGAGAAAGTATTTATTATATTTCCGGGATTCGCTATACTTCCATCAAAATTGTATGCTCCTCCGGACATGTTTCCCGCAGCAAACACGGGAACTATATTAGCCGCTCTCCAAGAGTCCACCATGCTTTGAAACCAATCATCATTAGAATTGTCGCTACCCCATGAATTATTAACTGCAACAGGTGCTTTTGCGGCATCTCCGCCGGGTTTCAACATCCATTCAGCCGCTGACAGCAGATCCGCTTCCGACCCGCTTCTCGGTCCTATCGCCCTTGCTGCAATAAACTTCGCATTCGGCGCTACACCTATAACATTGATTTTCTTACCCCCAACTATAAGAGGTGACCCGCATATCGTTCCCGCCACATGTGTTCCGTGATCGGCAGCATCGGTTTTTCCCGCCAAGGCTCCTCCGTCCACAAAGTCCGCATAATTCCCGTCCGTTACGAACTTTCCTGTGGACTTTTCATATCCTCTGAAATTGTTTTTCAGTTGATCCAGTTCATAGTTTGTTCCGCTGTCTATAATGCCCACGGTAATATTTTGCCCCGTGATTCCGAGCTTTTTCCATACGGCATCCGCACCTATTTTTTTCAAGCTCCACTCAATTTCATCACCGGCAATACTGTCATACTCTCCTCTTGCAAAAAACTGATTCGGCTTTGCATTCTTGGCTACCGGCTCAATGGTCTTAATCTTTTTATTTAAAAAAATCTTCTTAACATCATCTCTCTTTGCAAGCTCATAAATAACCGACTTTGTTGCCTTAACAAACACTCCGTTTATTATGTAATATGACTTGAACTCCTTTACATCTCCCTTACTCTTTCTACTTTCCAGGTACTTTATCAAATCCTCCTGACTTAACAATGCCACCTCTTCAAGTTCACCGATTACCGCTTTTCTCTTCCTTACATCGGCGTTTTCTCCCGTAAAAGCTTTTTTCGCTGTCTGCCCTACTTTTTCAATATCCGCTTTTTCTTTCAGCATAACAATAACTTCTATATCATCCCCGTCTTTGGCAAGCTCCGTTTTAAGCTTATCATCCAGCTTATTTACGTAACCTTGCTCAATATTTACGTTTGAATTCCCACTCGCAAATACAGGAATCTGTACACAAGAAAAAATCATTACGACTGCCAGAATATATGCAATACTCTTTCCGGCAATATTTTTCATACTTAACACTCTCCCCTTTCCTGAAAACAAATTTCCCCACATGTACTTTCCTCTCTCAATAAGGAGTATTGCCATGTAGGGAAACTTACATCCTGTTCGGATTATTTTTTATACCATATCATGCACTATTTCCTTGCCGTTATTGAACTTGATTTGAACCTTTTTATAATTTAGCGGCTCAAACATATCCGGCGCCAACTTTATATTTGCTATACGTTTTGTGAAATCATATTCCACCTTGTAGTGCTTGCTGTCCGCACCCACAGTACTCTCGGTGAAAACTTTTCCATCTACTATAACACTTTCTATAATTCTTCTAAGTTCATCGGCATTTGCAAAGTTGAACTTGAATATGATGAACTCACCTGTCCAGTCTCTACCCTTTTCAGCACCGAGATACTCCGCGGGGGCACTGCTGCCGCCACTTCCTGCCGGCACATCAACAACCTTCTCATCACCGCCTTCAAACACTACTTTTATTTGCTTATAGTCAAAAGAAGGTTTGCCTTTAGCCGCAAAAACTCTCAAGTACACCTTGTCGCTCTCCGCCCTTAACACAGCAGTATCACTGTCTCCCGCAGCATCTGCAACAGTTATCGCAACGAAGCCTGTAACGGTATCCTTTACCATTACCTGCGTCATGCTCTTCTTAAATTTATCCAAGTCCTTATAATCAAATCTCAAATCAACAAAGTGTCTCTCATCTGCTGTTGCAGGAGCTGTTATCTCCTCAAACTTTTCAGAAAGCTTCTCTGCAGGTGCCGCAGGTGAAGAATTCTTTGCCGTGAAAACATATTCAGCATCTTCCGCAACATATGGCATACC